>DATDWM010000017.1:0-68439 GCA_036517375.1 Minisyncoccota bacterium
GGACTTTTAAAATTCGACTTCTTAGGAATTAGAAACTTAGCCATTTTAGCCGACGCGATAAGTTTAGTGAAGAAATTCTACAACATCGACATAGACATCGAACACATTCCGCTTGATGACAAGAAAACCTTTTCCCTCTTAGCTAAAGGTGAAACTGAAGGCCTCTTCCAGCTCAACGGTTCCGGCATGACTCGGTATTTAAAAGAATTAAAGCCTACCTCTATTCACGACATCAACGCCATGGTCGCCCTCTATCTCCCCGGCCCCATGGAGTCCATTCCGGAATATATTAAACGCAAGCACAATCCCCGCCTAATAAAATATCTGGACCCCCGAATGAAAAAATATCTAGGAGAGTCCTACGGTATAATCGTCTACCAAGACGACCTTTTGCTCTCAGCTATCGAGCTTGCCGGCTACAACTGGGAAGAAGCGGATAAATTCCGCAAGGCAGTGGGTAAAAAAATCCCAGCCGAAATGGCGGCGCAACGAGAGAAATTTACCAAAGGTATCATCGCCAATGGCCAGACCCCCGACTTCGCGGAGAAGCTCTGGAAACTCTTTGAGCCCTTCCAGGCTTATGGTTTCGGTAAAGCGCACGCGGCCAGTTACGGTAAAGTCGCCTACCAGACAGCCTATATGAAGGCACATTATCCGGTGGAATATATGAGTGCCATCCTCACTGCCGAGTCCGGAGATGTGGAGAAGATCGGGAAAATAATCAATGAGTGTAAAAACATGAAGATCTCGGTGCTCCCGCCTAACATAAATGAAAGTTTTGGTGGCTTTACGGTGGTCGGAAAACAAATCCGATTCGGATTCTATACTATTAAAAATTTAGGCACGGACATCTCGGACGCTATAATTCGAGAACGGGAAAATCCGCCAGCTGGCGGAGGGAAATTTAAATCCATCACCGACTTTCTAGACCGAATCAAACATAAAAATTTAAACAAGAAGTCTATGGAAGCCCTGATAAAGTCCGGCAGCTTTGACGAATGGGGCGAGCGAGGCATGCTACTTTTTAATTTAGAAGAAATGCTTGGCTACAACCATGAAATGTCGAAGCAAAGTGAAAACCAGGTTTCCCTCTTTGGCGGAGCTAGTGTTATCACGGCACCTCAATTTAAATTAAATCCCGCCCCCGACGCAAGCCAGACGGAGAAACTGCTTTGGGAAAAGGAGTTGCTTGGTCTTTACATCTCTGGACACCCGCTAGATCGCATTCGCGAAAAGTTGGAGAGCCGAAACATGAATATTAAAAAAATAAAAGAAGAAGTTGGTAACGGCATGTCCATAGTAATTGCCGGAATTATCGAAACATCGAGGCAAGTCATCACCCGCGGTAATGAACGCATGGCCTTCCTTAAAATAGCGGACCTGACCGGCTCTATTGAAGCCGTGGCCTTTCCTTCCATCTTTAAAGAATCTATTGATATCCTGGTGGCTGAAAAGTGCATTGCTCTATCTGGTAAAATCTCTTTGCGAAATGGTGAAAAGAGCATTATAATAGAGGGAGTGAAAGAAGTTTAAAATATTATGGAAGAAAATCCTTTAGAAAAAAAACAACCAGAAGCACAGTATTTACCAGAGATGGGAAAAACTCTTGAAGACACAGCCCTACGGAAAAGAAAGGATGGTATTCCCATGTCGGAAGATGAGCAGTCCGCTTACGATCAAATGCTTAATGAAGCTGAGGATGAAAACTATAAAGAATCTGAAAAGTCGGAAGTTAAAATAGAAGAGGGTAAATTAAGACGAGACGTAATTAATAAAATTAAAGCTAGAAAACATTAGTTATATCAACTAATCGATTTTTTATCCGTAGAAATCCTCAGGCTTTATACCATATTTAACCATAGTCTCACTAGCTTGTTTTAGTAATGGATTAAGTTTATCCCAAATTTCACGTTGAATACCTTCTAAATTTATTTCTTCAAATATACCACCACCTAGTTTCCTAGTTCTTGGATTTTGATCGAGAGTAGAAAGACGATCCACTAGCTGACTTGCAACCTCTCGTTGTCTTGAAACTTCTTCAATTCTTTCTATTAAACCAGCATTCTCTTTTAGAAATTTTGCCCATTGTTCTCCATGCAACATTTCTATTTTCCTTAAATATATTTTTATATTCACTAAATCTTTTTTAGAAGGTGGGGCAGTTATTTTCTTATCTCTTTCTAAGGCAAGAAAAAGCAGATAGAAATTATTGCCAAATTGCTTAAGCCCTTCATATTTTTTTGTACCTTCGGGCTTTGGTAATTTTTTTGCAATTTCTCGCATCTCTGCGCAAATCTTTTCCGCAGCTACAGTTTCCGGATCTTCTGGTTTTGGTTCAAGTTCTATCATGTATTTATGATAGCATCCTAATTTCATTACACAAATTCCCAAGACGCGGGCAGGCATTGCTATTGGTTGTATATAGACATAGCTTTCTCTCGACTTTCACTAAAGATTGTTTCTACCGCTTCGGCTACCCTCTTAGAAAGTTTTTTAAGAGCCTCTAATTCTGACTTTTTAAATTCACCCAAGAGGAAGTTCAGCACCGCCTTCTCCCCTTTAGGTTTCTTGGTTTTACCCGACGGAGCTACCGGCGAGATACCAATTCTAATACGCAAGAATTCTTCACTCTTTAGAGATTTAATGACTGAGCCCAAGCCATTGTGCCCGCCGGAAGAGCGGTTGAAAGAAATTTTCATTGATCCTTGTGGCAAATCTATATCATCATAAATAACCACCAAGTCTTTAAGGTCCTTCTTGCTTTTGATGAAGGGCGCCACAGCTTTACCGGAAGTATTCATGAAGGTGTCCGGCACTAAAAATTTTATTTTTGAATCGGCTAACTTTTTTTCTATCAAGCTCACCACAATCCGCCCGGTGTTATGCCTCGTATTTTCGTATTCTGATCCTTTATTGCCCAGCCCCACTACTAATTTCATAATTACATGATAACACAAAATTAAAATCACCTCGCCCTGATTGTAACATATAGCATTATAACACAACTTATCCCATTCTGTCAATACCAAGATATGTTATAGTAAATGTAATTATGAATGAAGAATTAAATAATACACCTGAGAACGTTGTAGTAGACAAGCTGTCAGGGAATAGAGAAAATTCCACCTGGGAGTTAGTACGTTTTGCTATTATCGCACTCCTTATAGTAATCCCCGTCCGGTTTTTTGTCGCTCAACCCTTCGTGGTTTCTGGCTCTTCCATGCTTCCAACCTTTGAAGATAAAAATTATCTTGTGATCGATGAACTCTCCTATAGGCTAAGTGACCCCCAAAGAAACGATGTAATAGTTTTCAAATATCCGCTCGATACCAAGAAGTTTTTCATAAAAAGGATCATCGCCTTACCAAATGAAACTCTAGATGTGAGGGGTAGTACCGTTACAATAACGAACGAAGAACATAAAGATGGATTTGTTCTGGATCAGCCCTATATTAACAACAAGTCCAACAACGACATACACATTACTTTAAAAGACGATGAATATTATGTAATGGGTGACAATAGAGACTTTAGCTCTGATTCTAGATCCTGGGGCGCATTACCTAGGGAGCTTATAGTCGGAAGAGTTTATGCGAGACTGTGGCCACTAAAGTATCTTGATATATTACCAGGCAAATACGTCCAAGAAGAATAAGTAATAAAATTATATGAGTAAAGTAAAAAAGTCCGCAAAGGAAGCAAAGGCACGGGAAGTAGCAACTCCGAAGGGAATGCGCGACATAATGAGTGAAGAGTATTATAATTTTCAGGGATTCTTTGAAAAAGCCCAAGAAGTAGCTGTTTATTACGGATATAAGCCTATCGACACTCCTATCATGGAGCACGAAGACGTTTTCACGGGCGCCATCGGTGAAGGTACTGATATTATCGACAAGGAAATGTACACTCTGAAAACTAAAGGGGGTGACCATTTAGCGCTAAGACCGGAACACACTGCTCCGCTTATGCGAGCATATATTGAACACGGTATGCAGAGCATGCCTCAGCCCGTTATGTTTTACCACTATGGTCCAATATTCAGGCATGACAAGCCTCAGCGCGGACGTTATCGTCAATTCTGGCAGTTTGATGCAGATGTTCTAGGAAGCGAGAAAAGTATTATGGATGCTCTGACAATAAAGACTTGTGTAAGTATCCTAGAAGAAGCTGGTGCATCCGAGCTATCCGTGGATATCAACTCAATTGGAGATAAAGAGTGCCGCAATGGATACCTTAAAGAATTAACTAGTTATTACAGGAAACACATAAGCGCACTCGCTCCCATAGACAGAGAACGCTTAAAAACAAATCCTCTGCGTATTTTAGATTCAAAAGAAGAGAAGACAAAGGAAGTAAATGCTGGTGCTCCAGACTCAGTGAGTTTCCTGTGTGCTCCGTGCAAAAAACATTTCAAAGAAGTGCTTGAATACTTAGAGGAACTTGGTATAAATTACAATATAAATAAAAATTTAGTGCGCGGTCTTTCCTATTATACTCGTACAGTTTTTGAGATTATAGAACAAAAAGGTGGAGACGAAGGTACTCCACTTACACTTGCTGCTGGCGGCCGTTATGACTATTTAGCCAAGCAAGTCGGTGGAAAAAAAGATGTCCCATCTGTAGGTTTTTCTATCGGCGTAGACAGAATCGTAGCGTCCTCTTGGTACAAGAAGCTCTCCCCACGCATCCTAAAGAAACCAAAAATTTATTTCATTCAGCTAGGAGGGGAAGCTAAGCTAAAGAGTCTAAATATAATAGAAGCTCTGCGGAAGGCACACATTCCTTTAGCTCAATCCATTTCCAAAGACAGCCTCGGTTCCCAACTCGCCATTGCTGAGAAGCTTGCCATACCGTACGCTCTTATCTTCGGAGTAAAAGAAGCACTCGACAATTCTGTGATTGTACGCGACATGTCCAACAGGTCTCAAGACACAGTGAAGCTCTCAAAGCTTGTAGAATATTTAAAGGAACTAAAATAAAATAGGATGAAGAAAATTCTAGGACAAAAGGAAAAAGTCTTGAGAATGGTGGCAGTGGATGTGCCAATAGCAGAGATAAAAACACCAAAAATAAAGAAGGTGCTGAAGGAAATGTCGGATTCGTTAGCAAGCCAAGGTGACGGTGTCGCCATCGCTGCGCCCCAGATTGGATACTCGCTTCGAATTTTCGTTGTGTCTGGGAAAATATTTGAGGCGGGGTTTTCTAGGCGGGGTGTTTCGCAAGCTGAAGATCCGAGAGGTAGCGCTCCATTGGCAAATGAAGACAGCGACCCCGCCGGGGAAATGCCTCCCGTAAAAGATTTGGTTTTTATTAATCCTAAAATTTCCAAACTCTCCCGTGATAAAGAATGGCTCCAGGAAGGCTGCCTCTCTGTGCGTTGGCTATACGGGAAGACCCACCGATCTAAGAAAGCGATGATTACAGCCTATGACGAAAATGGTAAAAAATTCATCCGTGGAGGCTCGGGTTTACTGGCTCAAATTTTCCAGCACGAGACGGACCATTTAAACGGCATACTCTTCATTGACCACGCCAAGGAAATAAGGGAAGAATTACCCGCAAACGAAGAAGGAAAACCAAAATAACTATAGTAAAAAATATGAATTATAATTTTGCATACTTTGGTGGTGAACCTTTATCAGTCCCAACACTGGATAAATTACACGAACAAGGATTTATTCCCAGGCTTATTATAAGCAACCCCGATAAACCAAAAGGAAGAAATTTAGAAATTACCTCTCCTCCAACAGCCATCTGGGCAAAGGAACACAACATTCCACTTATTCAGCCAGAGAGTAATGCTAAACTTCTTTCTACTTTTTCGAGTGAGGAATTCGGCTTGGCCGTACGTAGCGAGAAAAAATTGGAAAAAATGAAATATGATTTCTTCATAGTAGTCTCTTACGGAAAAATAATTCCTAAAGAAATTCTAGATTTACCTAAATTAGGAACTATCAACATCCATCCGTCACTGCTTCCTAAATATCGAGGTCCTTCCCCCATCGTTTCACCTGTTTTAAATGGTGACTCTCAAACAGGGGTAACTATTATACAAATAGACGAAGAAATGGATCATGGTCCAATACTGGCGCAAGAGGAAATAAGTCTTAAGGGGGACGAAAATATTGGAGATTTAGAAAAGTCTTTAGCTCTATTAGGGGGAGAATTATTAATAAAAATTATTCCGGAATTTGTTGCGGGCAAAATTAAGCCCATAGAACAAGACCACAGTAAGGCCACCTTTTGCAAAAAGATTAAAAAGGAAGACGGATTAATAGATTTAAATGATGAGGGAGTTAAAAACTATAATAAATTTAGAGCCTACGCCACTTGGCCTAGAACTTTCCTATTCCGCGACGGCAAAAGAGTTATAATTACCGACGCAGTCCTAGAAGACGGTAAATTCGTCATCAAAAAAGTTATTCCCGAAGGTGGAAAAGAAGTGGATTATAAGAATTAGAAGTATAATTACAAATATCTCAAGTTTAGTATTTAGAAGTAAAAGGATTTCGCTTCGATAAACCTTTCATCATTTTTTTAACGCTGGCAGCGCCTCGCTTAAAGAGAGTCTGCTTGCGGTCTTTGCTCTTATTTATTTCTCGAAAGAGGCTGTCTTTAACACTATCAATAGCTTGATATAAGTCTTCTTCGTCGGTACCTCCATAGAACTTCTCCCCTTTAATATTGATCAAACAATCCGCATGAAAGATCTTGCCGGACTTGTGATGGTTGGTATTCTTTGCAACTTCGAAGTTTACGTGCACTTCTCCCCCCTTCTCTTCAATGGCCGAGAGTAATTTGTCGAGGTTGGTTACCCGCTTCATGACATAATCATGTATCGCAGGCGTCATCTCCATATTGGTGCTTTTTAAATTTATCTGCATACCTACATTATACTCCCTTTTTCTTAGATTGTAACCAGTCTGTTGAAAAAGCAGTCCCCTTAGGGGTCACAATCCACCCGCTGTTGGTTTACTTATGAGTATGCTTTTGTTTTAGAGTCGGGATATACAATTTTTCTATGTATCCCTGCAGTGTCCGCGAAGTAGAAAAGTTATTTTGTATTAAATTCCGCGCGCGCTCCATCCTCCCCGCCCAAATAGAATCAATCGGGTTTTTTAAATGTTCTAAATAAACTGGAATAATTTCATTCTCAATTATCCTCATTATTTCCTCTCCATTTTGCTCATTTTTCAATACCCAGCCCACATCTTCCTCGGCTACTTCATGAATCCATCCATCGTTAGTGGATAAAGCCAAGGCTCCATTGAGAGCTGCTTTCATTCCACTAGTACCGCAAGCTTCCGTGCCCGCCATAGGGGTGTTAAGCCAAACATCTGCTCCAGCCGTTAAGACTTCAGCAACGTCTAAACTATAATTCGGAATAAAAATGGCGGTGCCCTTCAATTTATCTTCAATAATTTTTTTAATTTCTTTCACGAACGGATTTTCCACTTCGCCCGTAGGTCCAGAGAAAATTACTCTAATGGGCACTGATGAATTTTTTGAAATTTCAACTAGTTTATCGACATTATCGAAAAACAATAACGGTTGTTTATATTCGACTAACCGCCTTGCCCAGACAAATATCAAGTCCGTACTACTCCACACATCCCCTGTCTTCTCTTTCACCATGTCTAAAAGTTTTATTTTGTTCTCTAAGTGTTTTTCCCAAATATCCCCTTTCCCCAACCCTCCTAGTTTATCCCATCTTTTTATAAAAATTCCATTAGTAATGTTTTCCATCTTCTGGTTCGGCCAAATCTCTTTTGCTTTTTGTGTATGGAATTTGCTAACACCATTTGATTTTTCTGAAAGTTTGAAAGAAAGAGTAGTCATGGAGAAAGTGCTTGAATCATCCTCGAAGGAACCAAGCTTTACTATGTCGCTACTATTTATGCATATTTCCTTAGCGCACGGATCTATCAACAAGCCCACTTTTTCATTTGTAAACTGCTCCTGTCCAGCTGGCACTAAAGTATGATTAGTAAAAATTATATGTTTCTGGGCAAAGTCACATGCGGTTTTAAAATCCACCTTTTGATGTTCCATTTCGTGTCGCACAAGCTCAAGAGCCAAGAAAGCCGAGTGTCCTTCATTAAGATGATAAACCGAAGCGTGGTAGCCAAGTCCCGCAAGTAGTCTGAATCCCCCTATGCCGAGTAATATTTCCTGCTTGAGCCGGACGTCTCTATCCTCGTCATAAAGCTTATTGGTAATGAGCCTGTCCTGTGGATCATTCTCTTCTATGTCTGTATCTAACAAGTAAACTTTTGTACCATTATCTTCCCATTGCCAAGCTTTAGCTTTTAAAACTCGGTGATCCATTGGTATAAAGACAATCAATTCTTGATTATTTTTATCCTTTACAATTTTTAATTTATTTTCACTATTATTTCCTTCTAAAGAAAGTATGCTTTGTGCTTTTTTATAAAAAAGTCCTACTGCTACCAATGGAAATTCTTGCATCGCCACTTCCCGCACATAGTCACCAGCTAAGACTCCTAGGCCTCCAGCATAGGTGGGCATAGCGGAATCTAGCGCATACTCGGCAGAGAAATAAGCCACTGGATTCTTCACAAAGGTCTGATATCCGTCACTTTTTTTAAAATTTATAAACCAGTCAGAAGGATTTGTTTGCATAATTTATGAACCGCGTTGCTCTGGTTGTCCGCCACGAATTTTGAAATATTTCGCCTTATATTTTTCTATAATCTCTTCCACTTCTTTGTGAGGAATTTCCACCCGCAAAAGATCTATCGCATTTATAGTATCATAAATATCTAATTTATTCTCCAGTTTATACATAGCGTCGCGCCAGAGTATCGCTTTTTCATATTCATGCCTCGCTACCGCCTGATCTTCCAGCCTTTTCATCATATCCATAAAAGCAAAATACACACCCTCCTCCGCGCCCCCTTTACTTACCGTCCTATCCTTAAAAGGGATACGTAAAATGTTGCCCTGCGACTGCATCATGGTTCTAATTTTCCCAGTACGTTGCCAATTAAAAGCAGTACTAATTATTTTTTCATAATAATCCCTTCCTTCTTCCGTTGCTTTCTTGTTTACGTCCGGCACGTGTCTTAAGGTATCGAGTAGGTTATACGCGCCGTCTTCTATCATTTCCAGGCTCCACCACGGCTTAGCCGATGCCCACCAAAAGTGGTCAGATGCAAGAGCCTTGTCCATCTTACTACGCACTAGCTCGTAACGTGGATGCTTTTTATCTATAGTGTACACTTCGTTCAAAACCAGTTCAGTGAATTCCCACTGATACTTATGAATGATATTTTCCGGATCATTCCAGGAAAGGAATTGAACACCCGCTTCGATATCCTCCTTACTTGATGCCCAAGTTGCGCGAGCGGGAGCTATTTCTTTTTTTTCTTTATAGTACTTTTCTACATCTGTTATTTTTATGAGTTCAAATTCAGGAGTATCAAAAACTTCGAAAAGCATTTTCTCCAGTCCTGGGCGATGATGCCCAAAGGTCTCCGCATCCATAGCAGTTACAATATAATTACCGCTTTTTAATTCTTCGTGCATTGCCTCGAGGAGTGTGTCTCGGGAGCGGACGACAGCGCTCATAATCAAGTTCGAAAGTCGCCGATTACGGAAAAACACTTGGAGATTTGTATTTTCTAATGTGTAAATTTGACCATAATCCACCTGCCCCACCTCTCCTCCGCAAGAAATCTCATCCAGAATTATCCATTTAAATCCTAGCTTTTTTATAATTCCGCCAATCTTTTCGTTATAAGCCATTTCTGGAGCAAAAAAACCATTAGGCGTATAACCTTTCAAGAAATGCTTGAGTGTCTCCGTGTTAAGCTTAATTTGTCGCTCAATTTCCTCTACTGACAAAAGTGGTAGGAGCGCGTGGTATTTTGCAGACCCAGTTACTTCCAAACGTCCCTCGGCTACGAGGGTTTGTATATCTTTAATCAAATCTTGATAGCCGTATCGATGTAAAAGTTCGAATAAAGCGCCGTTGATATTTATTGCCAACTGCACGTTCTTATTTTTTTTAAGACCTTCAATGATTGGTCTATAGCTTTGCACTACAATAGCTTCCAGAATATCTGGCTGTTGATCAGCTGGTTGATAAAAATGTAGAAAGTTTGCCCATTTCATAATGTTTTATAGATTAAACTGGTTCAGAGCTCGTAAAAAGAGTTTTTCATATTCCTTGGCAGATTTTTCCCAAGAAAAATTCTCCTTCATGGCTCGCTTTTGTATGCCTTGCCAAATTTTAGGATATTTATACATTTCATACGCTCGCATAAATGTCCCCAAAAAAGCATATTTATCATAATTTTCAAATACAAAACCCGTTCCAGGATCCTCAGCTGAGGTATGGTCTTTGACACTGTCTGCTAGTCCACCGATCTTTCTCACAATAGGCACAACTCCGTAACGCATTGACTCCATTTGGGTTAAGCCACAAGGTTCAAACCTTGAAGGTATCAACATTGCATCCGCTCCGGCGTAAATAGCGTGTGGCAAAATATTGTCAAAAGACAGATGGGTTGCAACATTTTTATGCCTTTTATCTAGTTCGCTGAAAAAAGAAACGTAACGCGAATCCCCCGTTCCAAGCACAATAAATTGAAAGTCAAAGCTCGTGAGTAACGGCTCGATTGATTCCACTACTAAGTCCAGACCTTTCTGTTCCGCGAGGCGACCTATGATACATACCACAAAAGCGTCTTTCTTTTCCGGC
Organism: Minisyncoccota bacterium; assembly: GCA_036517375.1. Taxonomy (GTDB): domain Bacteria; phylum Patescibacteriota; class Minisyncoccia; order Phycocordibacterales; family UBA9973; genus UBA9973. The sequence goes on from DATDWM010000017.1 coordinate 10,727, forward strand.
AAATTAAATTTTTGCTGGAGTATTTTTTTGTTTTTTATCCGCTCAATCAGGCTATCCTCGTTATATTTGAATTCGACATAGGGGTTAGTCTCTGGATTATAATTTTCGTAATTTATGCCATTTAAAATTCCAAAAAGTCTGGAGCGTCGTTCTTGTAAAATCTGGTCCATAAACTCTCCATACTCTGGAGTGGTTATTTCCCGCGCATAACTCGGTGATACGGTATTTATTACGTCGGCATAGCGTATGCCCCGGCGCATAAAATTCATTTTCAACAGGCGCGCATCCGTGATAGAAGGAATCTGGGATTGTCCGTCATCATAGTCTAGCTCGCTTATGTTTCGATGGTCAAACATTCCTTGCCAATAAATATTGTGGATTATAAATACTGATGCAATTTTTGAAATTATTGGATCTTTAATATATTCACTCTTCATATAGTTAGGAATAAGTCCACCCTGCCAGTCATTGGCAACGACGATGTCCGGCTTCCAATCGTTTTCCTTATGCCTTATAAATTCTAGAGAACCTCGAGCAAGCAGAGCCCATCGAGCCGGGTCATCGTCATAACCGTACACACTGCCTCTTTTTTCATAATATTCTTGATTTTCCAAGAAATAATTGACCACATTATTCCCATTTTTATATTTTTTAACATTGCAGATTAAATCTTCACTTCCGGAGTTAGGCACCAAGAGACCCTCCAGAATAGTCGTCATTGGAAATTCTTCTTCATTTATAGAGGCATATTTAGGAGCCATTGTCCTAATGTCGTGCCCCAACTCCACCAATGCTTCCGGTAAAGAATGCAAAACTTCACCCAGACCTCCAATCTTCACGAATGGGGCCACTTCCGCTCCTACAAATAAAATTTTTAGCGGATGAGTTTTCTTATTTAAATTAGTTGAAAATATTTTCATAAATTAAATATTTACTATGGTTATTCTATAATTATTTCTGGTGTATTTTTATAATTCTCATTTTTAACAAAAAAAGGTTTACCATCTTTCTTCACCACATAGTAAGCAAAGCCGTGCATCTTCTTAACTGGAGCATAGTCAGCATGTTCCGGCCATGCGCTCTCGCTACTCTTGCCTGAACTCACTGGACTGTCGTCAGAAGTTACGAGCCATGATGCGCCAGTATTTACCATTAAATGCCCAACTCTCGCGGGTATTGGTATTTCATCACCAGCCTTTACAAAAATAGCCCGTACAGACTCGACTTCGTCGTCTACTGGTTCACCCCCTGCATTAATCTTGCGTGTCTGTAACATTAAAATTCCTTCACCTTCTAAAATTTTATATGTTTCAATAAAGTCATCTACATGATAATGCCCGTATGCTTTAATGTATTCATCTCCCACAAGTCCGCCTTGCCAAATAGTGATATTCCTACGTTCACTCCCTCCTCTAATCATAAAGTAGTGAATGGTGGGACCACTACATTTAGGGTCCATTAAAACATCAGACATTTCTTTATGGGTTCGCTCCGCTAAAGGATTAGCCATGCTTTTAATATAGCATTTTTAAGGATCCTAGACAATTCACCTTGAAATACTTACCCATTTCTAATCCTTTCTCTTAAACTTGTACTACTGAAATTGTGATCTCGGCTGTTGTAAATAACCTTCATCTCGGGCAATCTGTCCTTAGAATAGTTAGGTCTATTTTTCCAGTCGGCGCCCATAAAACGAACATCTGGATTCACTTTCTTTAAAAGATCTAGAAGATCAACTTCACTCTCGTATGTAATGATCTCATCAACATACTTACAACCTTGCAACCGAATCATTCTTTCTTCTAGAGTTTCGATGGGTTTCTTTTTATCAGGCCTATCCACAGATGGATCAATCTCAAGACCAACTATTAAATAATCGCACTGTGTCCTACACTCCTTCAACATCAGCACGTGTCCCGCGTGCAGTAAATCAAACGCCCCACATGTAAATCCTTTAATCATGTTGTTTTTATTTTATTGCTAAAATTTGACGAATTATATTTTTGGTTTCTTCAGGATTTTTAACTGTCATATAGTCCACTCCAGTTTTAATAACCGGATAATCATTACCACCTGGAAACATTGCGTCACCTATAAAAAGCATTTTGTTTACCGGTACTTTTAAGTATTTTTTAAATTGCCGAATACCAAATGCTTTATCAATTCCCTTTTTCGTTACATCAATAGTAGTGAACCCAGCTGCGCGCACTTCTAAGTTAGGAAGTTTCTTCTGAACCTCTCTGGTAATTTTCATTTTTGTTTTTAAATTATTTTTTAACCACTCTTCTTTCATTTTGACACCCTTGTCACCCAAAACACGCACTATATCCTGCCCGTATACCGAAAAGGCCATCTGGGAGCCTCCCCTGTTTTCAATGAGTTCCCCATAAGTTTTCTTTGGATGTTGATACCCTATTTCTTTAAAAACTTCATAGAAGGCTTTCCTGATTTGAGAAATTTCAAAAGGGGTTAAAGATAAAGAGTAAACTCTCTTCCATCCACGCTCGTATTTATAAAAAGCGGTAGCGGTAGTTGGAAATAGAAAAAGATTTTTCAGAGATTCTTTGGAACATTTAAGTTGCCGTACGAGTAACTCCTGGAAAACTGAGTACTTTCCACCACCAATTACAACCACTCTTTTAACTAAAAGAAGTCTTGCTACTAATTCGGACATCTCGACATCCATGGGTGACTTTGTCCGGACTAGCGTCCCATCTAAATCAAACACAATCAAATCTTTACTTCCAATATTTTTTAAATTTAAAATTTTCATTTTAGCGTTTCTTTTTATTGTGATTTTCCTTGGAATATTCTTTAAGGAGTAGTGAGGAACTGCGTACCTTACCTCCATGCCCCACATTGAAAGCCATTTTGATACCTAAATTTTGGCACAATTCATATTCGGGAATATTGTCTGCAAATCTGTCCCCACCGTTAGCAAAGATGTAAGGTTTCACTTTCATTAACTCCTTACAAACACTTATATCTTTCGTGTCTTTACTATGCCCGGTGATTACTACTTCGTCCACGCAGGCCAGAGCCTCTAGAATTTCCTTACGCTCGGTTGCCGGCATAAAGACAGACTTACCCTTAACTCGGAACCAATGATCATTGTTTAAAATTATTACCAGCTTGTCACCCAAAGCCTTAGCTGCCTGAAAGAGTCGCACATGCCCGATGTGCACCGGGTCAAAACCGCCAGACACTGCCACCACCTTACTCCCTTTTACTCTATTGATTCTCTTAGTTCTCTTGATTTTAGTTGTTTTCTTCATAAATAACCGACTATTTAGTATCCAAATTGTAGCAAATTTATGCTAAAATTGTAATATGGTGAAAAAGATAATCTACTTTGTACGACACGGGGAAACAGATCGTAATGCCGAAGGCATTAGGCAGGGAGCAGAAGGACCCCTGAGCGAAAAAGGTCGTACTCAAGCCTCTCAAACAGCCAAAAAATTTCCAAAATATAAAGGAAGGCCAGAAGTGATTATCGCGAGTCCTTATGAACGTACCAAGGAAACTGCAGCCATAATCGGCCAGGAATTATCCATGCAGGTGGAATATTCCGACCTTCTAGTGGAGCGTAAAAATCCTTCAGAGATAGTGGATCATAAAGGAGAAGAGCGAGAAGTCAGAACAATAGTGGACCGCATTGATAAAAGTTTCCATGATGACAACCTTAGATATTCCGACGAAGAAAACTTCACTGACCTTAAAGAAAGGGCTCGAAAATTATTGGAATATATTAAATCTCGCCCTGAGGAGCACATAATCATGGTAACGCACGGCATCTTTTTAAAGATGGTAGTAAGTTATATGAACTACGGGGACAAATTAACTGCCTCTGAATACAACAAACTCAGCTTTTTTAACCCGATCAACAACGCTGGAATGACTATAGTAAAATATATGTCTCATTGGTTTACTAAAGATGAATGGAAGCTCATCACCTGGAACGACAACCTGATTTTAGAAGAAAAACCAAAAAAATAGTATGTGCGTGCTAGCTAGGCGGATGATCCTTCATTCTTTTCTCTAGATGCACCAGCTTGTCTTCAATGCCCACTAAGGCGTCTTTGATACTAGAGATAGCGCCTACTTCATTCTTTACTTCGCCTTCTGTTTTTTCAGTCAGTCTTTTTTCACCGCGAAGCCCGGAGAGGATAAGCTCATTACCGATGAAGCTCGAAATAAAAGCACCAGTAAAATATAAAATAGTACCTCCAACTAAAAGCGAAAAGGGTCCATCCCACCAAGGAGAGTTAAAAGCATCTGTACTAAAATAGTCCTGGCCATAAGTTAAATAAGCATGAATCTGATCCGCGCTATGCCATATCCCCCGCCAGAACAACACAACGCCGATACCCACAATAAATGCGTAAGTCTTGGGTCGGTGGCTTAAAAATATAGTAATCCTCTGCTCCAATCTAGAAGTGATGCTTTTCATATTACAAATATATCATACTTTTTAGAAATTACTATAGTATGACTTGGCCGTAGTGGCACAGACCTACCGCTAGGTCTTGCCTAGCGGAGAAAAAATTTTTATCTTCACTTAAAATCAGATAGTTAAACGAAACTCCCCGGATAAATCCGAGGAGAAATGAAAAGAGTTACGAACACCACCGAAGCGATAGTTCCGATTCACCAAGTCCTGAGGACTTACTTACGGACACCACCGAAGCGATAGCGCCGACGCCGCTGATAGGCGCACTGGTAAACGTACACCTCGCGCAAGTCGCCGTAGCGGTCGAACGAAGCGTAGCTAGCACTGCCGTTCTCCGAGAGATCCCACTGGCAACTATTAGGTCTCTCGGCCTTGTCGGCTCCGTTGACAGCACACTGCCAGTAAAAGTCCGGCACGAGATTTCGGAGTCCGTACTCGCGCGCGAGCTCCGTCGGTGTCGGATCGTAGTCGAGGTCGAAGAACCAGCCCTCGACCTCAACCACACCGTGCCCGGTCTTCGGTGCACGCTCGAGCACCTTGTCGTCAAGGTAACAGACAATCCGACCCATTGCGTCGAGTGCCTGTCGTTCCGTGCGGGTGTAATCCACCCGCGCCCGACGCGATATCATCTTCGCACGACGTTCCACGCGAGAGCGAAGACAGTTGAACATCTCCTCCACAAGCGCGTCACCTTCCTCTTCGAGCACCACCTGAACATCAGGGTGTGCGAGGGTTCCTCCGTCCTCACGGCACTTAGTCATGAACCAATCAGCTGCGCTGCTGGCCTGACCCATGTCCATGGGGACGAAGGAGACGGGGGCAACAACTTTTTTTTTAGTCATCGGCGTCATCTCCTGGTTGTACCAATAGGGCTAAGTCCCTTTCGCCACAGCAGAAAAAATCCTTATCTAAAAGATACTCTCTGCTGTAGCGAATTTCACAAGTATTTAAAAGAGCATATATTTGCGCATTATACACCTTTTATGCTTAAAGGTCAATATTCTAAATACTCTTTATACTAAAGCCTAGAAATTACTATAGTAGGATTTGGCGGTGGTGGTACAAATATCCTTATCGTTACCGCCCAATATCTTACAATATTCGAGCGCTTCTTTGTCGGAATGATAATAAGAAATTATTTCTTTAACTGCCCCGATCACGCAGTTGGTGATGTCATTTGGGTCAGTTGCCATCTCACACATTTCTTTTGTTTTTTGCTTCTCATGATGCGCTTGGTTGGCCACGTCTCGGCCCATGCTCTGGTTGCAGATATCCCGATACGGCTGCTCTACGGTGGCGCATAAGTCAAAGACTTTTTTATAATTAAATCCGGTAACCTGGAGCGCGTAAGAAGTCTGCCCTAGGTAACATTGACCTTTATATTTAGTATCCACCGCAGTACAAGGATATAGTGGCTCCGCGGGTTTCAAATATTTTACTCCGTTTTTATGATCCGCTACATTGGTACTATCAATGATATTCTGCATGTACACCCCGCCATAACAAGACTCTTGCTCCCAGAAGCCAGTCAAGCTGTCGCACATTTTAAGTGAATCAAAAAGCTCATCTTTTAAAATTGCCATGATGCCGTGCCCTAGCCCATGCACGCAATTGTAATAATTAAAATTATAAGTATCTTTACCGGGAATATCAGCGCAGATAGTATTTAATTCTTTGGATAAATTTTCAAGCCCAATGTTCGCGATCATGCCTTCCATAATTCCATGATAATATCCGCTCCAACAAAAAGAATCCCCGTTCGCAAATGCTTCGGAAATAGTTTTATAATTCCCTACCGCCTGCCTACCAATGACATGCATAAGCGGATGACACTGGGAGAGTATAGAGGAACTTTCCTGGGAACGTTTCTGTATATCAGCACTCGCAGTAGTCACGCCATAGTCTTTTACTAAAGTTTTATAATGATCTACGTAACAGCCGTATAAAGCAGGCGAATTTTCACACAAATCAGCATCGTAAACATAGGGCACACCCTTCGCATTGATGGGATTATCCGCGAGGATCGATCTGCTTCTGGTTAAATTATTGGTCTCACCCATGGCTCGACTTAATACTTGGCTGTCCGGCTGGAAAACCATCGGGCTCGCATTCTCCTCCCCGGGATTTTGGAAATATTTCGCATATACTATTCCAAACCCTACCGCGAGCACCAGAAGAGCGATCAGTACTTTTACTATAGTTCCAGTTTTCATATTTGTGTTTTAATAATAGCATTTTAAAAAACAAATTGAAGTCTAGGTTGTTAATTGATATAATCAGGCTATGGCTTCACGAATAATGGATAAAATCATAGCTTTCGTAAATCCAGTCAGGTTTAAGGAAGAAACAAGCTACCTGGAAAACATATTAAATGAATATAAGAGCAAACGTCCCAATTACGAAGAGTTCCGCGTAGCCGCCCACAAGACGCTTGAGGCATTGCTCAAGGAATTTGAGTATAAGTACCAGATTGTCTCTCGTACGAAGACCCATGCCCGCCTAGAGGAGAAACTCTTACGTAAAGCGGAAAAAGGCACGTATTATCATTCCGTAGAGGAAGTAGAGGACTTGGTGGGAATCCGGGTTATTTTCTATACCGAGAGTGACCGAGAAAAATTCGCTAAACAAATCAAGGATGAGATAGGTGGCTTTATGAAAATAGAAGAGAGGCAGAATGAAAATGGCTACAAGGCAACGCACATAGTAATGTCCTTCGGCCCAAAAAGAGTAAAGCTTAGTGAATATAAGCACTTCCATGGCCTCAAGAGTGAAGTACAGATTACTTCCATCCTGCATCATGCCTGGGCAGAAGTGGAACACGACCTCATTTACAAAGACATCAACAACTTGAAAAGTCGCGACCCAGCAAAATTCGAACTCATGAAAGAAAAGATGAATAAACTACTAGAAAAATACATCAAAAAAGCCGCTGAAGAGCTAGAGAATATAATGCGTGACAGTATGGATCCGAAATAAATTATTTAGATCTTTTTCCTTTGCGAGCTCTCTTAGCCGCAAGCATAGCGTGCTTGATAGCTAGGCGCTTCTTGGTTTTGTGTGAACGTCTTGATTTTTTCTTCGGACTTAAAGTTGTGCTTCGTTTTGCCATGATATTTTAATTAAATTTATAAGCTAAGCCAGTATACCTTAATTCAATGATTTATGGAAGGCCCAGAAGATCTAAGACCTTTCTCCTATCTGCTGGCGCCACATAGCGCTATAGAGTCCCCCTTTATCCAAGAGCTCAGTGTGTGAGCCATGTTCGGTAATGCTACCTTTTTCTAATACATAAATAGTGTCGGCATGCATGATGGTAGAGAGTCTATGTGCGATGAGTATGGTAATGTGAGAACTCTTCGTAGATATTTTTTTGGAAAGATCTTTTATGGTTTTACTTATTTCTTCTTCCGTCAGAGAGTCAAGTGAACTCGTAGCTTCGTCAAAGATTAAAATATTGGGTTTGCGGAGTAAGGCGCGCGCAATGGATAAACGTTGTTTTTCTCCGCCGGAAACCTTGACCCCACCCTCACCAATGAGCGTGTCGAGCCCTTTACCCGCCCGTTCCAACAAGTTCTGACATTGGGCTTTATTTAAAGCGTCCATACATTCTGCATCTGTAGCAGTAGGCCGAACGAAAAGCAAGTTCTCGCGTATCGTGCCGGCAAAGAGCTGCGTATCTTGGGTCACGAATCCGATCTGCACTCTTAGGTCTTCTTTATTCACAAGTTCGAAAGGTATATCATTATAATATATTCCCCCCTCTGTGGGCAAATAAAGCCCCACCAATAATTTGACTAGCGAGGTCTTCCCTGAGCCAGAGGGACCCACGAAAGCAATAGTCTGCCCACGAGTAACATTGTAGGAAATATTTTTAAGAGCCTTCTCACTGCTTGAATCATACTTGAAGGACACATCCTTGAAAGATAGATTTTCTATTGCGCCAATGTGTTTGGGGTCAGTGGCTACCTTTTCCTTGGGCGTGTTCATTAACTTTTCGAAATTCGCGAGGGAAGCTTCTGCTTCACGATACGTTCCTATTATGGCGCCAAGTTCTTGCAATGGAGTAAAGATATAAAAAGAGTATATGTAGAGGGAAAAGAATTGCCCGAAAGTAATAGTGCGATTAAAAATTAAATATAACAAAAAGAATAAAATACTAGTGCGCAAGAAATTGATCACAGTGCCTTGAATAAAAGAAAGTGACCGTAGATAGCGGAGTTTTTTTAATTCTAAGATTAAGATCTTCTCGGTGGTGCTGTTTAGGCGTTCTACTTCCTGACCTGCTAGGCCTAGGCTCTTCACAAGCTCAATGTTCCGGAGTGACTCAGTAGTGGAGCCTGCTAAAGCCGTAGTTTCCGCCACTATCAGTGTCTGAATGTCTTTTATTTTCTTTGAAAGAAGTAGACTCATGCCAGAAATAACGGGAATGGTTGCAAAAAAAGCTACCGCTACCCCCCAATATATACTAGTGGCATAGATAGCTACAAAAATAAAACCGATTAAAGAAATAAATAGTATATTGACCAGTGCTGCTATTAACTTTTCTGTATCTTGTCTTACTTTTTGTAATTTACCCAGCGTCTCCCCGCTCCGTTCATCTTCAAAGATGCTATAAGGAAGTGACAGTGAGTGGGATATACCGTCCCGATACAAGTCCGCCCCTACTCTCTGACTGATACCATTTAGGAAATAGTCTTGGAAATTCTTGGCCACTCGGGATACGAAGGCCACCCCCACAATAGCTAGTAGTAGTAGCCCAATCCCTTTGAAAAATTCAGGTTTGGTATACATATCCGGCTTTGTAGCATATTCATCGATAACATGCTGGAAGATGTAAGGGTCAAGCAAAGAAAAAGTCTGGTTGATGGTGGCCAGCGTCAGGGTTAAAACACAGAGTTTCCAATATTTCTTTAAATAACTATAAAAAATACGCATAAGGCTCCATCTTAGCACAAAATTCGGAAATTATTTAGGGTGCGGGATACCACTCGAGCTGTATAACTTCAACCTCTTTATTCCCTGCATTTACAATTTGTTTGAATTTAGCCACGTCACTGAAACCCTCTGGTGTGCGATAGTGATATGGATAAACTGCGCCAGGCTTGAACGCCAAGACTGCATCCGCAGCTTCCTCAACGCCCATGGTGTACGGTAAATTCATTGCGACAAAGGCTAGATCAATACCTATTAAATTCCTCATCTCCGGGATGCCTGCGGTGTCGCCAGAGATATATACTCTCTTGTCACCTCTCTCCACTACGTAACCATTACCACGGCCCTTCAGGTGATAACTCGTAGGAGACTCTGGTAAATTATACATTGGTATTGCTTCTATTTTAAAACCAGCATGGTCCAGCACCTCACCATTGTTCATTACTAACACTTGAGGTTTGAGCTCTTCTGGTATTTCGTCCGCTACCGCCTGAGGCGCCACGATTATTGTCTGTGCTTTTGTGACAGTCTTTAAGGCTTCTACGTCTAAATGATCACCGTGAATATCTGTAAGTAAAATCAAGTCCGGAATAGCTAGACCTTCGAACACCTTCGCCTCCCCAACTGGATCAGTATATACCGTCATTCCATCCCAGTTTAAAACCATACTGGCATGGGAAATAGGCACAACGCTCACCTGGCTCACATTTTCCTCAATTTGATTTTTATTCATTTTAACAAAAAAAATTAAACCTAATACAACTATCACTATAAATATTATTTTCATAGTTTAATTGAGTAATTAATTGTAATATAGCACTGTATAATTTTAGCATAAAATTTAAAAAGCTATGATCCACAGAATTTGATAGAATATCTGAATGGTAACTAAAAAAGAAACTACTCTTTGGGGGGTACATAAAATGCCCGCGGATTTAAAAAAGTCCCTAATGTCTAACAGGGCGGCACAAGCCATATGGGAGGACATCACCCCACTCGCGCGCAATGAGTGGATCTGCTGGGTTATATCTGGGAAGCGGGCCGAAACGCGAAACATCCGTATAAAGAAAACAATCTCAAAGCTTAAAAGCGGGATGCGCCGACCGTGCTGCTGGACTGGCTGTATTCATCGCACCTTATAATAACATCAGTAGTAAAAGATCACTGAAAATATTCCTAAAATAAAAAAAACCTGAAGGGGGTTATTTTTTCTTGTTTAAATCTTTCATCATCTCCGTCCCCCTGTGAAGTTGCACGGCATTAGTATTTTGTGATTGTCCATTGATATCAGACATTTCTTTTAGTGTTAAGTCCTGCTTATAACGCATAAACATTATCTTTTGATACTTTATTGGAAGTCGACGAATTAAAAGAAGTGCCATCTTGCCGTCTAACTTGTTTACAAGTTTTGGAATATCGTTTACCATTGGCTCAAAACCTTTTTTCATAAGTGAATCTAAAGATACTGGTTTATGCTTTCTGTATTGGTCTATAATCAGATTGTTTAGGATGTGATATAGAAAAGCTTTCATTAGATCTATCTTGCCTCCTTTTACGAGATATTTCCATGTTTTAAGGAATGTATCTTGGACTAGATCTTCCCCTAGCATGTGGTCGCTGACCTTAAAAAAGGCGCGCTTATTAAGCCCAACCTCATAATCCTTATGAGCTTCAGTCAAAATCGCGTCTATTTTATTAGTCTGTTCCGGAGTCATTACAATAGTAAGCCGTATGGGCAAGCATTATATTACAATGGAGTAGAAGGAACCTATATCTGATAGGTCTATCGATTAGATTGATTATAGCATGTATTAGAATAAAAAGGGGTTGTAATAGTTTCCATCCTTAAACGGCTTAAGTTTGCATATGAAAAAAGACAAAACGGGCATGGAGCAAAATATTAAAAATAAGTGGTCTGGAGCTGACTTTATAAACCGGCTGGGTGAAGAAAGTTGGACATATATCAAAACAGTTGTGGACATAGTGCGAGAACCAATTTTGGTTCTCGATCAAGACCTGCGGATAATGGCTGCCAACGAACCTTTCTATCAAACTTTCCAAGTTGAGCAGAAAGATACAGAAAACAAAGTGGTATATGAATTAGGAAATGGTCAATGGAACATCCCAGACTTACGGAAACTTTTAGAAAATATTTTACCGAAAAATACATTCTTTAAAGGTTTTGAGGTTACTCATGACTTCCCTATTATTGGACGCAAGATAATGATATTGAACGCTCGTGAGATTCACTGTAAAGAAGACGCTGTCTTGGGTCCGTGTCCACCTATTATTCTTCTCGCAATAGAAGATGTTACGGAAATGATGGACGTTACTGAAATGCTTACTCGCCATACGAATCAATTTGAGACGACAATGGCAAAACGGACAGAAAAATTAGAAATACATATCAAAAAATTACAAGAAGAAATAAAACTACTTATTGATAGAGTTAAAATTTAGTTTTTATTGATATCATCTGCTCCGAACTTGGGATGATGTTTGAATGATAATTCAACGACAAAATAAATATATCTACATACCTGATTTGAGAGATGCACACTATATATAAAAAAATACGCTTTTAAGAAAACTATAAGCATATACTGCGAGATATGCGAGGGAGATGTTAAATACAAAATTGCCCAACCCCAAAGGAATCATTACCCTCCAAAACGAATAGCGTGCTAAGCCCATTGAAATAACAATAAAATCGTTTGAGAAAGGAACGAGTGAGCCGTAGATGAAAAAGGCAATCGGCAGTACTCTCGGACGAGCTAGACAAAAAGCGCAAAACTTTTTGAGGGTTTTTTGTATTCCCTGCGGAATTATAGCTCCGCCGCTATACCCAAGGTAATAAGAAGTTGAGTCGCCCACTATCACGCCGCTTGCAGCAGAAATACCAACTAAAAGAGGATTCAGTCCGCCACTTGCCAACATTACAAGAACCACGTGATATGGTACGCCGCTAAAAGTTGACAAACCGCCAAGCAGGGCAAGGACGAACATAAGTACATAGGCATTTTCTATCCCGATAATACGAATTATTTCTTCGGGTGAAGAATAATAGAAAAAAACCGTGGCTCCAATAAAAAGTAATAACGGAGTTAAGCGTAAAATATACCAAGAGTTTATTTTCATAAAGAGGGTTGAGGATGAGGTGGCACAACAATGCGTATAACCCTCGCCTCAACAAGACCTTCTTGATTGGTCGGTCCGACCACAATGACGAAATCGCCTACTTTTAATGGTTCCGTCCAGGTTCTTCTGCCCTTTCTTATGTCGGTATCTTGATTGGTCAATATAAGCACTTCGGAACCCTCGTTGGTTTTTATCACGAAATTACCTTCCTTAACTTCAACAGCCTCGCCAAAATACTGCACTCGTGTCCAGTGAAAATAAGCTCGCATACCGCCAAGCGCTACAAAAATAGCAAATATGAATATGCTAATCAATAAATAAATTGTTTTTCGGGAGATTTTACGATTCATATTTATATTGTACTACTTTCTAACCCACGCCGCTATTTAAAAGTTCTAACCCCACGATAGGTATAAAAAATAACCATTATAAAATATGATTTAAAATTTGGCTCCGAACGTGGGAGGATGTTCGCAAGGCTATTATACAGGAAAATTAGGCTTAATTCCGTTATCCTGTATGGATTTTCACCCAAATACCAATACTTTATCCGAACTCTCCACCATTTTGAGCAAGTCGGACATCGTGGAAACGGGGCAAACTTTGCTTTCTTCCTTTCCACGAACTTTAAGACAACTACCACAAGCATAAATCTCGCCTTTTAATTCTTTGAATTCCGACACCTTTTTTGAAATATCAAAATCTTTTGTATCGGGAATGATATCCAATTCTGAACCTTCGCTCATTAAAAAGATTTCTACTTGATGTCCAGCTTTAAGCGAAGTAATTCCAAGGCGGAATGTATTCCATATATGTTCGGGTTTATTTGATTGTAAAATCATTCCTAGTTTCATAGTAGCTTAACTTAAATCTTTCTTCTTTTCTTCAAACTCTTTCTTATCAATTTCGCCTTTAGCATATCTTTCCTTTAAAATATCCAGAGCCTTTTTACTACTGTCCATCCCGTTTGCCTTGCTATTACGGACAAGCCAAACAATAAAATAAATAACCGCTACCCAAAATAAAAGCATCATAATTCCACCTCCGAACCAGCCCATCATATTACCCCAACTCCCAAAACCATCATATATTCCATACATCATAGTTTTTATAGTTAATATTAATAATTTTTATTTCTATAACATTTTATCATAAGAAGTCACTGGCTCAAACTTGAAATGATATTCGTAAGGTAATAATTAATAATCCATAACTATTTTTCGTCAATAACTCCAATTGATTGCTCATACAGTTTTTCTGTCTGTGAAAACATCCAGTTGATAAATTTTAGTACTTTTGGATGAAACTCGCAAAGGTTGAAATTGAAGTTAGACAGCAATAGAATCAAGTGACTCCCAACCCAACTCGTAGAACCTCCTTCTAGGCTTAGAAGTACTTCTTTGTGCAAGCTTTCATCCTCTCCACGTGGGTAATCAACAGACCGATGAGATGCCCATTTGTTAGAAAGGACATTTACCATTCCTTCTTTATCCACAACTGAATCCCATATCTCTTTTAACTCTAAATCTTTTGGAGGATTTAATTTTAAGGATTTAATAAAAAAACTAGCACGCCTTAATTGACAAAGGTATGCTTGTACCTCGAACTTTATATTTGCTTGTGATTTTTTAATTTCTGCCCATTCTTCATCTGTATGAAATCTGTTTACATATAATGATGGAACTCCTTTTTCTTCTAATTTCCTAAAATTGGCAAAATGATATTCTAAAGCCTCAGGTAGAACTCTTTGAAAAGTTAAGATTTGAAAGTTTTTTAAGCCTTGCCATTTTTTCTTATCAGCAATATTTTTCTCACGCGATTGTACTGGAACAAAAGTACTTATAAGAATTCTTTTAGAAGAGTTGTTATTTTTTGACATATAGATTTGAGTTTATTTTTTGATTCATAATATTTAGACTATCTGGGGATTTTAGACACTTCAAAAATAAAACGTTTACGTCTTGTGTCTTCAGGCTTATACTCCCACCCTGTGCCATATCTATCTATTTTACTTTTATCTAGGTCTCCACAGGTTATAAGTCTTAATTTATTTTTTCTTAAAAATGTTTTAAGATACTTACCTTTAATAACTAAAACACTACCGTGGTCTGCCAAATGATGTTTATCCTCTCCATAGTTACTAACACTTGATACAAAGCCATTTTGCCAATTTATAGTTTTAATCACTAATTCATTTTTACTAGTATAGTATTCCAGTGTCCCTTTGCGTTGTTTTAATTTAAGCTGTTCAACTATTTCTGGTGCAGGAAAGACAGGATTAAAAATATCGCCAAAATTTGTTTCTGAAATTATTCCGTAAGCAGGAAACAACTTACCATTTAGTTCTGTTCTATTGTGGTCAGAAACAAATAATTTCTTACTTTTATAAGCAAATATTGGAACTTCATCAATTAAACAGTTGTTACAACTATAAGAAGGCGGGAAAACTTCTTTTTTATCATTTATTTTATTTAAATTTTCTGTCGTAAAACCGCTAAAAGTCTTACGGGAGAGCAATTTATCTTCAAAACGAATGCGTGTGTCCTCATATAACACAACCCACGGCTGGTTTAAACCTGTTAGATTATAGATGTTCTTCCTCTTTAATTTGTCTTTCAACCAAAATTCTGTTTTTACCTTAATATTCTCGAATTTTATAAAATCTGGTCTATCGGTAATCAAGTCCTCAACCCACACTGGTTCATAATTATAATTCTCCTGTAAAAACTCCCTCCAGCGAGATTCTTCGACTGGTAAGTTTTTTATACACCACATTAGAAAAGTTTGTATCCCGTGATAGGCACAATAATGCAATTTAGTTTTATAGGACTCATTTCTGGAGTAACCCCGATTCCACCTAGTAGGTACATCTTCCCAGTATTTTTTACCCTTTCGATAACCAAGCACCTTCATATTCTGCAACAATTTCTTGTAACCTTTTTTGCCCGCATATTTAAATGTATTGCATATGTTATCAAGCTTATATTTGTAGTCACCCCCTCCTAGGGTGTACTCTACGAAATGTTCAGAACTATATCGATACCAATCTTGCTGGGTATCGGGAGTAAACTGTGTGGGGGTAACTAATTTAAGAGACTCCGCAAATATATTCTTAGCAGAAGATTTAAAATTACTTAGATTTTCCAAGATATTTTTTGATAAATAAGCAATCTTGAAATGGTTACAGCGTTTTGCAGTTTTTAAGATACTTTCTTTGATGGAAAGTATTCTTTCGGGAGCCTTGTAGCTAAGACGAAATAAAACTTTTAGAGAGTTCTCGACTATATCTAGGTTCTCAGAAAGTAGATTTTTCCTTAGTTCATTAATGGTTTTTTCATTAATTAGAGCATTTTCATATAGTGCTTTTTCTGCACTACCTCTCCATTTAAAAGGGGCAACACCGAGATATTTAGATATAAATTGTAAGGATTTCATAGTATTATGCTTTTGTTAAAGATAACCGCATAGATTCTTCGACCGTTTCTTTTAGAGGATGGAAAGCATACTTCTTCAATTCAGGAAAAAAAGAATCTATAACGTCTGAGGTTCTGACTAATAAATAATTCAAATAATAACTACTTTCTGATGACTTATAAATAGAGAGACGGATAACTTTTTTTAGAAATTCCTTTTTATTTTCAAATTCCATTTGTGCTAGCTTATTAACAAGCTCTGGAAGATTGTATGGATATTCTTGGTTGTTGCAAAAATCCAAAATGTCCCCCTTAATCTCCTTAAGGTAAGCTTTGTCCTTATTTTTTACAGACAAATCAAGTAGTGAACATAGAATATTGTAGGTAAGAAATTCAACGTTATTTTCTTTACACCACAGTTTTACCTTGCTAATAATTTTAAGGTCAGAGTTTGAAACAATCTCTAGTATTAAACCATCAATTTTATATTTTTTATCTTCCTTAATAAAAGAATCTAGTAATCCAGTTATCTTTTTCATAGACCTGTTCCGTGCAAAAGATTTAGCCTGTTTAATGACTGCTAGCGGTATTAACTCTGAGTTAGGGGTAGTTGGTATCACTGAATATCCGTCAAGTTCTAATTGGGCGATATACTTCTTTATATCCCCATACTCTCTTTTTAAATCATTCTTTTGTTTTATAAACGTTACTAATTCATTTAATAGGGTTAATCTTGCCCCAACATATACATATCTACGCAAGTAAATACAATATCTACTTAAAAATAATCTGGCGTTAGGAATATCATTATTTTTTAGAGAGTGGTCAATCAAGGCGTAGTAAATAGCTTTGATATTTGGTTGTTCTCGGTCAGTCTCTTCATCAAATCTTACTAAACCTAGCAATGGCATTAGTTCTGGAGCAATAGTTTGATATTTATACCTATCAAGACTAGCCAGAATTACTTTTTTTAACCCCTCATTCAAATTAACTTCTCCTTTGTTTGTCAGTTCTATTAGATAATCAAGACCTAATTCATAATTTGAATATGCAACTGATTCTATAAAACCTAATTTATAATACCAGCTACCCTCAACAACACTACTGATTTTATCGATATATTTAAGAATGGTTTCAAAATCATCTTTTTTATTTTGAGTTCTAAGACAGTCAATTAAATTCAAAATTCTCAAATCCTCTTTTGCCCATAAGCCACGAGAATATTTAAGAGAATGCTTATAGATATTCTCTGCTGATTCTCTATAACCCTTACTATTTACTGTTCTTGCTAATTCCTTCAGACCATCACTTTTTGCAAAATTATCTTGCTTTTCTTTGGTTTTAAATTCAAGTATCTTTTTTTGGTATAACACTACCTTTGATACTAAGGCGGGGGTGATTGGCAACAGTTCATCGAAGGTGGTCTCTAATAAACTTTGATTTTTCTCTAAGATTGTATTTTTGAAAACCGATTCGACGACATCAACAAAAGATTCTAATTTTTTAGGAAAATACTTAGCTACAGTATTCAAACAAATCCCTACGAATGAAGTTGCATTTTGATAGTAGACAAAAGCTGTTTTCTCAAAAGGAGATTCTCTTAGTTGTTTATACTCACTAACTTGTGAAATTTCCTTTTTAAATACACTAAGACTTTCCATAATAAAATGGTTTAATCTTTTCCAGTCCATTTTTTTATTTTTTACAAAAAGAATATTACGGTAAAGCAATATGTAGGTTGAAACTATGTTAGCGAAAGCATCATTCTCATAGTCCTTAAAATGTTCTTTATGATATTTTTTCTGGGCATCAATGAGAAATTCCTTCGGATTAAAATTTTTAGTAACAATACTTAACAAAGCGGTTCTTCGGAGGAATAACCCCTTGCCGTTTATTCCCCAGTTAGAATACATATCTCTGTGATAAGGTGGCTCAAAGTCAACTCCAGAAATTAATTTAGATATGGAAGATTTTGATTCGCTTGTGTTTAACAAATATGAGACTTCGGCTATATCTAGTTTCTGATTTATATATCGGTCGTTGATTAAATATTTGAATAACTGATACTGTTTAATAAGAGTTTTGAGTTTCTTTTTGGCAGTAGTATCTTTTTTCTCTATATAAAGATACGCATAGGTTATGAGCTGTATTGCCTTGGATTGCCTATTTATAAAATGTAACACTGCCTTTTTTTCTTTTGGGTATTGAACTCTATTCAACTTTATTAACATACTAGCTCGGAATCCCACTGTATAAGGTTTAGGCTCTTTAAAACGAATATTTTCAATATATCTTACAGCTCCATCGTATCTACCTAAGTTAATACAAGCTTCTAAATACTCTACGATATTATCCCAGTACATATCCGTATTACCATTTTCCATCATTTTTCTATCCCAAAGAATATCTTTAT
Organism: Minisyncoccota bacterium; assembly: GCA_036517375.1. Taxonomy (GTDB): domain Bacteria; phylum Patescibacteriota; class Minisyncoccia; order Phycocordibacterales; family UBA9973; genus UBA9973. Next base: position 29,073 of record DATDWM010000017.1, read on the forward strand.
TAAAAGAAATACGAGCTAATCCATCTTCTAAAAATCGAAGGGCTAAATTTTTAGAAGGACTGTCTTCTCTGGTATATAAAAAATTACCCAATCTAATTCGCTTCATTACCCATTCTCTTAAATTGTACAGAGATTGGTTTTGTAATACATCAAGTTCAGCCTCAACTTCTTTAAGAAGGTTCGGTGTACCGATACTGCTTTTCAGAAAAGTATCGTCATCGGACATCCGAGCAGGACTTAAATTACTAATCTTAACTGAATATTTAATAAAATTCTCTAAATCATTTTTTGCATCAAAGTATTTTGTAAAATAATGTAAAGATTCAATTTTTGAACCATAATCTAGTTTAGAATCAAAAATTGTTTGAATGAAATTATTTTGAATTAACTTCTTTGTAATTTGCTTAGTAAACGGGTCAGAACTGCCAATTACCCGCAAATGATTAGTTAAGTATTTTTTCGGATAGGCTAATTTGAGATTACCTTTAGTTGAATAGAATCTTATTATTTTTCGGTTATATTCTTTCTGAACACTTGTTAGTTTATTACGAATGAATCTTCTAAAACTATCGTGGTATGGTTCGATATATCCTCCACGCAAGTTCACGAAGGGACTTATTTTTTCGTTAAGGTCATTAAAATTCTCTAACTTAATTTTCGCTACCTTATAGAGTGTGTCTCTTTGGATTTCAGCAAAATGAAAACTTAGACAACCAAGACAGTGTTTCTGTCTTGTGTTCAGGCTGTCCCAGATGGGTTTATACCAATCGAAGACTTCTTTATAATCTTCTTTGCTGTCTATAATGCTGTCATAGTCTTTTCTTGAAATCTTTTTTAACTTTTGTGTTAAATAAAAAATAGAAATAGCCAACCCTTTCGTTTTTTTAGATATTTTTCTTAATTGGTCAATAGTTAGATTAATTTCCGCATTTTTAAAATATTCTTTTATTTCATTCTCGCTAAATGACAAACTAATAGAAATCTTTCTAGAAGTTTTGTCTGGAAGGTTTTTTATCTGTTGCGGAAGATATTCTTTTGTCCAAGTACTTAACAAAAAGACTACGCCAGCATATTGAATTGAAGGTATGGCATTTAGGATAGACTTATCTTTGTAGTTGTCAGTTTCTACTTGGTCTAAAGCGTCTACAATTATTACAATTTTTTTATCCTTACGTTTTAATGCTGATTCGCTTACTTGATTTAATGTTTTCTCAAACATTTTATTTATAAATTCTTCATTATCCTTAAGGCTGACAGTTTCTTTTGTAAGTCCCAAGTCAAAAAAGCGTTGAATCAGGTCAACCTTAAACCACATACTACTTAAACGTTCTTTCTCATAATTTAAATTCGAGTCAATTTTCTCAAAAGGTCTAATACGACAAAGGTAGGGTAAAAAATCAGCGTTGGTTTGTGTAAGCTTTGAGAGTAAGACTGTTTTCCCCGAACCAGAGGGGGCAAAAAGGAAAACGAAACCACCTTTCTTTTTTTGTTTATTTACAGCTTTAAGTATCTCAACTTCAACCGCTTTTCTTTGAATGTAATTTTTAGGAGTATTTATCTCGTGAACTAAACTCGTTTTAATAATTTCAATCAATCCAAGTACATCCGCCTTTCTAATGATAGTTTCTTTTTGAGTAAATTTTTTAAAGGTTCTACTTATAAAAGCATCAACTCTATCATTATCAGAAATGCCAAGAAGCCCTAATTCTTTTTTGAGTTTGGATTCTATGCCGTCATTGTCTGTGGAAATTTGAAATTCAAAAGATTTTATAAAAGCTTCTAGTTCGCCACGCTTTAGACGAGTTTTAGTGAAATTAGATTTAATGTTTAAAAGTTCCGTTTTATATTTATCACTAAATTTACTCCAAGTTATCTTTTTCTGATTCAACTTTTTTATATCACTAAGAAACTTCTTCAAGTCTGACCCAAGTGGTTTGTTGCTAGCAAGAATTAACTTAACTTTATTCTTTTGTCCTTTATGAAATCTCCAAGCTTTAAGGAATTTAAAAATTACAGTTCCTTCGTACTTAGAATTTTTCTTAGCACTTTTTTTCTTGGCAGTTTCCTTGGATTCCCATAGACCACTATAAGTCCAACTACTGCTTACTACATCAGTGTACTTAAGTTGAATGACTTCAATGGACTTATCTTCAAAAAATCGGGTTATGTCCTCTATACGTCTTTTTGCTCCTCCTTTCCTGTCTGGTTTGATTTCGACATAAGAAAGCTTACTATCGGTCTTTATTAATTTTGTAAACTCTAGAGCAGAAAAAACCTTTTCGAAGTACTGAGAAGTATCTTCGTTTCGATTTAGTATATGACTTTTGGATGTCTTCTTTTTTCCTTTCATTTATAGGCACATATTAACATTTTGCCCAGAAAAGAACCAAAGATAAACATCTGGGCTTTAGAGTTTCCAACATTCATCCAGAATGCCTATTTAATGGGGTAAAATGCCCCCTTCCTCTTTGGTATGTGAGGTTTTGAACAATGGTATAATTAGAGTAGCTTTTGAAAAATAAGCTCATTAAATGCCAGCAGGAAGACCAACAGAATACAGTGAAAACATACTCTCTAAATCAAGAGAGTATGTTGATTCTTGTGTGGATGAGCTAGAAGACCGACCAAAAACAGTTGGGACAAAATCCACTTCCTACGAGAGGGTTATCAAGGTTAATTTACCTACAATAGAAGGTCTGGCGAGCCATTTAGGGCTTGCTAGAAGCACTTTATACGAGTGGAAGGACAAATACACTGAATTTTCGGACATCTTAGAGATACTTTTAGCACATCAGGCAACTGCTCTTATTAATAATGGTTTGTCAGGAGACTATAATGCGACCATAGCTAAGCTTCTTCTAATGAAGCACGGCTATAAGGAAGATGCCCGAATATACGAGAGAATCACTGGGAACGAAATTATCTTCAAGGATATGTCTGTGGTAGGAGTTAGTGAGTCCGATTAAAGAAAGTATTTATTCTGTGAAATATTGGCTATGTTTTTCCTTAAAATCACTATCATTAATAGAACCAATATCTGTGCAACCACCATCAACGTCTGAAAAAGCCCCTGCTCCACACTGGAAAATTACTTTGTTTTCATATCCGTCTCTCATCATTGAATAAAAAAATTCATCTGTATTTCTACTCAAATTTTTGTTTACAATTCTGTAAACTTCTGTATAAACATAGCATTTATTTTTAACTGAATTGAAATGGTTAGTTGTATATACAGAATAATTATTATCCAACTTACTTTTTTCCTCCTTGTCTACTTCTATGGCTTTTTGTGAACAATTGTAAGCATATTCTCCATACTTAGTGTCAGAAATTATACCTACCTTACTTTCATTGTTACTTTTTATTACATAGGTAAATATCAGTATCAATAAAACGATAACCCCAATTTTAAACCAGTTTTCTTTTAAGAATTTTGTCATATGTTAGTTGCAATAAACTGTGTTACCGATAAAATTACAAATTGTTGTTGGGTGAGGTGGTGTTGAATAATAAGCATCGGGTTCACACGCTTGATAATATTTGTTCATAAGCGGAGTAGATTTTATTGCCAAATCAGCTCCCTTAGAAGCTAGTTCGCTTGACTCTTGTGAACCAGCATCAGCTTCTTCCATACGAGCCAAGTTGTCGTCTAGTTGTTTTTGTATACTGTCATAAGCTTTCTTGGCACTTACGCATTCTGGGCTATTGTGTATTTTATCTTCGGCTTCTTGTTTAGCATTGGCTTGGTCTTTAAGCTGTTGATTTAAAATATCATATGCAGAGGGTTGAGAAGATGTTGGACTAGGTTGTCCGCAGGAAGCTTCACCTATGGCTGGGCAGTAAAAAGGATTCTCAACAGAACAATTGGAAATATTGTAAGATTTTCCATTGCATACTCTTATATTATCCAGTTCACTTTGAGTGTAACAACCAGAAGCGTTGTCGGGGCTACAGAAAAACTTTTTACCAAGAGATGGACAGGTGTCTTTTATTTGTTGACCATTGCACATCACTATATTTTCTTGGGTGGGTATACTCTTTTTAACTGGGGCTGTTACTTTAGGAGCAGGTGTAGTTGTTTTGGGTTGTTGATTTTTTAAATCATCAATTTGTTTTTGTAGTTCTTGAATTTGCACTGTCTGGTCTGGTGCTGGTTTAGTATCCGTTACTTGCACTTGTGGTGCAGGAACTTCTTTTTTATGGAATATGCTCCAGCTAAAAGGATTCCACCAAGAGGCAAAAGTAATTTGTGGAATCAAAATGATTGCGACCAAGATAACAGAAACTATATTTAACTTATTTTTCATAAAATAAAAAGCTAGCTGATAAGAGCTAGCGTGGAAAACACAGAACCCCACGCCAGCTAGGTCTTGCGACCCCATATCAGTTTCCCGATATAGCCCTTGGAAGAGTTGCTGAACGCAGGGTTCAGTATCTTCCAAGGGTCTTTTGACCATATCCTAAAGGTGTCTTTAGGGGTTAGGTCGCATATTAAGTTTTACTTATTCATCGTATCATTATATAGCTCTTTTGTTAATCTAACTCTAGCTAAGATGTGGAGCTTTAATGCAGTAGAAAAGTAATAAAGACGTGGATTTTTTATTACACGCTTAGCTTCAAGTGGTGTTATCTTGATAATTACACCATTAGCACGATACCAAAATCTTCTATCTTTTCTAATAACCTCCGCATTGTATTGAAAAAGATTACGACCGTGAATCCTCGCAAGGTTGCCTTCAATGAGTCTAATGCTCAATTTAACTATTTCCATAAAATCTCGGCTTAAACTAAAAAAATCTTTCCCACACGGAAAAAGATTTACGACTATTATCTCTCCCTTGTGGGTTGGATTTAGCACCTTACTTTCGCAGGTCGCTGGGCGGATTAAAATGAGCCAATTCTCTACTCGCCACTCTCGATAGACTTATTTAGTTGTGAGATAAGTTTATATAAGGCAAAAAATAAAAGCAAGTATACACCCAAATTTCAAGGGATTTTCGGACATCATAAGAGAGTTTTTACACGTTTTTAGAATCCTAAAATAACCATATTTTATAGCTTATATTAGCCGTTTAGCCCTATGCTATAATAGTGGTAGAAGTTCCTTAAATAGCTCTGACTACAACTCCTGCCACCAAGCAGTCAAAAAACTGGAATAAACTGGTTCAGTCAGATACCGTTTTGGATAATACTGTGAAATTGGTGATGATATGTGAGGAGGTCAACCTCTTAAAAATGATTTAAGAAAATGCGTCAGCCAATTGTGCAAGATTAGACCGAGATAACAAAAAATACTTATGGTGTTTTGTTATTTCAGTCTAGTTTTGGAACAAAAACAAACACCCTATGTTGGTGTTTTTATTTTGCCCAAAAGCTTCCTAAAAATATCGTTGCGTTAATTCATTGGTAAATATACACAAAGTCCTTTTATGGCTTTGCGGGTCGCATTACCAATGAACCTGCACAGCCATAAGTGGATTTTTTTGTTTCTTAGTAGCTAGCTTAAATAAAATGCGAAGCATAGAAAGAAGTTATAAGAAAATTCAAACTCGTAATCCTAATCTAGGAACATATCCTTGTTTAGCACAAGCGGTTAGAGAAAGAAGATTTTCGAGAAAATCTTTAGTAAAGGTATTTAGTAAATTAATGCCTGAAAATGAATACGCCAAAAGCGAAACAAAAGAACTAATTGATTATCTAGAGAATATCACCAACTCATCCGAGGAGGGCGAATTTCGCACTAAATTTCATTCGAGAGGCATTTAAAAAAACAAAATGGAATTGAGTGCGGAAGCAGTAAAAGATTTGAGGGAAACACTAGAACTGGAAATAGGAGTGAGGAATACAAACAGGATGAGTGATAACGACTTAGAACATATAGGTTGTTTTTTCCTTGAAACTTTTAAGCAGGGTTTGAAGAGAAGAGTGTCTAAAATTTAATATCTAAAACAGCTTTAGGGGTTCGCTGTATAAACCACTCCTATAAACGAAACCAGTAAATCGGACTCAAATGCGAAAGCACGGAAAAACAGTTTATCCCTCTGTCCGTGCCATCTGATTTGTGCCTGATTGCTGATTACAGAAAATGGATTTTCAAAGGTAAGTCGCATTTGTTTGTAAAAGATATTGATAAATATAGCTGTAATAATTACCTTTTAGAGAGAATCAGAGGTAAAAGGGAGGGTGTGTCTAAAATGAGAAAAATGTTATAATGAGGAAGCCAGACCGAGTGAAAATCTATAAGCCACATTTAGTAATGCTTGTAGGTAAGAATGAGGTAGCAACCACTTGGTCTGGCGATTAAGTAAAGTTGTTACCTCATTTTTATTTTATGAATCCAATAGATTTTACAAAGTTAAAGGTAGGAAATTACAATCGTAAGTCGTCAGAGAGTGAAGATAGGCAGGTTCTTTCAATTCAATCACAGATTGATGAAGCTAAAAGAATAGCGGATTATTATAAACTCTCTCCATATGTAGAGGTATACAAAGAATCAAAATCAGCTAAAACAGAAGGTGTGAGACCAGAGTTTTCGAGGATGATGAAAAGAATAAGAAATAAAGAGATTGATGCGATAGCGTGTTGGAAAGCTGATAGACTAGCAAGAAATATGGCAGAGGGCGGTGAACTAATTGACCTTTTGAGTTCTGGAACTTTAAAGGCAATAATCACTCACGATAAAGTATTCTATCCTTGGGATAATGTTATGGTTTTAGCAATAGAGTTTAGCCAAGGAAAACAATTCGTAAAAGAACTCTCTATAAATGTTAAGAGGGGTCAAACTAAAAAGGCAACTATGGGTTATCCGCACGGACTAGCCACTCTTGGCTTCACAAACGACAAAACAGAAGAGAAAGGAAATCGTAAATGGCTAGTGGACGAAGTTCGTCTTCCTGTAGTTAAGCAAATGTTAGAAATGTTTTTATCTGGTAATTACTCTGGCACACAAATCTATGATTGGGCTATTAATGTTGCCAAACTAACTACCCCTAATCACAAAAAATGTGGTGGAAATTTTATTGCCTACTCTAGGGTTTATACAATTCTTAAAGACTCTATCTATGCTGGATTTTTCTACCAGCAAGGACAAAGGTATGAATTGTCTAAAGAACTCCCTCGTCTTATTTCAGAAGATGACCATAAGAAGATTTTAAGAATGTTGTCTAGTAGAAAACTTCCAAAGACTCAAACTCACGAAAATCCTTACTCTGGTTTTATAGAATCTCCTTCTGGTGAATTTGTAGGAGCAGATATGAAGTTTCAAATAATTTGCCAGTGTAAACACAAGTTTGCATATCAAAATAAAACAAACTGTCCTAAATGCGAAATAGCCATAAACGATATTAAAAACCCTAAGTATCTTAGTTATGCTTATTACTACAACGTGCCAAAAAGAAAGAAGAGAGAATCCGTAAAATACATCGAGGAGGGCAAAATTACCACTTTTTTTCGCTTATATGCAGAGAAAAATCTAACTATGTCAAAATCCCTAGCCCAATGGTGCAAAAGACACATTAAGGAGATAAAAGACAAAGAGATAGAGACAGGTTTAATTGAATCCTCTGGTAATACTCAACGATTAGAGCAATTAGAGGGACGATTAACTAGATACCGTCAAATGCTTGCAGATGGTCAAATTGAAACTTCTGAATATGATTCCGATGTAAAATCAATAAAGGATGAAATTTCAGAAATTAAAAATCCTAAAATTAAAAATCGTGATTGGCATCAAGTTGCAGAAGATATTGTTGATTTAACTACTGAAATAATTGAAACGCTGGAAAATGGTTTGGTAAAAGACCAAAGAGCGATGTTTACAAAGCTTGGTTCGAACCTAATATGGAATGAGGAAATACTAAATATTATCAACGCAGAACCAATGCAGAAGCTGATTGATGGCTTAAATGAAGCTAAACAAAAGAATCCCAAGTTCGAACCTGAAAATATTGTTGATACAACAGAACAGAATGAGGTTTTTGAGGACATTTGTCCTATCTTGCTCCGGGGGTAGGGATCGAACCTACGACCAATCGCTTAACAGGCGACCGCTCTACCGCTGAGCTACCCCGGAATTTTATTTTCAAAAGAGGAAAGAAAACCGTACAATACTCTCGACCTACGGTCGCTGGTACTTTTCCATCTCTTCGCAAATTGGCGAATCGTACGAAAAAGCCTTTCTCATCCTGGCGCAAGCAAAGCAGTTTGCTTGCTTACGATGTGGACCGTACAGGACTCGAACCTGCCACCCCCTCATTGCAAATGAGGTGCTCTACCAGATGAGCTAACGGCCCGTCATTAGTTAGAAGTATTCTATCCTATTTTACCCATAATGCAAATAAAACACCCATTAAGGTGCCATTTAAGTACAGCCACCCGAACGCTAAGCGCTCGGGGGTCTGTGTGCTTTTAAGAACGACGGGTTTCGCGCTCTGCCTACTGCTTCCTCCTCTTTTTGTCGGACCATCCTCCCCACAAGACCAGGAGTGGAACCGAAATTCCGACAAAACATCCGGCAACTGCACCTATCCACAAAAAGAAGAGGCTTACTTGAACCACGAGTTCATGCATCTCATTCGCCTCCTAAGCTATCATATCACACACAAATAATATTAGAATTAATAAAACAAAAAGCGCCCCGAAGGGCGCTTTTTGCGGCACATATATTGTTTCGATAAAGAGTGAGAATAACCTCACACTCACACCGTCAGTATAGCATATTGGAATAAAAAAAGCAAGTGTGTTATGATAAATAGGTAGGTGCTGGATAACTACTCTGTATTTATACAGGGAGGAAAGTCCGAACACAGTCCCGATTTATCGGGAAAATAAGTAGTGGGTAACGCCCACATGTAGTGATACATAGGTGCGAGCAGAGACGCCGATGCCGAAAGGCTAGGACCCCTTTGGGGTAGCCTGATAGGAATATCAGGGTGAAACGGCTAAATCCTTACTTCTGTGCAAGATCGCGCCCTTTGAATGCCTCAGGACTAGTTCCGAGCGTAGTCGAGGGGAGAATCGCTTGATCCGCCTGGTAACAGGCACGACAGATAAATTGTTATCATTCCAACGCAAGTTGAAAAACAGAATTCGGCTTATAGGCACCTACAAGAAAATGAGAGTCCCCTACAGAAATGTGGGGGATTTTCTTTTAAATAATTACCTGAAATCTTTTCAGCATTTTAGCATTTACGTACGACCGTTTCTTATTGCTAAAATAAAATATTACAAACTTAAACGTACCCGATCCCCCACTTTAATATTATTTTTATCCGAAAATCCAGACTCTACTTCTAGTACATACTTAGAGTTTTCTCTGGGACCATAAGTTTCCAGTTGCTTTTCCGACTGTGGCTCGGCACCTTTTTTGATATAAATTATTTCCAAATTCTCATCTATCCAAATTATATCAATGGCAAATTTCATATCCTTCATCCAGAAATAATGCTCGAACGAATTTTCAAAAACAAATAGCATCCCTCGGGATGCACCAAGCCCCTCTCTCCCTGAGAGGCCGAGTTGTTGTTCCTCTGCCGAGCGCGCAAGCTCTACTTCCACCTTACTTTCTCCTAGTCTCACGTATTTAATACTCTCTGGGCTCGCGAGATCTACACCGCTCGGCGCATAGTTAAGAAAAGAAAAAACAACTATTAGGAAAAATATAACGATAGCAAAGCTTTTCATCATTTTAGTGGTCGCCATTTGTCCAGCCGAAGAGCTTGCCTATAGATTCAGCGTTTTCACGTTTGCGAGCAATTTTTACCGTTCCGTCTTGGACAATTATTTTCATTGGAGCTGAGAGCAAGCAGTGGTGAGAAGAAAGTCCGTCTTGATAAGCGCCAGTGTCGAGTACTGAAACAAATTGGTCCTTGCCCTCATGAATCTTGGGTAATAGAATATAATTCCCGCCGTCAGTATATTTATCATCGGAATCACAAGTACTCCCCGCAAGCCAGGTACGCTTGAGCGGCTCCTGCATATTGTTTGCTGGTATGACATGCCACTTCTGGTGTATCGCCCAGGTATCCTTCAAGTCATTCATAAAGCTACCATCTATAATGTACCAGGCATTCGCATTCGCCTTGGGAATATTTTTTTCTGAGAGCACTTTATACATTGTTATCTGTGCCGGAGCCACCACATACTGCCCCCATTCTACAGCCAGGTTCGGGTGTCTGACGCCTGCCTTATCAGATAAATTCTTAAGCGTCTTGATAATTTTACTAGATACGCCCTTGGCAGTATAGAATTTCTTTTTCTCGTAAGGTACGCCAAATCCGCCACCGATGTCGAGCGTATCGAGCGATGGATGAGTTTTCTGTAATTGCGCATAAATACTAAAAGCATGCTTTACTCCGTCTAGAATACTCTTCTGAGTTTTTATTTGGGAACCCATATGGTAATGCATGATTTTAAGATTTTTAATCTTGCCTAAACCAAGCACGTCTTTCTCGGAAAGTCCGAAGCGGTCAAACTTTTTATCCCAATGCGTGTCCGCCTTTATGTTGAGGTCCACACGCACACCACTATCACCTTTCAATTTTGAGATTCTCTCTATCTCTTCATTAGATTCTATTATCGGTACTATATTCATGCCCTTAGCCCGAAGTTCTTCAATCAGGTCCAAGTACTGGTCCGTCTTTGGGCCGTTACATAATACGCGAATTTTGGCATTAAATTTTTCCCCTTCCCAGAGCTTTTTTACCAACCATAGTTCGTTGGCAGAAGTTACTTCCAAATTTGCACCCTCAGATAGAAGTGGGAGTAAGAATTCTTTATTCTGGTTTACTTTCATTGGATAGTGGTAAAAGAACTTACCTTTGTAGCCATAAATTTTCATATATGCTTGAAAATATCCGATCAAGTCCTTGAGCCTGTCTTCAATAATGAATGGGAAAATAACTTGGAGAGGTGTGCCATACTTTTGCGCTAAATCATTTAGGTTATAAATATGGTGGCCTTCCGTTGCAGTCAAATCACCATCTTTATTTACACCGAAGAACTGAGTGTTGAATTCATCAACACCCAGCTTCCAAAATTTTCTCCAATTCTTCTGCTGCTTCTTTGTTTTTTTATTTTTATTTTTATCCACTTCTTTATTCGAGGGCGAATTGAATTAGTATATCAAGCTGTCAACAAATGTAAATGCTAAAACACCCTACATCTGTATATTATACACCCATTCTGTCTTTTTGTCAAGCTAATTTTTACTTCTTCAAATACCCTTTTAAAAATCGCTCTTTTAGCTCATAGAAAGTGTCGTCTATGACAGCCTGGCGGATGTCCTTTACTAGGTTCACGATAAAGTAGAGGTTGTGAATGGAGGCCAGAGTGCCAGCCAGCATTTCCTTAGCATGAAAGAGGTGCGCGATGTAGGCCCGAGTGTAGTTAGTACAGCTATAACAGCCACAACCCTTTTCGATCGGAGTGAAATCACTTCTAAAAACCTTGTTCATAATTATGATCTTCCCCTCTTTAGTATAAATGGTGCCATTACGGCCCAGACGCGTCGGCGCCACACAGTCGAAGAGATCTACGCCATTCTCCACACCTTCAAATAAATCCTCGGGCTCGCCTATGCCAAGCAGATGCCGCGGCTTCCCCTCGGGCAGAATTTCATTTACCCATTTCACAGCACTCGACATATCCTCCTTAGCAAAGGATCCGCCGATGCCATATCCATCAAAGTCTAAAGTTTTTAAAAACTCTGCGGATTTTTTCCTCAAATTTTCATCCCGCCCGCCTTGCACAATGCCGAAGAGGGCGGGAACGAAGCTTCCTCCGGTTTTTCTGAGTGAGGAATTCGGCTCGGCCGTACGTAGCGAGGAAAAATCGGAGGAAGCGGAAAGACGCTGGTGCTCAGCTAAGCTCCTCTCCGCCCAAGCGTGCGTACGATTGAGCGCCTCTTCCTGATATTTTAAATCTTCTGCTGGTGACGTACATTCGTCAAAAGCAAAAATTATATCCGCTCCCAGGTTGTGCTGAATTTGAATAGACTTCTCAGGAGTGATGTAATGAATAGAGCCGTCGAGATGCGATTTGAAGGACACACCGTCCTGCCCTATTTTAGCCAAGCGTGGCGCAGCGCTATCATCAAAGCGTTCAGGTACCAAGAGCGATGGATCGATAATTTTTAAAATTTTTGAAATATCTTTGCCGTAAGCTGCGCCTAAAGAGAAAACTTGGAACCCTCCAGAGTCCGTCATAGTGGGGCCAATATTTCCGTCCCCGCCACACCAGTTCATAAATTTACCAACGCCTCCAGCCTCTCTCACTAGTTCATCCCCAGGCTGTAAATATAAATGATAGGTATTGCCCAAAACGACTTCCGCGCCTAAGTCTCGAACCATGTCTGGAGTAAGAGATTTTACCGAAGACTTAGTTCCCACTGGAACAAAAGCCGGTGTATGAATAACTCCGTGTGGCGTCCGCAGAACCCCCGCACGGCCAAGACTACCTTTTAACTTTTTTTCTATTTCAAAAGAAAAATTTTCCATTAAATTTCCACTTCCACAAATTTTAACTCCTGAATATTTACTGGACTCGCAAGCAATGCTTTTGTAAAGGAGTCTCTAGGGTCAGAGAGAATAGTTTCCACCACTCCCAGCACATACGGCGTGATCCCCGGCAGAACAACTGTGTCCCCCTTCGAAATTATAAAATCTCTAGGCACAATCATTTCGAAATTCCCTCCCCCTCGCCCAACCACTGAAATGAAAGCACCATCACTTGCTATTACTACTTCTGTTTTCTCGCCCGGATTCGTAAATAAAATTACCTTAGATGAAAATGGATTCACCTCGCCTACCCGCCCGATCGGCACGTTACCTAATGCAAAAACCAAATTCCCCACAGCAATATTTTTATTCTGATTATTGCTACTGCCCACATCGATGATTAGAGTGTCGTAGGGGCTCCGGTTCGGCTTGGCTAGGATAGCCGAGAGGAGCAAGTTCTGATTTTCGGTTTTTCGGCCCAATGCTTCCTTAAAAGAAATATTTTCCGCTACTGTGGCATGATAGTTCGACATTTCCGCATCTCTTTGAGCTAATTCGGATTTTAAATTTTCATTTTCCTCTGACAGGGATTTCTTTGACGAAAAGTAAGAGAAAAACCCACCAAGCTTCCCCCCGACACTATTACCGGCTACAAAGACAGGTCTTAGTGTAGTACTACTTACATAGGAAAGCGCAGAGAAAATACTAGACCTAAAATAAATCAAAATAAGAAAAAACAAAACACCGAAAACGATGCTATAGGTTTTCTTCTTTCGTGTTTTTTTATCTTGGAGGTAGCTCATCTTGATTCTTGATCAAAACATCCCGATAGGACTCTAGGTCGTCTAATATTACTCCTGTTCCGCGCGCCACAGCCGAGAGCGGGTCATCCACCACGTAGACAGGAATCTTGAGCACACTCCCGAGCAGCTGGTCGAGCCCCGGTAGAAGAGCGCCACCTCCCGAGAGAGTGATACCGCGATGCATAATGTCGGAGAGAATTTCAGGTGGAGTTGTTTCTAGCGTGTCTTTGACCCCGTTTACCAGCTCCCGAACAGAAGTTGAGATTGCCTCCCTCACATCTGAGTCCGTCACCACCACTTCCCGTGGAAGCCCTGTTAGTAAATCCCGGCCGTGGACTTCCGTCTCCATATACTCTCCCGGAATTACCGAACCGATAGCTATTTTAATATTTTCCGCAGTTCGCTCGCCGATAAGTATTTTAAATTCATCTCGCATGTAACTCATGATGTCATTGTTTAGTCGGTCTCCCGCTATTTTTAAATTCTTTGATTTCACAATGCCGCCTAAAGATATAACCGCAATGTCCGTGGTTCCTCCACCGATGTCTATAATCATAGAACCTACTGGGTCCTGTATCGGCATCCGTACGCCGATTGCTGCGGCCATGGGTTCCTCCACTAGATAAACCGCGCGAGCACCGGCCGAGCGAGCCGCATCATATACTGCGCGAGTCTCTACGTTGGTGGTGCCAGAAGGCACTCCCACCACTACTCTGGGCTTGCCTAACTTCTTGGATATTTTATCCGCCTTGCCGATAAGGTAAGAGAGCATTTCTTCCGTTACTTCGAAATCTGAAATAACTCCGTCCACCAGAGGGCGTATCGCCCGGATGTGCCCCGGTGTCCGCCCCAGCATTTCTTTAGCCTTCATGCCGACAGCTAGAACTTGATTTGTCTTAATGTTAACTGCCACCACGGAAGGCTCGTTAATAACGATGCCGTGACCTTTCAAGTAGACTAAGGTATTAGAAGTACCCAAGTCTATACCTATATCGTTTGAAATTAATTTATAAAATTTTTTAAACATTTTAAATTAGGTGCTAGGTGCTAGCTTCTAGGTTTTAGTAAACTCAGCAATTCAGCCAAAGACACTATTTTCCCTTTTTCTTCCACACGTTTTTTTATTTCGATTCCGCCCCCCGCCCCAGCGGATAAATCCTTAATACTCCTCGCGGATACTACCGCCCGAAGCGGTATGCCTAACAAGTCCGAATCAGCAAACTTCTCCCCCGGCATTACTCCCGTGCGGTCGTCAAATAGTACTTCAATATTATTTTTTACTAAATTATTGTAAATATTTTCCGCTTCTTTTGAGACCTCTCCGTCTTCACCTAAGACCAGTAGATGCACCGCAAACGGCGCAATAGCTTCCGGCCAGATAATACCCTTATCATCAGAGAGAACCTCAACCACCGTGCCCATGAGCCGTCCTAGGCCTATACCGTAGCAACCCATTAAAACTTCGTGCTTTTCCCCCTTGGGGTCCGTAAAAGACAAGTCAAAAGGCTTGGAATATTTAGTCTTAAGATCAAAGATATTCCCTACTTCTATCGCTTTATGCTCCACTAACTTTTCTTTATTTAAGGACAGCAACCCGAGAACTTCGTCGTTATAGACTTCCTTGTTCACTGCCACGGAACTTGCCTCATCAACATAAATGGTGTCCTCACCCGCCGGAGTGATAGTCTGAAATTCGTGAGAATATTTTGCGAAAGTTCCACCAGAAGCAAAAGTAAGATAGGTCAAGTGTCCGATGCCCACGCGAGTAAAAATATTTTTATATACTTCTTTCATTTTTTCGTAGAATTTTTCAAAATCTTCCTGCGAAGCATGGAAAGAATACATATCTTTCATAAAAAATTCCCGTCCTCGCAAAATACCAGACTTGGCCCGAAGTTCGTTTCGGAATTTGGTCTGAAATTGATAAACCGACAGTGGCAGATCCTTGTATGAAGAAATAAAACCGGTAAGTAAATTTACTAAGGGTTCTTCGTGTGAAAAACCTAGCCCTAGTTCCGCATCATTTTTTAATTTTGTTTTAAACCAGTTGTCTACCACATCATCACTCCAGCGATCCGTCTTTTTAAAGAGTTCTGGATTTTGAAGCGCAGTCAGTGACACCTCCTGCCCTCCCGCCTTATTCATTTCTTCACGGACAATGCCTTCAATTTTATTGAGCACCCGAAGCCCTAAGGGTAGATAGTCATAAACCCCTGCCATTTCCTTGTTAATAAAGCCTCCCCGGATTAGAAGTTCGGCGTTTTTGGACACCTCATCGCTAGGGGCTTCTTTTTTGGTTTTAGTGAAAAGGCGGGATTGTTTCATAACGTCCATCATACCCCTAAAAAGTTATTTGGTCAAAAAACTCAAAAGAAAAGAGTCTAAAGACACCACCTCCAAACAAGTTGCAAAAGGCAGAACTTTCTGTTAATATGATACCTATGCAGAAAATCAAAACCACAGCAAAAACAGCCGACGCTCAAATTGAAGAGATGTTTGGCGCGGGGGTACATTATGGCTATTCGAAGACTCGAAGGCACCCTTCTGTGTCTACTTATATATATGCAACCAAAAATAAAGGCGACATCATAAACCTAGAGATGACTGGAGAGATGCTCGCCCGCGCAGTAGAGTTCGTAAAGGACTTGGGCGCTCGAAACAAGGTACTGCTTTTCGTAGGTACCAAGCCTGAAGCCAAGAACGCGGTAAGGAATGGCGCGGAATCCTTAAATATGCCCTACGTAGTAGAGCGCTGGATTGGGGGCACTATTTCTAACTTCTCTGAAATAAAAAAGAGAATCAACGAACTTGAGAACTACCGCAAGGATAGCTCTCTCGGAAACTTGGATAAATATACCAAGAAGGAACGTGTAGTCATGGCTAAAAAAATGGAAAAGCTCGCAAAGTACTACGGCGGACTTATCGGACTCAAGAAGACACCAGATGCAATGTTCATAGTAGATGGAAGGAATGAACACATTGCTCTTACTGAAGCCCAGAAGGGTGATGCAACTGTTATTTCCCTAGTGAACTCTGATTCTAATATCAAAGGCATAGACTACCCGATACTAGGCAATGATGCTTCTGTCCCTTCTATCAACCTCTTCACCGCAGCTATTGTGAACGCCTACAAAGAAGGTCAGATGTCTGTACCTGCTAAGAAAGAAGAGGTTAAAGAAACTAAGAAAGCTTAATAAAATATGTCTCTCCCTATAACAACTGAGTTAATAAAGGAACTTAGAGATGCAACTGGCATTTCAGTTATGCAATGCAAGCGCGCCTTAGAAGAAGCGGAGGGCGACATGAATAAGGCTTTAGCCATATTGAAGAAGACAAGTTCTGACATCGCGCTTAAGAAAGCTGGCCGCGAAGCTAATGATGGTGCCGTGATGATAAAAGGCAATGCCAACAAGTCCGTACTTGTATCACTCCATTGTGAAACTGATTTCGTTTCCCGAAACGAGGACTTTACGAACCTTCTCTCTACCCTCTCCGACAAAGCTCTAGATAGTGGGATAGAAAATATGCAGAACGCTTCCAAAGAAATGATTGATCCTATAATCCAGAAGACAGGTGAAAACATTCAGTTGGGAGACGTATATGAAGTGGAAGGCAATGTGCTTGGAAACTACGTCCACAACAACAAGATGGCGGTCATAGTATCTCTCGAAGGCGGCACTCCAGAGCTCGCGCGTGATATAGCTATGCATATCACTGCAATGAAACCAGAATACATAAACGCAGATGAAATAAACGAAGAATCCAGGAAAACGATTACTGAAGTTTTCGAAAAGGAGGTAGCCAGCATAAATAAACCAGAAGAGATAAAGAAGAAGATGCTAGAAGGTAAAATAAATACTTATTTCAAAGAAAAGACTCTGCTCGAACAGCCATTCATAAAAAACGGAGATGAAACGATAGCTAAGCTTCTAGAGAAAAACAAAGCCAAGATAATTCTGGTAAAACGATATTCTATTTAATCTGGACGGTAACTGTGTTTTAAATAAATGATATGTATATAATATTAATTTTATTTTTTGTTTCTCTGGCCTCTATCATCTTCATGATTGGACGGAAGTTGGTATTGGTTAAGGGTGGACATGTGGCAGAAACAGAACACTCACACATCTTCGTACCGGATATTGAAAAAATTAAACAAGTCACCACTGTTCATGCTAAAAAATATGGATACGCGGCCCTAGTCACTACCCTCAGGCTTTATATCAAGTCTTCGAACATTCTGAAAGACAAATATAATAAATTAAGAACGAAAATCAAAGAAAGGAGAAATAGAAATAAAGGCGATGCGGAAATAATCCTAGAAGAGCAAAAAGCCAACAAGTTTCTAAAAATGATTTCAGACTACAAGCACAAGATCCGGGAGATAAAGCACAAGATCAAGAGAGAAGAAGATAAGTAGAACAAATTTGGAAAGTGTGTTAGTGTCTTTAAGTAATAAAAAATATCGCCGGAATAGCTCAGTTGGTAGAGCAACGCTTTTGTAAAGCGAAGGTCGTGGGTTCGAATCCCTCTTCCGGCTCCGCAATTAAAGTGAGATTTTGATGCACATTTCTCCGAGTGAGGTTGTCTGGTAACTTGGCAGGATAGACGGCCAACCACCTTCGTTTCCTCTGGCATTGCCTGTTGAAAGGTCACCATCATCCAAAATGGCGTCAATCTGCTCTAAAGCGCTTACTGGTACCTGTCCACCGTTGTCCGAGGCAGAAGTACCCGGACGGTCGTCGTTCAAAAAAATACAATAGTCATAAGTACCATCCCCGTCCCAATCCAACGGATTAGTACTGTCACCATTCTCAAATCCAATTTGACCTTTCCATGGATGAGAAAGATTGTAAAGGCCCAGATAGGGTCCGTTCCACCCAGGCACTCCTAAACTTCTTAAGAATGGATCATCAGCATCTGTTGAACACGAATATCCTGCCAAGCAGGTAGGAGGATATTCTCCGGTATCTAAAAGATAAAGATATATGCTTTTCTGCACCTCGCGAACCTGCGATACCACCGCTGCCACTTTCCCCTTCTCCCGGGACGGACTTAAAGCTATCACGACGACGCTTGCCAGTATGCCAATGATTGCAACTACCACTAAAAGCTCAATGAGCGTGAACCCGAATGCTGTCGTTTTCTCGGCAGTTTTTGTTTTCTTGTTCAGGCACACTATTTCACTCATAACTTTAAGTTACACTATTAAGAAATTATTGTCTAGTGATAAAACAAGACGCTCCTTAATTAAAATCTATTGAAAAGTGTTAAGAAGTGTACGTGGAAATCTAGACCTAAAAATTCTTTTTGTTTGTCTCTGTTGCAGGTAATGTTTCTTCGGGTAATGTCTCTTGAAGTTTGAAGGACTCTTTTATCTGAGATTCAAGTTCATCTATTCCATGAAAACCGGTCAATACATCGCCATCTACCACCAGGGCCGGCAGGACTGTGTCTTTTATTTTGTATATTTGTAGCATAGCTTTAACCGCAGAGAGGTCCGTGCTGTAGTCAAAGGAGTACACTCGAAGCTCCGGATACTTATTTCGAAGAGCGGAAAGAACTATCCCCTGTTGCTGGCACTCACTGCAATTCTCGGCCGTAGTATAAAAATAAAGTATAAAAGCAGACTTGACCTTACAGCGTTCACTTATTCTTTTCATTAGAAGATAATCCTTAATTTGTAGAAGTGAATAATACTTTCGAAGATAGGACACTTCCTCGGTGGCGCCAAGGTTGCTCTCACCCCATTCGAGCTTGCCGCCTAACTCCCTTAACTCCGGAGAGAGAGCGCCATCAGAAATATTCTTACAAGAGAGCTCCGAGAGCAGAGAGAACTGCGTTTCAGAAGAGAGTATGTCGATAGCTATTTTATCTTGAATGGCTTTCAACTGATCAATCTTTTTATCACCGAAATAATTGCTGACATAGCTCGCAGATAGAAAAAGCCCCAAAGTAATAGCGAACACAATTAAATATTTCTTCCAATCAATATTATTATTCATATTTATCTCCAAGCAGGAGTTCTGGATATTAATGTATTATAGACTGCATTCATTATCCAAAATGGAGCAATGAAACTAAAAACTACAAAATAATAAATTACTTGATACGGGAAGCCCCACTTTTCCTTAGTCCCTCGAGTCATCTGCTTTCCGAAAATTATCGCAAAAATAACCATACTATAAGCTCCAATAGTAACAATGAAGGATGTCTGTGTATTTATGAAAAAGAAATCGAAGTTACCAGGCCAGCCACTAAAATGGAAACCGATAATCTGATACTCCAATATTTTTGAATATATAAACTGTCCGATATTGTAAAGACCGCTAAAGAAAACATAGACAACTGCGAGAACTGTAAGCGAACCAGTCGGCAGAGTAAAGAGGGAAAAGTTTCCATACTTTCTGTCTAAAACTATTGCCCGATAGTCTAGGGTGTTGTTAATAAAACCGTAGATCCAGCGCAACCTTTGTTTAAAAAGTTTATTCAAAGCCACTGGTGTGTTGGTGTATACATAGGCGTCATTACAATGTTCTATCTTGTAATGATTCTTCTGCATTCTGTACGCTATCTCCATGTCTTCAGTGTTGTGCGCATGTTTGTAAGGACCTAAATCGTCGAAGACCTTTTTCCGGAAAATAGTAAAGGGTCCAGGGGTCACGTTGATTGCCCCCAAGAAGCCAAGCATTTTCTTAAAATAAATACCCATGTTGTACTCCACCCTCTGAGCATTCTGGAGTATTCCCTTGGGCTCATTCACGACAACTGCCGGAGCCACTGCCATAATGCTCGCGTCTTTTTCAAAATAGGTAAAGATGCGGCGCAAGGCTTCCTTGTCGACTATGGAATCTGCGTCCAAACAACCCACAAATTCGGTTTCCGTATTTTCAAGTCCGAAGTTTAAGGCAGTATATTTGCCTCCGTTTTCTTTGTGGAATATTTTAATATTTGCATACTTTTCGAATTTTTCGATGATATGCCAAGTACCGTCTGTCGAACCATCGTCAATCAAGAAAAATGTAATTTTGTCTTTTGGGTAATTAAGATTTAAAAGAGAACGAATGGTTTTATAAATTGTTGTCTCTTCATTCCAGCAAGGCACTATAATAGTCACGCGCGGGTACCGGGACAGCACTACTTCTCGATCTCGAATAAATATTTTCTTCCTATTTTGGAGGAAAGTAACGAGGAAGAAAACCTGCACGTAGACAGAGGTAAAAATTACTATATAAAATATTGCGCTGGTAATAAAAGTCATAATATATAGCTTAAATATATCATTTTTAGCCCAAAAAGCAAACCCCTCAGGCGGACTGAAGGGGCGCTTTAAGGCTCTAATAGAACTTACCGTAACCTTATTACATATTACTAGCTGTGTTGCTGGCGCCACTCGATGGAGCTATGCAGTTGGTGCAGACTCCAACCTTACACTTCTTGCATGGGCAACCAAATATCTTAAACACGGCCGCCACTCCCACAAGAATGTATACTACTGCCTCAACTGTAGGCATAGAACCCAAAAGTAGATATACAACGTTCCAGTCAGAGTTCATGAGCATTCCAACCCCCACCAAACCCCAATTTAATCCTCCGATGACTAACAAGATTTTACCAATCTTAGACATTAGACATCGCTCTTTGTGACAACAACTTTCGTTCATCATAAATTTTTTAATTAATTGTTAATAACAGAATTATAGCATAACTATAAAAAATGCTATAATACAGGAATTAGTAAATAAATATAAAAATATGGAAGAAACTACACAAGAAAACAAGCCCGAGGATAAAATGAATACAATAAATACAAGCCCGCAAAGCGCACCTAGGACCTCCTTTACCAACCAGTCCCAGATAACCGGGGCCATAATATTAGCTGCGCTCATAATCGGAGGCGCAATACTCCTTCGTGGCTCTACTCCACTATCCGATACTGCCCAAAATAATCAGAACAATACTGCCAATCTACCAAGCGCCAATATGCGTGCTGTGTCAGCTGACGAACACATAACCGGAAATGTAAATGCAAGAGTTGTAATCGTAGAATATTCCGACCTTGAGTGTCCTTACTGTAAAGTATTCCACTATACAATGCGGAAAGTTCTAGAAAACAATCAAAACGTAGCGTGGGTCTTCCGGCACTACCCTATCCCACAACTCCACGCCAAAGCGACCCGTGAAGCTGAAGCAACCGAGTGCGCCTGGGAACAGGGTGGCAATACTGCCTTCTGGAAATATGTAGACCGCGTCTTTGAAGTTACTACTTCAAACGATGGGCTACCGGACGCCGAGCTTCCTAAGATTGCTGCCTACATTGGGCTCAACGAAACATCTTTTAGTTCTTGTCTGTCCAGCGGTAAATACGCGTCCAAAGTGGAAGCTGACGTGTCCGACGGAAGAAACATGGGGGTAAATGGAACTCCGTCATCCTTTATCTTATTAAATGGGAAAATAGTAGACACCATCCCGGGCGCCCAGCCATATGAGGTGGTCATGAAAGCTCTCAGCGAAATAAAATAATTTTTTAATCGAAATATAACTAGGTACAATATTTCGATGTCGCTCGGACATTACGCAAATAAATTTGCGCATGCTTCTCGCTAATCGAAATAATTCTTTAACCTTGAGATTTTGTCATGACTGCGAAGCTTTTCGTGCACTTTGGCTTCAATCTGACGAATACGTTCACGAGTGACGCCGAACTCTTCCCCTACACGCTCTAGGGTGTGCTGAATGCCGTCGAGTAATCCATAGCGCATCTCTAGAATCTTGCGCTCTTTGGGATTAAGCTCATCTAAGACTTCCCTGATTTGATCCGACAGAATGCGACGAGAAGACTCCTGGTCCGGACGCAGGATTTTATCATCCGGAATAAAGTTCTCGAGAGTAGACTTGTCGTCATCGTCCCCCACCGGCTGTTCTAAGGAAACTGTTTCTTGGGAAATATTTTCAATGATGTGAATTTTCTCCACCGGTATACCCATCTCAGTGGCTATCTCTTCCGCTAATGGCTCACGTCCCAAATCCTGAGAGAGTTTACGGTGAGTTTGTTTATACTTTGAAATAGTCTCTACCATGTGCACCGGTATACGGATTGTTCGAGACTGGTCGGCTAGCGCGCGAGTAATAGACTGACGGATCCACCAGGTCGCATAGGTAGAGAATTTAAATCCCCGATTCCAGTCGAACTTTTCCACCGCCTTGAATAACCCTAGGTTACCTTCTTGAATTAAGTCGAGAAGGGTCAAGTTGGCACTGCGGCCCACGTATTTCTTGGCAATAGAAACAACCAAGCGCAAGTTTGCCCGAGCGAGCAAATTCTTCGCTTCTAAATCCCCTTGTTCGATGCGCTTAGCCAAATCCTTTTCGTCACTCGCATGGATAAGAGGATATTGTCCTATCTCCTTCAAATACATTTGAATGGAGTCATACATGCCAGACTTATTTAAGTCTTTATCGGTGCCCTCCACATCAAGGTCAAGCAAGTTTCCACCTTCGAGCACGTCAATGCCTGCAACTGCCAACTTTTCATAGAGCTCGTCGAGAAAGAAAATATTATTTTCAATATCCGGGAAAGTTTTTAAAATCTCGTCATAAGTAACGAATCGACGCTTACGCCCCTTTTCAATCAGCAAGTTGGATAAACGGTCTAAGGTTTCCTTTTTCTTTTCGGCCACTGTTAGCTTCTTTGCCACAGGAGCAGTCTTCTTCGGAGACTTACTCTTTATAACTTTAGATTTTTTGACCTTCTTTTTCACCACTCCATGCGGCTTGGATACTTTTGCTTTTTTATGTAATTTTTTGTTTTTTGTTTTTTTCTTCATTTTTCTTAATTTTATTTTGTTACTTTAGACGACTATTTTTAATATTTTGTATCAAATCATTTATTTCTTTTATCTCTTTTAAAATCTGGGGTGATTTATTAAATTCTTTCTTCTCTTCAGCCGTATAAAGCTCCTTCATCTTACACCCTAGGGCTTCTTTCAGATATTCTTCTCGGAGGTTATCTAGCATCTCCTGTACATCCTTCTCTAGATTCCCATCCGCTCCATAGAAAACTTCCGCCTCATAAATCAAATCCTCCTTGGCGGTATCGGTCTTCTTGAGCACTTCTTCCTCGCTAGTATCAAGAATTAGAGCTATATCTTTTAAAATTTGAGCCGAATTAATCTTTTGTTCCTTGAGAGTCTTCTGCCATAAAATAATTCCCAGGAGCTTGCGGATAATATAATCTTTTCGAAATACTTGCCCCGAGGCTAAGGCCTTAGCACTTACTTCAGTCTTTTCATATTTTAATTCTTGTTCAACTTTTTTCAAATCATCCCCCAAGGCGGACTCCGGTATCCCCGAACGGTCACTAATCTTTTTTATAAAATGCATCTTCTCGATAGAGCTCTCGAGAGCCGAGATGAAGGGAAGAATTTTATCTTTTATTTCTCTTCCCACCTTGCGCGAATCCTCAGTTGATCTCAGAACTTTTTCTAAAAGAAACTCTATGATGTGTTTCGACTTCTTCACTGCTTCCTTCCAAGCAGGTACCCCTTCTTTAGAAATTAAATCCGCCGGATCCACCCCCTCCGGCATGTCAGCCACCTTTACATCCATACCCAAAGAAAGCGCGATTCTACCGGCTCTTAGGCTCGCATTGAGCCCCGCCTTATCCCCATCAAAGGCAAGCACTAGATTGTCAGATAAGCGCCGTATGAGCCCCAGATTGCTCACAGTGCTGTCCTTGGTCTCCGTAGAGTCTGCTAAGGCTGTACCTGAGGTAGCCACCGTGTTGCGGTAGCCCGCCTGATGAGAGAGAATTAGGTCCATCTGTCCTTCTACTAGAATAGAAAAGTTATTCTTACGGATAGAATCTTTCGCACGGTCGAGACCATAGAGCACGGAGGACTTACTAAAAATGGGTGTCTCGGGACTGTTTAAGTATTTCGCAGACTTTCCGTCGTCTACGAAAATTCTTCCAGAGAAAGCAATAATCCGGCCACTCGAGTCCGCAATTGGAAACATTACTCGGCCGCGAAATCTATCGTAAAAACCTTTTTCACTTTTCTTAACTAATCCTGCTTTTTCTAACTCTATATCTGTAAACCCGCCCTTCTTCAGATAATCATAGAGCTTGCGCCAGTCATTGTGAGCAAAGCCTATTCGAAAGTCTGAGATGGTGTTAGCCTCAAGTCCGCGAGCCTTCAGGTACTCTTGTACTTCCCTGTTTCCTTCTAAGTTCTTAGAAAAATATAACGCCGACTCTTCCATCGCTCTGTATAATTTCTCCTTTTCATTTTCTTCCTCTTTGTTCTGGTACTCCAGGGTAACTCCAGCACGGCTTGCTAAAAGTTTAAGCGCTCCCTTGAAATCCAAGCCCTCGAATTCTTCCACGAAAGTAAAAATGTCTCCTGAAGCGGAACAACCGAAACAATAATAACTCTCCCGCCCGGGCGAAACGAAGAACGAAGGCGTCTTTTCGTTGTGAAATGGACACCTAGCGCGAAAGTTGGCGCCGGATCGTTCTAGCTTTATGTAAGAAGAGACAACATCTTCGATTGAAAGTCTCTCCTTTATTTTTAGAACGGGAGAGTTGTTCATAAATATATTTATTCTTCTGAACCCTTTTCGCCCGAGACGAATCCGCCCTTGGAGGAAAATCCGGTTCCTGCCGGAATGAGTCGTCCGATAATAACGTTTTCCTTGAGTCCGCGGAGAGAGTCCACTCCGCCCTTGATTGCATTCTCGATTAAGATACGGTTCGTGTTCTGAAATGAAGCAGCGGAAAGCCAGGACTTGGTTCGGAGGGACACTTCCGTAATACCGAGCACGACTGTCTCCGCCTTAGCTTCTTTACCTCCAGATTTTACCACTCGAACGTTTTCTTCAATGAACGCAGTGTTTTCCACAATATCTCCGATCGAGAAGTTCGTTTCACCGGCATCTTTTACTTTACGCCTAGAGAACATCTGGCGAACAATTATTTCTATGTGCTTTCTAGAAATCGAAGCACTTTGCAATTCGTAAACTTTGTTGATTTCCGCAATGATATACTCTTCCACTAATTCCTTACCGCCGAATTTAAAGATCGAAGCGATGTCTGCGGATCCGTCCGTTAGGAGCTGTCCTCTGTGAACGCGGTCTCCGGACTTCACGAATGGCACACGACGAAACGGAACAATGTATGCAACTTCATTTGCCTTGCCGTCGAGCTTGGTGTCGGAAAGCACTTTAATTATTTTTTCTTTTCCATCTTTGTCAGTCACGGAGATGACTTCACCATCTGTTTCAGATATTATTGCCGGGTTCTTAGGAATTCTTCTTTCAAATATTTCTTCAACACGAGGTAGACCCGTAGTAATGTCAGTACCTGCCACCCCTCCGGCGTGAAAAGTACGAAGTGTAAGCTGAGTACCCGGCTCACCTATAGCTTGCGCCGCGATGATACCTACCGCCTCACCTTCTTTTACTAAATGATTTCTACCCAAGTCTAGTCCGTAACAACTTACACAAATTCCATGAACAGTGTGGCAAGTAAGTGGTGAACGAACAAATACTTCCGTGAATCCGGCCGCCTCAATAGCATAAGCTTCTTCCTTGGTAACCAGGAATCCTTTCTTGTAGGCAACTTTCCCGTCTTTGTCTTTCAAGTCTCCAGCTAATATCCGACCCCGGATATTCTTAGAAAGTGGAATTTCTATACCAGAAATATTTTCCTTAGTTACTACCTTGCCTTCCTTGGTTCCACAATCCTCTTCAGTCACCACCACGTCCTGAGCCACGTCAACGAGTCTCCGAGTTAGGTATCCGGCCTTAGCAGTGTTAAGCGCCGTATCAGACGCACCCTTACGCGCACCGTGAGTAGTCACGAAGTACTCAATTGGGGAAAGTCCTTCTT
Organism: Minisyncoccota bacterium; assembly: GCA_036517375.1. GTDB lineage: Bacteria > Patescibacteriota > Minisyncoccia > Phycocordibacterales > UBA9973 > UBA9973. Next base: position 55,259 of record DATDWM010000017.1, read on the forward strand.
GATATGAAGGAATAATCGGGAATTCTAAAGTTCTACCTTGGTTGTTTTGGATAAGTCCTTTCATCCCACTCATCTGAGTAAGCTGACCCATTGATCCACGGGCTCCAGAAGTAAATATGTCATAAGCAGAACCATTTTTATCTAACGCACCTGGTAAAACTTTCTCCAAATCTTTTTTAGCATGAGTCCAGATTTCAATAATTTTCTGATATCGTTCTTCTTGTGAGAGTAATCCGTCTTTCCATTCAGAAATTACTTGCTCCTCAAGTTTCCTGCCCATAGCTATAATTTTTGGTTTTTCTATCGGTACTTTTACGTTATCTAATCCCCAGGTTGTACCGGATACTGTCGAATACTTAAATCCGAATTCTTTTATCTTGTCTAGAATTGGAGGCGTACTGTCGATACCATAAGACATAATAAGCTCGTCCACTAATGAAGACATTCTTTTTTGCGTCATTTCATCGTTCACGTAAGAGAAATCGTTCGGCAAGATACTGTTGAATAGAAGTTTCCCCACTGAAGTTTCGAAAATATTACCATCGAACTTTTTGTATTTTGGAGTATCAGTTGCTAGAACTTTTATTTTAGCGCGGAGAGAAACAACCCCGTATTCATATGCAGTAATCGCAGTGTTTGGATTAGGGAAATGTTTTCCCTCTCCAATTTCTTCATCTGATGATTTAGTCATCCAAAAAGACCCTAGCACTATGTCCTTACTTGGATTTACTATAGGATCACCATTTTGTGGCTTGAGCAAGTTCTTGTTGGAAGCCATGAGCTCTCGAGCTTCAGCTTGTGCTTCATCTAGAAGAGGTACGTATACGGCCATCTGGTCTCCATCGAAGTCCGCGTTGAAAGCAGTACAAACAAGTGGATGCACCTGAATAGCGTTTCCTTCGATAAGAATAGGGTTGAAAGCTTGAATACCGAGACGGTGAAGGGTTGGCGCACGGTTTAGAAGCACGTACTTACCTTGGATCACCTCTTCGAGCATGGCCCAGACTTCGGGGGTACGCTCTTCGATAAGTTTATTTGCGCCACGGATGTTGAACGCGAGTTCCGCTTGCAGAATTTTAGAAATAACGAACGGTCGGAAAAGTTCCAAGGCCATATGCTTTGGGAGTCCACATTGGTTAAGCTTGAGCTGAGGACCAACGACGATAACCGAACGTCCGGAATAGTCCACACGCTTACCGAGCAAGTTCTGACGGAATAGTCCTTGCTTGGATTTCAAATTATCTGATAGAGATTTAAGCGGACGCTTCTGAGACTGACTCATAGCGGCAGAATCATTCTGCTTAGCGATAGAGTTATCTATAAGCGCATCCACAGCTTCCTGAATAATTCTTTTTTCATTTCTCAATATTACGTCTGGAGCATTTATTTCTTTAAGCTTTCTTAGACGATTGTTTCTATTTATCACTCGACGATACAGGTCGTTTAGATCACTGGTTGCATGACGTCCACCATCTAGCGCCACCATCGGACGAAGTACTGGAGGAATAACCGGAATCACGGTTAAGAACATCCATTCTGGACGAATAGATGCGTAGTTCATAGCACGAATGAGAGATAGCCTCTTTTGCAACTTCTCTTTCTCGACAGCACTCGCCTTTACAAGCATAGCTTCCGTGAGAGTTTTTAATTTATTTAGGTCAAGATTTTTGAAAATAGAATAGATGGCTTCGGCTCCGATGTTAGCTTCGAAACAAGTGCCGTACTTGAGGGAATAATGATGGAAGGATATTTCATTCAAAACTTTTCCCTCGTAAATCTCACCTATTTCTTTCTTGGTGATGGATAGCAAGTTTTTAAGTCTCTCTCGAGTTTCTTCATCTGGAACATTTTTAAGCTTAGCTTTATACTCTTTGTCTAAATTTTCTATCACGCTTGCCTTTTCCTCCTCGTGAACCCTAGTAATGATGTACCCGGCAAAGTAGATAACCTTCTCCAAGTCGGAAACTGAAATATTGAGCAAGATACTCATACGAGAAGGTACTCCACGGAGGAACCAAATATGGGAAACAGGAGTAGAGAGTTCGATGTGGCCCATGCGCTCTCGCCGCACAATAGAGCGAGTTACTTCCACTCCACACTTTTCACAGATTATATCTTTGTAACGAATCCTTCGGTATTTACCGCAGTAGCACTCATAATCCTTTTCTGGTCCGAATATTTTCTCGTCAAAGAGTCCTCCACGCTCGGACCTGCCGGTGCGGTAGTTTATAGTTTCGGGCTTGGTAACTTCTCCGTAAGACCATTCCTTTATTTGCTCAGGAGAAGCCAGACGTAGGGTGATGTGATCAAATTCAGTTATATTTAATGTTTTCATATGTTTTGCTTATTATTTCTTAATTATTTTCTTGTATTTTTAATTTTCTTCTATTTCTTTAGATGTATATTTTTTTAAATTTACATCTAAGGCTAGACCTCTTAAATAGTTAAGCAAGACATTGAATGATGCGGGAGAGTTAGGTGATCGAATTTTCTCGCTTTTGATAATAGAATCAAATGTGGCTGAACGCCCTAGGATGTCGTCGGACTTGATAGTAAGCATTTCGCGTAGGGTGTAAGCCGCACCGTACCCTTCGAGTGCCCACACTTCCATCTCTCCGAATCTCTGTCCTCCACCTTGAGCTTTACCGCCCAATGGCTGTTGAGTAATGAGGGAGTAGGGACCAATAGAACGCATGTGTATCTTATCTTCCACCATGTGATGCAGTTTCAAGATATACATATAGCCCACAGCGATGTCCTGTTCGAAGCTCTCCCCAGTGCGTCCGTCAAAGAGCTTCATCTTACCACTCTCTGGAAGCCCGGCTTTTTTTAACTCTTCTTTTATCTCTTCGTGCTTAGCTCCTAAGAACGGAGGCACGATAGCTTGGTAGCCCAGAGTATTAGCCGCCATACCGAGATGGATTTCAAAAATTTGTCCCAAGTTCATACGCGATGGAACTCCGAGCGGTGAAAGGATAAGGTCTATCGGTGTACCGTCAGCCATGTATGGCATATCTTCTTCTGGTAGCACAGTAGAAATAACTCCCTTGTTTCCATGACGTCCAGAGAGCTTGTCTCCGACTGAAATATTTCGGATCTGCGCAACTTCAATAACTATTTTCTTGATTATGCCGGCTTCGAGAGAATGCCCGAGGTCACGAGAAAATATCTTAACTCCCACAATGCGGCCACGCTTGCCGTGCTCCATACGTAGAGATGTGTCCTTCACATCACGCGCCTTCTCGGCAAAGATGGAACGAAGGAGTCTTTCTTCTGGAGTAAGTTCTGTCTCACCCTTAGGAGTGATTTTACCAACCAGAATATCGTTTTCTCTTACTTCCGCTCCGATACGCACGATACCGTCTTCATCTAGGTCTTTCAATTTAAGTTCCCCCACATTCGGAATGTCACGAGTAGTTATTTCGGGTCCAAGCTTGGTGTCGCGGACAGTACAAATAAATTCCTCCACATACACAGATGTAAATTTACTATTTTTTACTAATCTTTCAGAAATAATTATCGCATCCTCGTAAGTAGAACCAGACCAGGACAAGAAGGCAACTAAAATATTCTGCCCGATGGAAATCTGCCCGCCTACAGTACTTGAAGTATCTGCTAAAACATCACCCTTCTTTACCTTGTCACCCACATTCACCGCTCCACGCTGATGGAATACGGAAAAGTTGTTGTTGCGGAGGAAGTTTACTAACGGATAAGTTTTTTCTTTATCTGATTTACCTTTGACTATTACTTTCTTGCCGTCTACATAAGTAACTACTCCTTCTTCTTCGTTTAGCACCAAGCGGCCAGAATCCCGAGAAGCTAACTCTTCTATGCCTGTGGCAACTAGCGGCACTTCCGGCAACACGCAAGGCACTGCTTGCTTCTGCATGTTCGAGCCCATGAGTGCTCGGTTAGCATCATTGTGTTCTAGAAAAGGAATCATGGAAGTCGCCAAGGAGAAAGCTTGGTTCGCAGCTACGTCAATAAAGTCTACTTCCTCGCGTGGTATGGTGCCTGGCTCAGTCTTCACTCGAGCTTCTACTCGCTCTTCAGTTATTTTTCCATTCTCATCATAAGGAATGCCCGCGTGCGCAATGTTATACTTTTCTTCCTCAAGCGCGTTCAAGTAGACCATCTCTCCAGTGATCTTTCCATTTTTAACTTTAATGTAGGGAGTTTCGATGATACCAAACTCGTTTAATTTGGAATAGGTTGCTAGGTGCACGATAAGCCCAATGTTCGGACCTTCTGGAGTATGGATCGGACAAACTCGGCCGTAGTGGGATGGATGCACGTCACGTACTTCAAGCCCCGCCCTCTCACGTGTAAGCCCTCCTGGTCCTAGGGCGGACAACAATCGAATATGCTCCATTTCCGCCAAGATATTTTCTTGGTTCATGAATTGGGAAAGCTGGTTGGTAGTGAAAAATTCTTTAATGCGAGCTTGTAGTGGGCGCTGATTTATTATCTGTATCGGCATCGCGGTCTGTACATCAATGATGGACATTCGGTCCTGAATATTTCTTTTGATCTGCATCATACCGGTGCGGATCTTTTGCTGTAAAATTTCTCCCACAAAGCGAACTCGGCGCTGACCTAAGTGGTCAATATCGTCTCCCTTGGCTCCTGGAGTACTGTTAAGGACAATGATATTTGTAATCACAGTCATCAAGTCTTCTTTGGAAATAGTTCGGCGAGCAAGCTCTGCTTCGTCCATCGGCTTTTCGAATCTTTGATTAAATCGGAAACGTCCTACAGGAGATAGGTCATAACGCTCAGCGGTAAAAAGAGAGTTAATAAACTCTTTCGCATTCTCGGCAGTAGCCATGTCTCCATCCCTTAGCCTCTTGTATATTTCAATATATGTATCATTTAAACTCTTAACTCCATCCTTAGCGAGGCATGCCTTTATCACCTCTTCACACATAGGATTCTTGGAAAAAGCCTTTAGAATCTGCTCATTCGTCTCATAGCCCATCGCTCGAAGGAGGGCGGTAGCTGGAAATTTTCTCTTTTTGTCTATTCTTATATAAATTGCTCCATCTGCCTCAGACTCTATTTCAATCCAGACTCCGCGAGCTGGAATCATCTTCGCACCGAAATATCTTTTACCTTTGCTTTCAGATTCAGTAAAGAAAACTCCGAAGCTGCGAGCTAGCTGTGGTACGATGACGCGCTCCACGCCGTTTATGATGAAGGTTCCGTGCGGAGTCATTAGCGGCAAGTCGGACATAAATATTTCCTGTTCCTTAACTGTACCTAAAATTTTATTGGTTAACTTCACGCGTACCTTGAGCGCTCCCTGATATGAGAGTTTGTTTACCTTAGCATCGTTCTCATCTGTCTTAGACTCTCCCAAAGTAAAAGATGAAAACTCAAGTTGAAACTTTTTTCCTGAATAATCCGAAATTGGAGAAAATTCCTTAAAGACTTCCTTAATACCCTGCTCCACGAGCCAGTTGAAGGACTTGTTTTGAGCCTCTATTAAATTAGGAAAATCCACAAGAGGCTTCTTGTATCTTCCAAAATACTTCTTCGGACGCTTTTGTTCTGTTTGCATAGTTATTGCACTCAAATAAAGCAATAAAAAAACGAAAGAAAAACACAGGAAAAGATGCTTTTCTTTAGCTTCTTATAGGTTTATTTAGAATTATGATTAAGCTAACCCTAGTAATAAAACACTTTACACCGAGGATTGCATCCGATACTCAATCAATGAATCTAACGTAGTATACTCATATCTAAACTTTTGTCAAATCTTGAGCTGTTAACTACTTCTCTGCTTCCACTCTTCAATCTTTTTATGATTGCCGGAAAGTAGAACTTTCGGCACTTTGTAATTTTTTGTTTTCTTGCCCCGTCCTCCTGGCGGGGTATATTTTAAAACTTCTGGACGCGTATAAAATTCACTACTTGATACCCTTTCTTCTTCTAAAGACTCATATTTACCCAGAACGCCTTTGATCTGGCGGGAAATGGAGTCAATAAGGACCATGGCTGGCAGTTCCCCTCCGGTAAGAACATAATCCCCGATCGAAATATCCTCTGCCTTTAAAATCTTTTTAACCCTAGCATCAATTCCTTCATACCGGCCGGAAATTAAAATGATATCAGTATATTTTTTGACTGATTCTTTAGCATAAGCAGTAGTAAATTTCTTGCCAGTGGGAGAAAAATTTATGATCTTGATTTTTTTGCCTTTTATTTTTTTTATAGCGGCTTCAACTGCCTTAAGGATGGGCTCGGCTCGCATAACCATGCCAGGTCCCCCGCCATAAGGCTTGTCATCCACCGGCTTGTAGTTACTTTTATTACCTTTGACGAAATCCCTAGGATTATAAAATTTTATTGCTATATGTTTATTCTTGATCGCTCGTCCAATAATAGACTCGTTTAAATATGAATCAAAGATGTCTGGAAAAATTGTAATAATATGAAAGCGCACTTATCCTTATATTCCCTTCAAGTCCTCCATTGCTTCGTCTACTGTTTTAAGTGAGCTTGGGGCAGCGCCAGGAGAGCGCTCTCCAGCTGGCCTTGGGGGCACCTGATTCATGTCATGCACTTCCTGCCTCATGCCTCCTTCCGGCTCGTTTATTTTTAAGTTAACTCGCGCGTTATTCTTCATACCGATGATGCGTAGGAGGGTTCGAATAGCCTTGGCAGTGTTACCCATGCGTCCGATAATTTTACCCATGTCTGCTGGATTTACAGTAAGTGTTATAAGCACACCCATTTCATCTACTGTTCTATCGATCTTCACATCATTCGGATTGTCCACCAGAGCCTTTACCACATATTCTAGAAATACTTTATCGTTGTCTTGCATATTATAAATATTTGTAATCTTTTAATGTTCAGTCGTGCAGTATCGACATAACTGCTAAGTATATTGTACAGCACCTACCAGAGACAGGCAAGCTTGCCCGCCTCTGGCGGGTTATTTCTTAGCCTTTAGTTCCTTTCTTTTTTGGGTTGGCTTTTTCTTAGGAAGCACATTTACTTTCTTACCAGTTATTGCTTTTTCATGCACTAGAAAATTGTGCATAGTGTCAGAAAGCTTAGCGCCCTTACTAATCCAGTACTTCATTCTCTCAGTCTCAAATTTAGTCTCTTTGTTTTTATCTTTTGCTTTTGGGTTGTAAGTACCTAGAATTTCCAAGAACCTGCCGCTCTTGGTGCTGTTTTTGGAATCGGTCAAAACTGCCCGAAACGCTGGGTCATTCTTCCTGCCTATTCTCTGCAATCTGATTTTTAACATAGAAGCAGTCTAACACAAAGATTTTTAAAAGCAATACGCCGTAATGTATATTAAGCTTTTTGTGTTATATTAAAAGAGTGAAAAAACTACAAAATAAGCAAGTTCGGCATGAAGGCGTAATTTCCGTCTCCGCTAAAGGCACGGGTTATGTGAAATTAGTAGACTTTAAAGAAGACCCAGAAATAGACTTCAAGCATCTAAATACTGCCCTACACGGGGATACGGTAGAAATTTTACTCCATCCTAAAGGCCCCAGCCGGCAAACAGCAGAGGTAACCAAAGTGGTGAATCGAGTAAAGATGAGCTTTGCCGGAGTCTTGGAATTAGAAAATAGCATTTTTTTCCTGAAGCCCGATGATACTAAAATGTATACCGATATCGTAGTCCCCAATCAAGCTCTAAATGGCGCCAAGGCGAATGATAAAGTTTTTGTAAAAATTGTATCTTGGAAAGACCCTCGTAAAGCCCCGGAAGGAGTGGTGGAGAAAGTTTTAGGCAAGCCAGGCGACAACAACGTCGAGATGGAGTCCATCGCGCTCGAGAAAGGATTCGCAGCTAAGCTCCCAACGAATGTAGAACAAGAAGCGGAAAATATAAAAAAACTTGGAATCAGGGATGGAGACTATCGGGATAGGCGCGACTTCCGAAAGACTCTTACCTTCACCATTGATCCGTCGGACGCCAAGGACTTCGACGACGCCATATCTTTCCAGATCCTCCCCTCATTAAATAAGGAGGGGGCAGGGGGTGGTCAGGAAATTTATGAAATAGGTATTCATATTGCGGATGTATCACACTATGTCAGTGTTGGTTCCGCGCTCGACACAGAAGCGCGTGAACGCGGCACTTCCGTATACCTTGTCGACCGTACTATCCCCATGCTTCCGGAAGTGCTATCGAATGACCTATGCTCTTTGGTTCCAAATAAAGACCGTCTAACAATGAGTGCCGTATTTGTGGTAGATAAAAATGCGCAAGTTTTAAGCGGGTGGTACGGACGGACAGTGATACATTCGGGGAAGCGCTTCACCTATGAAGAAGCCGAAGAATCAATTAAAAAAGCTCACGCACCCCTCCATAAAGAACTCACGATTTTAAATAATTTAGCGAAAAAGTTAACCAAAGAGAGGTTCAATAGTGGAGCTATCTCCCTAGACCAAGAAGAGGTAAAATTCGTCCTTGATGAGAAAGGTACGCCCATCAAAGTTATTAAAAAAGAGCGCGGCGACTCTAATAGGCTGATTGAGGAATTCATGCTACTGGCGAATAAAAAAGTGGCAGAGGTTATTTCACCCAAAAATAAAAAAGGTAAAAAGGGAGAGGGAGCGGACGACACGGTCTCTATCTACAGGATCCACGATCTGCCAAGTAAAGAAAAAATGACAGACTTAGCGTTCTTCCTGCGGAGCCTGGGACACAAGATAACTCTCCATGACGGACTAATCCCAACGCATGAAATAAATAAATTACTGGCGAGCCTAGCGGGTAAGGATGAAAAAGATGCGGTGCATCGCGCCGTTATCCGCTCCATGGCTAAAGCCATATATTCTACGAAAAATATCGGACACTATGGTCTCTCTTTTGTTTATTACACTCACTTCACCTCCCCTATTAGGCGCTATCCAGACATTATGGTGCACCGGCTACTGATGGAACATCTGAAAGGAAAGCCCGTCAGTCGGAGTAAACTCCAAATATATGAAAACATGGCTCGCACAGCCTCCGACCAAGAAAAACGCGCTTCGGACGCCGAGCGCGCATCCATAAAATATAAACAAGTAGAATACATGAGTGCGCGTCTGGGGAAAGTTTTCTCCGGTGTTATAAGCGGAATAACCGAATGGGGGCTCTATGTGGAAGAGCTAGAAACAAAATGTGAAGGGCTGGTGCGAGTACGGGACCTCAATGATGATTTCTATGTCTTTAATGAAAAGAAGCTTGAGCTGGTGGGTCAAAAGAAGAAAAAGAGGTATCGCCTGGGTGACCGTGTTAAAATAAAAGTTAAGGTGGTGGATTTGGAACGCAAAACAATTGACTATGTTTTAGTATGAGACTTTTAAATACAAAAGTAGGGTGGATTTTTCTAGCGGTTTTTTCTACAGCCGCTTTGACTTTTACCGTGTCCTTAGGATCCTCTGTTTTAAGAAATATCAGTTTCGGAGAAGTACCTCAAGCAGCTAATGCGAGCAACACTCAAGAGGTAGCGGAAGACACTACGCCAAAATACTTTTATTTCAACAAGGGCGGTGCCGTAGCTCCTAAAATAAGCGCAGATGCCTACCTAGTGGGTGATTTGGACACAGGTGAAATCATCATGGCTAAAAATCAGGACCAAGTATTCCCCATCGCTTCCGTTACTAAGCTCATGACAGCGCTTGTATCTCGCGAAATACATCCCTCGGATAATCTGGCCAAGGTAAGTAAAAGTGCACTCGCTACCTATGGGGGCAATGGGGGATTCCGTCTGGGAGAGCAAATAAAAACCAGCAGCCTCTTGTACCCTCTTCTCTTAGAATCGAGCAACGATGCCGCGGAAATACTGGCGGAATTTTCCGACAGAGATATTTTTATACAAAAGATGAACCAGCAAGCCCAAATTCTGGAGATGAACAATACTCGATACGAAGACCCGAGTGGACTCTCTCCTAATAACAAGTCTACTCCTTCCGACCTCTTTAAACTTGCAGGTTATTTAAAAAAAGTGAAGCAGGACATCCTCTTCATTACGACCAAGAGGAGTTTTACCTACAAAGAGCACAACTGGTCTAGCAGTAATCAATTCTTAAAAGAAGAGGGATACCTGGGTGGCAAAAGCGGCTACACGGATCCTGCCGGCCAAACAGTGATCTCTATGTTCTCTGTCCCCTTATCAGAGTCCGGAACTCGACCAGTAGGAATTGTGCTCCTCCGCAGTGAAGACCGTTACAAAGACGTAAAAAATATTCTGAAATTTCTAAAGAAAAATATTTATTACGGTGGAGTAGCGGATGCAAACACAGCTTGGGTCAAACAGAAGGACGGAATTCCAGAAATTAGAGATCCGGACTTCGTCACCCTTGCCCTTCTTGGAGACATTATGCTCGACCGGGGTGTGAAAAATTCCGTGATAAAAAATCATGCAGGAGACTACGCCGCTCTCTTTGAAAAGCCTAAAGAAATGTCTGAAATACTTAAAAAGTCCGACATCGTCTTTGCTAACTTAGAAGGCCCAGCCTCCGACAAGGGCAAGGACCTTGGAAATCTGTATTCCTTCCGGATGGATCCTTCGGTCCTACCAGCGCTCAAGGGTGCCGGTATAAGTGTGCTATCAGTGGCCAATAATCATGTGGGTGACTATGGATCAGAGGCATTCGTGGACACCCTGGCTCGCCTAAAGGAAAATGAATTACTCTACACCGGCGGTGGCCTAAACAAAGCGGAGGCGGAAGAGCCGGTGGTAATTGAAAAATACGGCATGAAAATAGGCTTCCTGGCATTTTCCGACAAAGGACCCGAGTATCTACGCACTACCGCAGATAGCGCTGGAATATTATTAGCCAACAATCCCCGCTTTGACGAAATAATCCAAAATGCAAAAAGTGAGGTTGATTACCTGGTAGTCTCCTTCCATTTTGGTGAAGAATATAAAACTAAGCACGACGCTAGGCAGGAATACCTCGCCCATAAAGCCATCGACGCTGGAGCGAAAGTTGTAATAGGGGCGCATCCGCATGTCATTCAAGACACGGAAGTTTACAAGGACGGATTTATTGCATATTCTTTAGGCAACTTCATCTTCGACCAGCAATTTAGTAAAGACACCATGCAGGGTATGCTACTTGAGCTCAAATTAAATCGTGACGGTAGTATGTCCACAACTCAAAATATCATTAAACTAAATAAATCTTTCCAGCCGGAGACAATAGTGAAAGGTAAGGAAGAGAAAGTTAAATTTGGAGAGTTAAAAACTCAATAACTCTTTTTAGCAATCTATTTTGCAATCTGGACTGCTTCGTCGAACTTTACGGATAGAAGCTTGGACGCGCTGTCCGGGCCGATCGTTACACCATAGAGCATACCTGCGCGAGACATAGTCTCGCGATTGTGAGTGACCACTATGAGCTGTGAGTGTTTAGATAATTTTTCGAGCATATCACCGTATTTCCTGGAATTAGATTCATCAAGCGCCGCGTCCGTCTCGTCTAAAACTAGAAAAGGTGGAGGATTTACCTGAGACATAGCAAAGAGGAGCGCGATAGAAGTAAGCGAGCGCTCACCTCCGGAAAGAGCTTGAAGTTCTTTTACTTTTTTATGCGGCAGTGAAATATCTATCTCTATACCCTGCTCTCTAACACCTTCTTCTTCCTCTATAGGTATTTCTACACCGTTTTCGTCCTCCATTATTTCTTTCTTCTTCTTTTTATTTTCCACTACTACAGAAAGTGAAGCTGATCCTCCTCCGAACATAAGTGTGAAAAATTCTTTAAATTCAACATTTATTTTCTTGATCCCCTCTTTGAATTCAACATCAATCTTATCTTTTAGGTCTAGCATTATCTTCTCCAAGGACTTCATACTCTCTGCCAGGTCCAAAACTTCCTTGGCTAGGAATTGGTCCCGCTCAGAAACTTCTTGGAATTCTTTCATTATTTCCGCCCCGCTTCCGAGCCCGGCGTCCTCGAGCTTTATCTTAATGCGTTCTATCTTCTTTCTTTGTTCCTCTTGAAGAGATGGATCAATAGGACCTTCTATTTCGAAATTTTTATAGGACAAAACTTCCACCCCAATGAGCACGGTACCTTCTTTTATTTCATTTTGGAACATCTCCTCGCCCTTCGATAAATTTTGGGTCTTAATATTTATGAGTTCGAGCGCGCTTGAAAGTTCTTGGTGTTTTACCTTCCAGGTAAATTTCTCTCGCTCTAGGTCACGTAAAGATTCCATTTCTTTATTTATTTCTTGTTTCAACCTCTCCACTAGTTCCGTTCCATCTTTTTCTTCTTTCTCTAGGCTTTTTATTTGAGACGAAACATCGACTTGAGAGTTCTTAAGTTGCAACAATTCCATTTCTTCATTTTGTCTTTTTTCTATTTGCTCAACATGCATTTCGCGAATTTCGTTTCCACAAAGTGGACACTTCCCCGCAAGCTTTACTTTACTTTCTTTGGATTCCAGCATCCCTTCAATGCGACCAAGTTTACGCTCTAGTTCATTCTTGAAAGTTCGTACTTCATTTATCTTCTTTTCTACCAACTGAAGCTCTTCTATTTTCTTGTTCCCGACTTTAGAATTCTCGTCTCTGACATCGGATATTTTAACTGCCACGTCCTTGAGCTCACTTAATATTTTATTTTTCTCCGCAAGGAAATTACTCTTTTCATGTTCCAAGAAAACACTTTCCTTTTTTAAATATTCTCGGTATAGGGTTGCAAGCTCCGCTTGCATTTCCTTGGCCTTTTCAAATTTTTCTACCTGCTTCTTCAGGAAATTAAGATGTGGAGCATTTTCTCTGCGAAGGAGGGAGATTTCTTTCATGTTCTCACTCGTCCTTTCTAGCTTGCGCTCACTTTCTTTTATTTTGTATTGATAAATTTTAAGCCCGAGCGCGTCTTCTACCATCTCTTTCCGATCCTTGGGACTTGAGTTTAATACTCTGTCCGCCTCACCCTGCGAGATAATGTGGTGTCCACTCGAACCTACATTGACCGAAGCTAGCAAATTGTTCACATCTTTCAGTCGCACTTCGGAGCCATTTAAAATATATTTATTGAGCCCGTCCGTATATACCTCGCGCGCTATTGAAACGGTGTCGTAATTTAAATTTATATCCTCTCCGGTATCGTTCGATAATTTGAAAATTTTATCTGAGTTATCGAAATAAATAGCCACCGATGCGCGATTACCTTTTGATAGCTGCTTGGAGCCTTTGAAAATCATA
>DATDWM010000018.1:0-76074 GCA_036517375.1 Minisyncoccota bacterium
GGCTCGGGAACGAGCCAAGTGGCGCAGGTTTCTGCGCGAAAACCCCTGGTACTAGGGGGGCTGGCTCCGGGCGACGCTGCAAGCGTTGCCCGGAGCTCTTTATTTTGCATTAGTTTTAAGTTATTGATATACTACTAGAAAGGCCCAAATGCCTTTGTTTTTTATGCAAGGAGACAAAAATAACAACCTGCCCCTCCAAGAGGAGGACAAGGTAAAATGGAAGCAAGCGATAGAGATATTTAGTCAGGTTTCCACCTGGATTGTGGGTCCGATTATAGTGGCTCTAATTTTAGGGAAATATCTAGATGGGCGTTTCGATACTAAGCCTTGGATATTTTTAGGACTCACAAGTTTCGCATTCATAATTTCTGCATTCGGGATTATCCGCGAGGTTAGTAAATACATGAAGAAGATAGCAGAGGAAACTCCTTCGAATAAAGCTACACAGGATGATCATGATCAAAAATAATTTATGTCAGTAGAAGAAAATAAAACAACAGGAACAACTGAAGAAGTTAGCCACGAAATAACCCTCTATGCTGAGCCAGTTTTTCATTTTAAGGATTTTGTAGTTACGAATGCACTTTTTACTTCCTGGTTCGTAGTAGCTATTATCATCATTTTATCTTTAACACTGAGATACGTTCTACGGGAAGTTCCAGGTAAATTGCAGAACTTTTTCGAACTTATTGTGGAATCCGCACTCGACCTGTGTGACCAAGTGACCAACAGCCGAGCTCTTTCTATCCGGATTTTCCCTATCGCTATCTCTGTATTCTTCTTTGTGCTTATTAACAATTGGCTGGGCATTATGCCATTGGGAGGTCTCGGAATTATTGAAGAAGGGGACCACGGGCTCGCCTTTATTCCATACCTTCGCGGTGGGACAGCGGACATCAATACCACCATTGCGCTCGCTGTCATGGCGGTAGTAGGTGCAAACCTTTTCGGAATCTTTTCACTCGGGATATGGAAAACTTTTAACAAATATGTTAATCTGAAAGCGCTGGGCCAGATCTTTACCCATGTTCGTAAAGATCCAACGATCATAATCGTAGCGCCCATCACGTTCTTTGTTGGCCTTATTGAAATTATAGGTGAATTTGCGAAGATCGCTTCGCTTTCTTTCCGTCTATTCGGTAATGTCTTTGCCGGAGAGGTTTTACTCGCGTCCATGGCGGCACTGGTGGCTTATGTGGTACCGATACCATTCCTGTTCCTTGAGATTCTAGTGGGAGTGATACAGGCGCTTATCTTTGCCACTCTGCTTGTAGTTTACTTCACAATTTCAGCTACAGACCACGACCACGATGAGGACGAGCATGATGAGAAAGTGCATGAAATAGAGAATGTGGTTCATGCCGGATAATCCACCCGAGGCGAAAAAATTATTAACAAAGTCGAAACATTATTAGCTAAATAAAAAAACATATGGATTTAGATACAATTGCAAAGGCAGTCGCTATCGGTTTAGGTTCAGTAGGTCCAGGTATTGCTATCGGAATGATCGGTTCAAGGGCTATGGAAGCCATCGGCCGCAATCCTGAAGCAGCTGGAAAGGTACTCGTACCGATGTTGCTCGCTTGTGCGTTCGCTGAAGCTATCGCTATTTACGCCCTCGTTATCGCGTTTTCAATTTAAAGAAAACCCCCAGAACATAATTTTTAGGTAAAAATTATGTTCTGTAAGTTTTTTTCAAAAAAAACATGGAATCAATAATTTCAACATTTCACATAGACTGGAAAATAATTGTTGCGCAAGTTTTCAACTTCGGAGTTGTCTTCGTGGTGTTGTATATTTTTGCGCTTAAGCCTCTTTCTAAACTTATGAAAGAGAGAAGCGACAAGATTTCTAAGGGTCTTAATGATGCTAAGTCCAATGCTGTTATGCTTGAGCAAACTAAAGAAGAACGCGAAAAGATTTTAGCAGAAGCACGCAAGGAAGCACAGAAGATATTTGAAGCTGGTAAGAAAGAAGAGGAAAGTAATAAAGCTCAAATGATAGAAGAAGCCAAGAGGAGTGTAGAGGTAGTGGTAGAAAATGGCAAGAAGGCCATCGAGATGGAAAAGGTCAAGATGGTAGCCGATGTTAAAAAAGAAGTAACGTCTTTAGCACTCGCCGCCGCGGAGAAGATTATCGCTTCCTCTGGAGGGTCGCTTAATGAAAAGACGGTTAAGGAACTAAAAAGTTTATAAAATTTTATGGCCAACATTTCAAACAAAGATATAGCAACCGCAATCTACGAGGCAAGTCATGGTAAGGCAGGCCATGATTTAAGCGTGTACTCCAAGGCGGTGGTAGAATTTTTAAACAAAAAGAGATTAATTTCAAAATCAAAAGATATAGTAGATACATTAGAAAAAATAGTAAATAAAGAAGAAGGCATAGTCACAGTAAAGGTATCGAGCGCAACGAAGCTTGCAACGGAAACCAAGCACAACCTGGCTCATGAGCTGAAACACAGGTACAAGGCTCGCGATATAGTCTGGCAAGAGATAGTGGATGAGAATTTGTTGGGCGGGATGCGGATAGAAGTAAATGATGAAGTGATAGACCTGACGCTCAAAAATAAAGTCAACTTATTAAAAGCCCATTTAACAAAATCAGTCTAAGTAAACTTATGTCAAACCACATTGTAGAATCCCTAAAAAAAGAAATAGAAAACTTTACTGTCGCGGTCAAGGCCGAGAAGGTAGGACGCGCGATAGAAGTCTTCGACGGAATTGCTAAAGTCTCTGGACTCTCTGACATCAAGTCGTCCGAGATGGTGACTTTCCAAAACGGTGAAATAGGGGTGGCTCTAAACCTCGAGGAAGATACAGTGGGAGTTATTATCCTAGGAGACTTTTCTAAAATTAAAGAAGGGGACGAGGTCAAGGCAACAGGTAAGATTCTAGAAATTCCAGTGGGTGACAGTATCATCGGCCGAGTAGTTAACCCGCTAGGGGCTCCTCTAGACGGCAAGGGTGCCATCAAGACAGAAAAGACTTATCCGATAGAGCGAGTGGCGCCAGGTGTGGTGACACGTCAAAGTGTGGACCAGCCAGTAGCGACAGGTATCAAGGCTATTGATGTCATCATCCCTGTTGGACGCGGACAGCGTGAGCTCATCATCGGGGACAGGCAGACGGGTAAGACAGCTCTGGCTATTGATGCGATTTTAAACCAGAAAGGTCAGAACATGATTTGTGTTTATGTTTCTATCGGTCAGAAAGATTCTAAACTTCGTAAAATTGAAGCCCGCCTCGAAGAAGGTGGCGCGATGGCTTATACGGTGATAGTTTCCGCTGGAGCTTCAGAGCCAGCCGCTCTCTCATACATTGCTCCTTACTCCGGAGTTTCTATTGCGGAATACTTTATGGATCAAGGTAAGGATGTTTTAATTATTTATGATGACCTCTCCAAGCACGCGGTGGCTTACCGTGAGATTTCTCTCCTCCTCCGTCGTCCGCCAGGCCGTGAAGCGTATCCTGGAGACGTATTTTATTTACATTCTCGACTACTCGAGCGCGCATGTCGCCGTAATGAAAAGTACGGAGGTGGATCCATCACTGCTTTTCCAATCATTGAAACTCAAGCAGGTGACATCTCGGCTTACATTCCAACCAACGTGATTTCCATTACGGACGGACAGATTTTCCTCGAGACGGATTTATTCTACAAAGGTATCCGTCCGGCGGTGAACGTAGGAAGCTCCGTGTCCCGCGTGGGCTCCAGTGCCCAGATCAAGGCTATGAAGAAAGTGGCGGGAACTCTCAAGCTCGACCTTGCGCAATACCGCGAGCTTGAAGCATTTTCTCAATTTGGTTCAGACCTGGATGAATCAACCAAGAAGCAGTTAGAACGAGGTAAGAGGTCAGTGGAAGTGCTGAAACAGCTCCAGTATGCACCTGTTAAGACTGAGCATCAGGTGGTACTCTTCTATGCTTTGACTAAAGGCTTCATGGATGATGTGCCAGTTGAAAAAATAAAAGAATTTGAAAAAGGGCTAATTGATTATTCCGAACGTAATGCGAAAACTTTCTACAAAGAAGTAAAAGAATCCAAAATGTGGACAGACAAGGGCGAGGAAGAGTTAAAGAAAGTAATTGCGGATTTTAGGAAAAGTTTTAACTAAATAGCGTCGCGCTTTAATGGACATTGCGCGACGTGATTTTGCAAAATCATATGGCTGGAACAAAAGAAATTAAAAGAAGAATAAAGAGTGTCAAGAACACGAAGAAGATCACCAAGGCGATGGAGCTGGTGGCAGCTTCGAAGATGAAGCGCGCTGTGGCGTCCACCCTTGCCTCCCGCATGTATGCGGAATATTCTTGGGATATTTTGAGTTCTATTTCTAAAAATTTAGAGGGAATTAGCCATCCGCTTTTAGAAGAACGAGAGGTAAAACAGAGAACTGGGAAAGTTCTTCTTGTTTTAATAACATCCAATAGGGGGCTCTGTGGAGCATATAACGCTCAAGTAATAAAACGCTCACTTGGATATTTTAAAAATGAAAATACAAATGTAGATATTTTAACCATTGGCAGAAAGGGAGATACAGCTATGCGGAGAGTTGGGAAAAACATTATCGCAAGCTTCGTTGAGCTACCGGACCAAATTACGCTTCGGGACGTACTACCTATTTCAAAAATGTTATTAAATGAATACACACAGGGCACCTACGATAGCGTGGTGGTTGTTTATACTGATTTCGTTTCCGCATTAACGCAAAAGGCAAATTTGAGACAAATTATTCCCGTAAGAAAAGAAAGCCTAAAGGAATTTATAGAAAGTGTTGGAGAAAATATAGAAAACAAGGTAGAACACAAGAAAGAAAAAATTAATTATTTATTTGAAGGAGACAAGCGGGAACTGATAGGTACGCTCGCGGAAAAGATGATTCGAATGCAAATTTATCAGATGTTGCTCGAGTCCAATGCTTCCGAGCAGTCGAGTCGAATGGTCGCGATGAAGAATGCTAGTGAAGCCTCGGGGGAAATGATTGATGACTTAACTCTGGTATTCAACAAAGCAAGGCAGGGCAACATCACCCGGGAAATATCAGAGATAAGCGCCGGCATGGCAAGTGTGAGTTAAAAGTTATAAAGTTATAAGTAAGAATTAAATCATATGAAAAAAGGTAAAATAAAAAGAATAATCGGTCCGGTCGTAGACGTAGACTTCGGCGATAAGAATGAAAATTTGCCGGAAATTTACAATGCTCTAGTGGTGATGAAAGGAGAGCAGAAAATAATTCTAGAAACGGAACAGCACCTAGGTGGAGGTGTAGTACGAACAGTGGCCATGGATTCTACCGATGGACTCGCTCGAGGTATGGAAGTTGCAGACACTGGCGCACCTATCTCAGTACCAGTAGGCGAGGAAACACTGGGGCGCATTTTCAACGTGTTAGGGGATGCAATAGATGACTTACCACCCCTTTCTTCCCCTCCTAAATTAGGAGGGGAGGGCTCGGCCCGAGGTGGTCGACTACCTATTCACCGCAAGGCACCAGATTATGTCACTCAAGCAACGAAGGTGGAAATCCTAGAAACTGGAATAAAAGTTATTGATCTTATTTGTCCTGTGCTTAAGGGAGGCAAGGTGGGGCTATTCGGAGGCGCGGGCGTGGGTAAGACAGTGGTCATTCAGGAGCTCATTCACAACATCGCTTCGAACCACGGAGGGTACTCAGTCTTTGCTGGAGTTGGAGAGCGAACTCGTGAAGGTAATGACCTATATCATGAAATGAAAGAGTCCGGTGTGTTGCCTAAGGTTGCCATGGTTTTCGGGCAAATGAATGAACCGCCAGGTGCTCGTATGCGCGTGGCACTTTCTGGACTTACTATGGCGGAGCACTTCCGTGACCAAGAAGGGAAAGATGTGCTTTTCTTTATCGACAACATTTTCCGTTTCACTCAGGCCGGATCCGAGGTTTCTGCTTTGCTCGGACGTATTCCTTCCGCCGTGGGTTATCAGCCGACTCTTTCTACCGAGATGGGAATTCTGCAAGAGCGCATCACTTCTACGGATAAAGGTTCCGTAACTTCTGTGCAGGCGGTGTATGTGCCAGCGGACGACCTAACTGACCCAGCGCCAGCTACAACTTTTGCCCACTTGGACTCTACTGTGGTGCTCAACCGCTCCCTTTCCGAAATAGGTATTTATCCTGCGGTGGATCCCCTCGACTCATCTTCCACAATCCTTGATCCGAATATCGTGGGGCTGGAACATTACAATGTCTCCCGTGAAGTTCAGCGAGTGCTTCAGCGTTACAAAGATTTGCAAGACATCATTGCTATCTTGGGTATGGAAGAACTCTCTGAGGCGGACAAAGAGCTGGTAGCCCGCGCGCGTAAAATTCAGAAATTCCTTTCACAGCCGTTTTTCGTGGCGGAGCAATTTACAGGATCAAAAGGTCAGTATGTTCCACTCAAAGAAACTATTCGATCTTTCAAGGAAATTCTGGAAGGCAAGCATGATGATAAGCCTGAAGGAGACTTTTATATGAAAGGTGCACTTTAATTATGGCGAAGCAATTAAAATTAAAAATAGTTACTCCAGAAAGATTAGTCTTGGAGGAAATGGTGGACCAGGTGAGCTTGCCGACGACAGAAGGCGAGATTACGGTGTTACCGAACCACATTCCACTCGTAGTGGGGCTTAAGTCTGGCGACGTGGTGGCCATGACAAGTGGCGAGTATGTACCTATGGCTGTGGCTGGGGGATTTATAGAAGTAAAACAAAACGAGAGCGACATGACTGAAGTGGCAGTGCTTGCCGACTTTGCGGAACATGTGTCTGAAATAAGTGACCAGAAAATAGAGGAAGCTAAAAAGAAATCTGAAGAGCTTAGGAAGCAACTTGAGGACAAGGGCACAGTGGACTTCGAACACTTTGAAGCGGAGCTTGAACGCTCACTTACCCGAGTCAAGATTGCGGACAAGTGGCGTACTCGAAAATATCGAAAGTAGCCCAAGAATAGTATATACTTATACTAATGCAAAATTTTAATGACAAAATAGAGGCTTGGGATGTGGTGGTAGTAAACTACGCCCGCAGGATGGCGGTGCCATTTGCTAGGTTTGCTTTATTTTTAATTTATTTTTATTTCGGAGCGATAAAGGTCTTTGCCGAGCAAGGCGCGGCGAACCCTATAGTCAAGGCACTTCTAAATAGTACTATGCCTGGAGTTTCACCGGAAGGATTTTTAATTGCTTTTGGTGTCTTTGAAATGATAATTGGAATTTTATTTATTGTTCCCAAGCTCGAGCGGTTAGGTATTTTCCTTTTAGCCCTGCACATTATTACTACCATCATGCCCCTTTTTGTGCTTCCAGAATTTACTTGGACGAGTTTCATGGTTCCTACTATTGAAGGGCAATACATTATAAAAAATATTCTTATCATTGCGGTTGCTATCGTCACTCTAGCTAGCTTGCGTACTTTCAAGGAAGAGAGGCAAGATAAAAATGTCTAAGCTATACATCGTAGCTACCCCGATAGGAAATATGGGAGATATCACGCTCCGAGCTCTTGAAGTACTGAAAAGTGTGGATTTGATCCTGTGTGAAGATACGCGAGAGACCAAAAAGATTTTAAATAGATACGACATTTCGAAAGAGACATTGAGTTACCATGCTCAAAGCAAGCTGTCTAAAA
Source organism: Minisyncoccota bacterium (assembly GCA_036517375.1). GTDB lineage: Bacteria > Patescibacteriota > Minisyncoccia > Phycocordibacterales > UBA9973 > UBA9973. Next base: position 7,645 of record DATDWM010000018.1, read on the forward strand.
CTGATAAAATTTTCGAGCTCTTAGAAGATGGCAAGGACTTAGCCCTGGTTTCGGATGCGGGCACACCGGGGATCTCGGATCCGGGAGCAATGCTAGTAAGTAAAGTTAAAGACAAACTAAAAGATGTACAAGTTATTCCTATTCCCGGTGCTACTGCGCTGGTGGCTGCGCTCTCAGCCTCAGGGTTACCCACACACGAGTTCACCTTTTTAGGATTCTTGCCGCACAAAAAGGGCAGGGAAACTTTATTTAAAGAAATAGCGGTTTCAGAACGGACGATGGTGTTCTATGAGTCTCCACATAGAATTTTAAAAACTCTAGAGTCACTTGATAAATTTTGCCCTACAAAAAAAGTCTGCCTGGCTCGGGAGATTACAAAAATTTATGAGGAATTTAAAACAGGAGCACCTCTTGAACTTTTAGAATATTTGAAAGCAAATCCAGTAAAACAAAAAGGGGAGTTTACAGTATTGGTAAGTAGTTGATTACGTAATGAGTTATATAACGTGTTATATAACTTTTAAAATTTAAATTGGTCGAGAGGCGCGCGCGGATGATTCCGGCGCGCCCCAAGACATGTTCTACTTCTCGCCGCGCCGCTCCGCTCTGGTGTCGACGATGTGACCACTCTGGATTTCTCCCATGTTGAAGGTGAGCGTCTTGGGCGTTGTGGCCGGAACACCGTACCGGCGATTCTCTGTCAGGAAGTTGCTAATTTCCATTCTAGGATCCGGATCCCCAACTTCCTGGAGAAGCCTGGCGTCGTCTGGGAACGTTGCCAAGAGATCTTCTGCTTCTTTTCGCGTGGTGCCCTCAGGGAGCTTCTTCAGCTTCTCCTGGATTCCGAAGTTCTCTCGGTCGACAACAATCCAATACTGCATGGCAAGGTACCCCTTTCACTTCAAACTATAAACTTTATTTAGAGTATGTCAAATCTGCTTAATTTTATTTCCTGTCAATAGAAGTTCCTTTGGCCTCGGGCGGGAATTGTATTCTGAAGACATGGCGTAGCCGTAAGCTCCAGTATTTTTTATTACTAGAATATCCCCAATTTTTACTTTTGCAATTAAGCGATTCTTGGCAAAGACATCTCCAGACTCACATACATTTCCGGCAATAGTTACTTTTTCTTTTTTACCTTTCGGATTACTTACATTTTCTATCTCATGGTAGGAGTCATATATTGCCGGACGGATAAGATGATTGAAACCAGAATTTACCCCTATAAATTTTTTACTTGGATTCTTCTTTATGTCCGTAACTTCTACTAATAAAGATCCGGCTTCTGCCACTGGATATCTTCCGGGTTCAAAAGAGATTTCTAATTTTCTGCCTAACTTTTTTGAAAAGTCGCTAATTATTTTCTTAACTTCAATACCAAACTTTTTAACATCAAGATTTTTATCTGCTTTATTGTACGCTATACCAAAACCTCCACCGAAATCCAAATACTTTAATTCAGGGAAAAGAAGCGCTGTAGTGAGTAACTTTTTCATTGCCTTGGAAAGGATTAAGGCGTCTAAGACATTTGACCCGATGTGTTGATGTAGGCCGGTGATTTTCAAGTTGTATTTTTGAGCTATTTTTTTTAAATCTTTAATTTGGGATATGTCTATACCGAATTTACTATCCGGGCCACCAGTAATGACGTGGGAATGGTGTCCAGCGCCGATGCCTTGGTTAAGCCGCACAGATATTTCCGTTCCTGGGAAATTTTTACCTACTACTAGAACTTGCTGTAAAGAATCTAAGTGAACTTTTATTCCTTGTTTAATAACTGAGGTGAGTTCCTGTTCCGAGATATTACTGCAGGTGAAAATTATTTTAGATACTGGTACGTCAGCTTTCTTTGCTATTCTGATTTCTCCAGGACTCACTGTTTCAATACCAAAGCCTTCTTTGTAGATAATCTTAATTATTTCAGGATTCGTATTTGCCTTACATGCGTAATATAAATTCATTCCTGGCAGGTTTTTCGAAAGCTCTCTACACTTGCTTTGGATAATTAGAGAATCGTATAAATAGATGGGTGTACCTGTTTCTTTGGTTATTTGAGCTAGGCCCCTTTTCATAACAACACTCTACAACAAATCCTCGGGATCTACAAATACGTCAAAGTTAGGTGGCAGAGACATTATTTTAGATAAAAGTTCTTGATCAAGGCTGGAATTAAGAGAAAGTTCAGGCAGAGACCATTTTTGTGGATCGAGCTTGATTAGGGTATTGGTGACGTATTTACCCTTCCGTTTTACGTGGAAGCCGCTGAAAATCTCAGGAGAGTATCCCTTGAAAATCTCCCTAAGTAGTTCCTTGGCTCTGTCTGTTTGTAACTTGTCGCCTAGGTGTACTATTTTTATAAAACGTTTCCATGGCGGATAGTCCATCTTCTTTCTATCAGCTAATTCCTCCCGTACAAAGGAGAGTAAGTTGCCACTTTTTATGGCTAGTATCGCCGGATCGTCCACATTTTTTGTTTGAATAATGAACATAGAGGCTGTCTGGTGAATTATTGAAATCACAAGCTCGGTCATCTTCTCGCTTATTCTAAAGTTCGGTATGCTCCAGAATGAGTCAAATGAAGCTACGATAGAAAGATGCACCTTTTCTTTCAAATAAAATAGAGCCATCTCAGTGCCGATAAGTATTGACCCGGGAGTACTCTCGAACTCCTCTACTATTTTCTCCGCTTCCTTGGCGGAATGCACAGAGTCCCTGTCTAATTTAAATATCTTTGTTTTCTTTCCCCCGCCTGTTGGACGGGCAGGCTTTTGAAATATTTCCTTCACTTTCTCGTGCACGGTGTCCGTGCCGATGCCTAAAGGCATCAAGTTCCAGCTTTTGCAATTTACGCAGGCCGTATCCGGAGCTATTTCGCGGTGGCATCTGTTGCAGGCAAACATTCTTTTCTTGCCATCTCGGGAGAGGTACAGGACTACCGGCGCGCCGCACTTTTCACACAGAACTGTATTGTTGCAGTCCTTGCACACTGTCATAGTGGCAAGGCCCTTCCTTAAAGAAAAGATAAAAACATTTCGGTCTTTGTCTACCGCTCTCTCTATATTTTTAATACTTTCATCAGTTAGAATTTTAAATTCTTTTCTTTCGATGCGTGAAGTGGGCTCTTTACCTATTATTTTTATCTCCCCATCAAAGTCTATTCGGAAAGAAAGTGGGCTCACGTTTGTAACCCCGTCGAGTTCACTCCGGGCACTGGTTTCAAAGCGTAGCAAGGTATCACCTAAAATAAATTTCACATTCATTTTAGCGGCAAATATTTCTACGAAGACTCGCAGGTCCAGGTGTGGTCGAGATATTGATTTGTAGCCGTTCGAGCTTTCATGTTCTAGGATAATAACTCCAATGTCCGGGCGGGGGATAGATAGAAAGGGGGCGGTACCTATAATGAGCACCGGATGCTCTGTTTCTATCACGCGCTCTATGCGCTCCAGAGTTTTTTTATTCCCGAGACCGCTGTGAATGTAGAAAGTGAACTTTTCTATCCCCTTGGATAGGGATTCATGGAAGTTTTTTATATCATGTTCGGTGGGGAGCACGATGAAAACCGACTTTTTCTGCGCAAAGGAGCTACGGATTAGAGTTTTATAAAAAGAAACGCGCTCCGGAAGGGGAGCTTGGAAAAGTAATTTTTCTGTTCGAATATTTTTCCCGCCCACCGTGGATTCACCCTGGACACTACTATTATTTAATTCTTTATTCTTCCACTTTGATATTTTGTCATACTCTTCTCGCAAGACTGCCGGCAGTAGGTGGGTGACTACGTCATTTTTCCTAGCGGCAAAATACTTGGCCGTATCAAAGGCCGACTCTATGTATTCTTTTTTAAAGATGGAATGTTCCTTAACCTCGATTATTTTCTTCAGGTTGAAATTCATCTCTTTAACTTCGGATTTCGCGCCGCTTAATTCTTCCGAGGATACTACTAAGCCTAGAGTTTTACTGTTACGTAAGGACACGTTCACGATACTACCATCTGGTATTTCCAGACTGCTGAAATAGGTTAAATCGCTTTTCCAGACACCTTTCTTTAAGGGAATTACTGTCACTATTTTCATACCAGTGCTCATCCTAGGATTCTAACACAAATGTAATATACCCCCACACCTATTACTTACCTTGATTAAAAATAGGTGTGGGGGTATATTACATTAATGGGAATTTTTTCCAAAAAATTAGGCATAGATTTGGGCACGGCCAATACTTTAGTGTTTCTACCCGGCAAAGGAATCGTGCTAAATGAGCCTTCAGTTGTGGCCGTTTCGGAACAAGATAATAAAATTTTAGCTATCGGGTTTGAAGCTAAAGACATGATTGGTAAAACTCCAGAAGCGATAATTACCTACCTGCCGATGAAAGACGGAGTTATTGCGGACTACCGTGTGACGGAGGCAATGCTTAAATATTTTATCAACAAAGCCATGGGGCGGTTTAATCTTTTTAAGCCGGATGTGATGGTGTCCGTACCTGCGGGCGTTACTTCAACCGAAAGACGTGCGGTGGTAGAAGCCGCGGTACGAGCAGGAGCGAAGAATGCGTATGTAGTTAAGGAGCCGATCCTAGCGGCGATAGGCGCAGGGATACCCATACATGAGTCCAAGGGCTACATGGTGGTAGATATCGGAGGAGGCACGACGGATGTCGCGGTGATCTCGCTCGGCGGAATTGTGGCTTCCACTTCCGTGAAATGCGCGGGTAATAAAATTGATCAAGCTATTGCGGATTATATTAAAAGAACTTTCAACTTAGCTATCGGAGACCGGACAGCGGAAGAAGTAAAAATAAAAATAGGCGCTGCGGTACCGCTTGAAGAAGAACTTAGGGTTACCATTAAGGGCCGGGACTTTATTCAGGGGCTTCCTCGTTCCGCGCAGGTCGGAACCAATGAAATAGTTAAGGCGATAGATGGGGAATTGAAACACATCATCAAGGCGATCCGGGATGTCTTACAGGAAACTCCGCCCGAGCTTGCTTCCGACATTATGGACTTCGGCATCATTATGACTGGGGGATCATCCCAGTTGCGGAATTTAACAGATTTGGTTTATCGGAAGACTGGGGTTAAGGCAATACTCGCTCCGGACCCACTTTTCTGTGTCGTTAAGGGTACGGGTATAGCCCTCGAGCACTTGGATGTTTACAAGAAGACTGTTTTAAGTAAAAGATAAAATATGAGCTTGAAAGAGCATCTAAATAAAAAAAATCTTCACCATGCGTATTTGATTGAAGGGGTGCGGGAAGAAATGGTTCCTGAAATTTTATCCTTACTTCCTGAGTTAGGTGTAGAGGTCATGGGTAATTCTGACTTTGCTCATGTTACCCTCGATACATTTAAGGTGGAAGATGCTAGGAATTTAAAATCATACGCTCTCGAGCGCGCAAATTCTGGTGGTAAAAAGGTATTTATCGTTGCAACCAATAACTTTTTACTCGAAGCGCAGAATACCTTACTTAAAATGTTTGAAGAACCGATAGAGAATACGCATTTTTTCCTAATAGTGCCAGATGCAAGCGCGCTACTTAAAACTTTTATTTCAAGATTTTATTTCATCTCCGCTAGGCAAGACCTAGCGGTAGAATTAAAAGAGGCCGAGAAGTTTATAGCCATGAACCCGAGCGCGCGGATTAATTTTATTAAAGAATTACTTGCGGAAAATGAAGATGACGATGAAGCGCTTGCTCTCGACTCCAGTCGCGCAAAGGCACTAAGGTTCCTAAACGAACTAGAAAGTGCTCTCCATAAGAACCCTGTGTCAAGGATGCCCCTTGACACGTACCAGCAAATTTTCCAAGTTCGTAAATTCTTACGCATGCCGGGGAGTTCTACGAAAAGCCTGATGGAATCTGTCGCATTGGTTATCCCTGTGATATAATGAGCGTATGCAATACAACTTTTCCAATTTTAAAACTGAATTAAAGAGGGTAGAAGATTTTTTAGGTAGTACTTACAGCCAGCTCAACATCGGCCGGGCATCACCTATGGTGCTAGATGGTGTTTCCGTAGAGTCCTACGGTTCCTATGTGCCGCTTAAGAACGTGGCTTCAGTGTCTATCGAAGACCCGAAAACTCTCCGCATTGCGCCTTGGGACAAAAGTCAGATCAAGGATATTGAACGCGCGATAGTGGGGTCGAATTTAGGATTATCTGTGGCAACTGATGATGGAGGCATAAGAGTAATATTTCCTCAGCTGACTACCGAAACCAGGCAGACACTGGTCAAAGTTTTAAAAGAGAAGCTTGAAGAAGCCAGGATTACTGTGCGCCGCGAGCGGGAAGTTGTTTCAAGTGACATAGAGGCCAAGGAAAAAGAAGCCAAGCTTACCGAAGACGATAAATTCCGAGCCAAGGAAGAATTGCAGAAAATTATTAATGAAGTAAACGCTAACCTAGAAGGAATTTTTGAAAAGAAAGAGCGTGAAGTAATGGGGTAGAATAAAAAAATGAGCGTAATAATATTCATCATAATCTTATTAGTGCTGGTTGTCGTCCATGAGTTTGGGCACTTTTTTGCCGCGAAGAGATTCGGCATTCGAGTGGATGAATTCGGATTTGGTTTTCCGCCAAAGTTATTCGGCTGGAAGTACAAGGAGACGGAGTACACCTTTAACCTCTTTCCAGTGGGTGGCTTTGTAAAAATATTTGGTGAGACACCTAATGCAGAAAATATAAGTGGTCCGGACAGCGCGCGGAGCTTCGTCAATAAAGCTAAATGGAAGCAAGCCATAGTGCTCTTTGCTGGAGTCTTTATGAATTTTATTCTCGCCTGGATATTGTTTTCCTTCGGACTAATGTCCGGACTGCCAACGTCCGTCGGTAGTGCTCTGCCTGGGTATGAGCTCGAAGATGTAAATTTGATTGTAGTGTCGGTGAATCCAGAATCTCCAGCCGCATTAGCAGGACTCAAGCCCGGGGATGCTATTGTCTCGGTGGCAAGCTTGCCAGTAAAAGCCGGAGAGGAGAGTGAAAACTTGCAAGAAATTAATCCTGATACTTTGAAATCCTTCGTCGTCTCTCGCCCTAATAAAGAAATCGAAATAGGCTACACTCGCGGTAAAAATGACGAAGATATAAAATTTGTAAGCCTGATACCAACCCCAAGTGTTGTCGACGGTAGGCCAGCCATAGGCATATCCATGGATCAAATAGGTACGACCAAATTGCCCTTTTTCGTGGCCTTAAAGGAGGGAATGAGAGTAACTCTATATATCACCAAAGACACTGCTGTGGGGCTTTATACGCTTATTGTAGAAGGTTTAAAGGGTCAAGGTAGCTTGGCTGGTGTTACTGGGCCAGTAGGAATGGTGGGTATTGTAGGGGACGCGTATGACTTCGGCTTTGCCTACTTGCTGTCCTTCGCGGCACTGATTTCGATAAACTTGGCAATAATAAATTTACTTCCATTCCCGGCGCTCGACGGTGGCAGACTACTCTTTCTTTTAATTGAAAAAATTAAAGGTTCAGTCATGAGTCCGAAGATTGCAAACACTGCTAACCTTGTTGGCTTTGTGATTCTAATTCTTCTTATGGTCCTAGTTACCTATCATGACATCACTAGGTTGTTCTAATGTTCTAACGAACGATAGAATGATATTTAAACATTTTGCAAAATATCAGAATGAAAGAAAGTGAAATAAGAAATTGTCAGAATTGCAAAACAGACTTCACGATAGAAACTGAAGATTTTAACTTCTACGAAAAAATAAAAGTTCCGCCCCCAACTTTTTGCCCAGAGTGTCGTTTGATGCGACGTTTTATGCATACAAGCGAAACTGTTTTATATAAAAGGAAGTGTGATTTTTCTGGTAAAGAAATATTTAGCATGCATCCTGAGGGAGCAGAATTTCCTGTTTATGATACTGATATCTGGTATTCGGACGCCTGGGATCCTTATGCGTATGGAATGGATTACAACCCCAGTCGTCCATTCTTAGAACAATATTTTGAACTTCAAAGAAAGATACCTCGTATGTCTATCGTGAGACAAGGCATGGCTGTTAATAGTCCTTACGCACACCGAGTCACTGACCCTAAAAATGCGTATATGGTCTTTCGTAGTTCTTATGCAGAAAATTCTTTTTATGTTTATAACGGTAAAAAACATGTCATGGATTGTTGTGACTGCTCCTGGATTTTTGAATGTGAGCTCTGTTATGAATGCGTGAATTGTGCCAATTGTTACAATGTAAAATTTGGGCAAGAAAGCAAAGATTCTCGAGACTGTTCTTTCATTTATGCATGCAGAAACAGTTCTAATTGTGTAGGGTGTGTGAATTTAGTAAATGCGGAGTACTGTATCTGGAACAAAAAATATACAAAAGAAGAATACTTTAAAAAGATTAAGGAAATGGAATTAAACACTTTCTCCGGTATCGAAAAAATAAAAGTCGAATTTGAAAATTTCAGAAAGACATTTCCACAAAGATCAACTATGTCTATAAAATCCGATGATGTATCCGGTAACTGGTTTTTAAATAGTAAGAATGTTCACAAATCTTTTGACTGCGAGGGGGTAAAAGACGGGAAATATCTATTTATGGTGTTTGATGCACAGGACTGCATGGACTATTTTGAATGGGGTAATAAAGCAGAGCAGATATACGAATCGCAAAATTGCGGACTTGATATTGCACGGCTTTATTTCTGTAATCAGTGTTGGGCGGGAGCACATGACCTTTATTATTGTGATCTTTGCCCTGGTGCACATGATTGTTTTGGTTGTGTTGGTCTTAAGAAAGGGGAATATTCAATTTTAAATAAAAAATATCCAAAAAAAGAATATGAAGTTCTTAAAAAAGAAATCACAGAGCAGATGAAGAGAGTGCCCTATATAGACAAAAAAGGTTTAGAGTATCGATTTGGTGAAAATTTCCCTCCATCTTTTTCCGATCATGCTTATAATGAAACTATCGCTAATTATTATTATCCGCTTACTAAAGAGGAAACAGAAAATACCGGGTATCGTTGGGCGGACAGAAAGAAAAGAAACTATGATGTTACACTGAAACCCGCAGACTTACCAGAAACAATAGGGGAAGTAAATGATTTGATTTTAGGTGAAGTTATAGAATGTGCCGAAAAGGATAATCCGAATTCAGTGGGAGCGTATAGAATTGTAGAAAACGAACTATCTTTTTACCGAAGAATGGATTTGCCTTTACCGAGAGTTTGTTTCGATATTAGACATATACGAAGAATGGATAAACGCCCGCCCTTAAAAATTATAAATCGCAACTGTTCAAAATGTAGTAAAGAGGTGGAAACAGTCTATACAGAGCACTATGCACCGATTTTATACTGTGAAAAGTGTTATCAGCAGGAGGTATATTAGGGAACGGATATCAGCATACTAGTAGGCGAGTATTTTATGACAAAAATTAAATTAATTCATGAAGTTCGGGCGGTGAAGAGCAGGAAAGAACTTGCGAATATTGTGCGTGCGCAGAGGATAAGCGAGCGGGTGCTACAATTTATTATAAAAAAGATAAAGTCTGGTATAAGTGAAATACAAGTTGCTAATTTAATTAAAAAAGCATATATCAGCCATGGCGTATATGTGTTATCTTTTCCGCCGATCGTAGCATTTGGTAAAAATACGTCCAATATTCACCACGAACCAGGGAAAAGTAAATTAAAGCGGGGAGATATCATTATGTTCGATTTCGGCTGTACTGTAAATCATTATTGTTCCGACATGACTCGCACGTATTTCTGGGGTAAGCCTTCTGCTAAGCAGAAGAAAGTTTATGAAGCAGTTCTTGAGGCACAGAACATTGCACTCCGGAAAATTATGAATGGCGAAAAGCGAGCAAAGGTTATAGATGCCTCGGCTCGAAAATTTTTGGCTAAAAAATTTAGGAACAATTTCAAGCACGGCCTTGGTCATGGAGTAGGCACAGTCATACATGAGTGGCCGAACTTTAAACCCAAGAGTGAAGATATTCTGCCCATAGGCTGTGTGATGACAGTCGAGCCTGGGATTTACTTGAAAGACTTTGGCGGGGTACGCATAGAAGATATGGTATTAATTAGCAAAAAAGGAGGCAAAAACCTTACAAAAATTGCTAAAAATCTAGAAAGTGTTACATTATAAGGGATGGAGGGAAATAAATTTTTGCAAAAAAATATGAAAGTAGCTGTATTGTGCGGTGGGCCTTCCTTAGAACGCGGAATATCTCTCAACTCTGCTCGCAGTATCCTTGACCATCTAGGTAGCCAAGGAGTTGAGATAATACCAATTTACTTCAACGAACAAAAAAGTCCGTATAAAATTTCTACGGCACAATTATATTCGAACACCCCGAGCGATTTTGACTTTAAACTCGACAATAAATCTAAACTCTCACCCACCTCACTAATTCGTATTTTAAAAAGTGTAGACATTGTTTTTCCTTGTATACATGGAAGCTTCGGAGAGGATGGGGAGCTACAGAGCTTCCTCGAAAAGCACAAGATACCATTTATCGGTTCATCTTCAAGCTCATGTAAGAAGGCCTTCGATAAATACAAAGCGAATGAGTACATTCGCTCGCTTGGATTCTATGCGCCGAACTCTATTGTCATAAAGATTACCGATTCTTCAAGAGACATTAAGGAAAAAGTAAATAAATTTTGGAAAGATGAGGATATTACTCGCGCGATAGTTAAGCCCGCGAGCGGCGGATCGAGCATTGGGGTTTTCTCGGTAGAGAATATCTCTGACGCTCTCCTAAGCATAGAAAGCCTCTTTAGTAAACGCATGGATACTCGGGTAGTAGTGGAGCCCTTTGCTAGGGGGATAGAATTCACAGTAATTGTTTTAGAAAACAGGCTGAATATGCCGGTGGCTATATTGCCGACAGAAATAGAGGTAGAATATACGGAAAATCAATTTTTTGACTTCCGTAAAAAATATTTACCTACTCGACATGTTACGTATCATTGCCCACCTAGATTTTCCAACGAAATTATTGAAAAAATTCAAATTGAAGCGGAACAGTTGTTTTCTATTTTTGGAATGCAGGATTTTGCTCGCTTCGATGGATTTCTGATGCCGGACGGAAATATTTGGTTTTCGGACTTCAATCCTATTTCAGGCATGGAGCAAAACAGCTTTCTTTTCCAGCAGGCTTCACGCATTGGCTTTTCACATCAGGACCTCTTCCGATATATTGTAAATAACGCGTGTATGCGTAGAGGAATCTCGGGGGCGGTAGAAAATATTTTTATTGCCGAGGATCGCAAGCCACTAGCGGTTCTTTTCGGCGGGGAAACGGCGGAAAAGCAGGTTTCATTAATGAGTGGTACGAATGTCTGGCTTAAGTTGCGAGGCTCAGAGATTTATAAACCATTTCCGTACCTACTTGGCCCAAAGGGCGAGGTCTGGGAGCTACCGTATTCGTATATTCTAAATCATACGGTAGAGGAGATAATTGAAAATGCAAAGAGCGCGGAGCAGGATGTGGACAGGCTTTCTTTCCTCATTGAGAAGGTCAAGATTAAATTGTCTTTAAATAGCGGGGACACTACCGAGAACTTCTTTATTCCTAGAAAGTATTCACTCGCTCAAATACTCCAGAAATTTCCTTTTGTTTTTATAGCTCTCCATGGTGGATTTGGCGAGGATGGCACACTGCAGAAGATTCTAAAAGGTGAAAAAATAAAATTTAACGGATCCGGAAGCGTTGTTTCAAAATTATGCATGGATAAATGGGAAACGAACGAAACAATAAAAAAAGCACAGATAAAAGGAGTAACCGTGGCTGAGCACGCCCTGTTCCAAATAAGGGATGTCCCTGAACACACCGACAACGACTTGAAAGAAGTGCATTGGAGGATGCTAGTAGAGCGGCTAAGCACAAAGACCATCATCGGAAAGCCAAGAGGGGACGGATGTTCTGCTGGTGTGGTGATGCTTTCTAATGAAAAAGATTTGTCTACTTATATATCATTGATAAAAAATAAAGTAAAGATTGCCAAGCCACATACTTTCACTAATCAAACACATAGCATCGATATGCCAGAGGGTGATGTGCAGGATATTATTTTCGAATCATTTATCGAGACGGATAGACTGAAAGTGCACAAAGGGGAAATTACTCATATTCCTAAAAGTGGGTATGTGGAAATGACAGTGGGAGTTTTCGAAGAAAGGGGGAAGGTTAGATCATTTTCCCCATCTATTACCATAGCCGAGGATACAATACTTTCTGTAGAAGAAAAATTCCAAGGTGGAACCGGGGTAAACATTACTCCTCCACCAAAAGAAATTATTTCTACTAAGAACTTGAATAAAGTAAAGAGTTTAGTTGAACAAGTTGCCAAAAAAATAGGGATTCGAGGATATTCAAGGATAGACATCTTCGTTCACATTAAAACTGGTACTATTATTGTGATTGAAATCAACACTTTACCCGGACTAACCCCATCTACGGTAATATACCATCAAGCTTTGGCGGAAAAGAAGCCGATGTTCCCGAAGGAATTCCTAGAGCTTTTGATCAAAAATAAGGGGTATTAAGAGGCATGCCTAGGGGCTCAGAGGTTGCATTTTAAGCCTTTTTATAATAGTATCTATTCATGTCCCAAGATAGACTAATAAAACTCGCCTGCGGAACCTGTAAGCGTATCAACTACTGGTCCAGCAAGAACAAGAAACTCGTCACTAAAAAGATTGAGCTCCAAAAGTTTTGCAAGTGGTGCAAGAAGAAAACTAAGCACAAAGAATCTAAGAAATAAGCTTTATTTTACTTTAGTTTTCCTTTGGTTTTCTTAATTCCTTCTGCTATACTTTAGCCACAACAAAGAGTTTTGTTGTATGTTCTTCTTAAGTAGGAAGCACGATATTTTTTATTTTGTGCTTCCAAAACCCGTTTGTGCTTAAGCGGGCTTTTGCTCGTGTAAGGCGTAAACGGGATAAGGGCGATTAGTATAATGGTAGTACAAAGGCCTCCAAATCCTTTGGCGGGGGTTCGATTCCCTCATCGCCCGCAGATTTTTTAGAGTTTCTGATTATATTTCTTGACCTAATGACCAAATCAAGGTATATTATATTAATATAATAAAAGAGAAATCGTTGTTATTCTTGATTTAGATAGTACCTTGGTTGATACAGATTTTATTTGAATTAATGTTATACATAATTTTATGACTAAAATTCTTATTACTGGTGGTTGTGGTTTTATTGGCTCAAATGCGGTTAAGTACTATCTTCAAAAAAATTATAGTGTTCTCGTGCTAGATAATTTAAGCAGGTCTGGTTCTGAGCAAAATTTAAAATGGTTGCGAACACTTAAGGGTAAATTTTCTTTCAAGAAAATAGATATAACTAGCTACGTTTCTCTAGTAAGGATTTTTAAAGAATTTAAGCCTGATTTAATTTTACATTTAGCCGGACAAACTACTGTAGTTGGTTCCATATTAGATCCGAGAGAAGATTTTGAGGTTAATGCGCTTGGGACTTTCAATTTACTAGAGACAATGAGGAACATAACACCAAAAGCTGCTTTGATTTACTCAAGTACTAATAAGGTAATGGGCAATTTGGAATATGTGCCTATTATAGAAAAACAGGAACGTTATATATATAAAAATATTAAAAATATTTCAGAAAAATATCAATTAAATTTCCATAGCCCGTATGGTTGTTCAAAGGGGTGTGGTGATCAGTACGTAACTGATTATGCTAAAGTTTTTAATTTAAATACAGTTGTGTTTAGACAATCTTGTATATATGGTCCTAATCAATTTGGTATGGAAGAACAAGGTTGGTTGGCGTGGTTTATTATTTCTTCGCTTTTTAATAAAGAAATTACAATCTTTGGTAATGGTAAGCAGGTGAGAGATGTTTTGTATGTGGACGATTTAATTGATGCTTATGATCTAGCTTTTGTGAATATAAATAAGACAAAAGGGAAAATTTATAATATAGGTGGAGGGATTGAATTTAACTTATCTCTTTTAGAGTCTTTAAAAATTATTGGAAATATAGTCGGTAAAAACTTAAAATATAACTTAAGTTCATGGAGAACTGCTGACCAGAAGGTTTATATTTCTGATGTTGCTTTAGCAAAAAAAGATTTTGGTTGGTATCCAAAAGTTTCTCCTAAAGACGGTCTCAAAAAACTTTACAAATGGGTAGAAGAAAATAAAACTATTTTTAATAAAATTTATACCAGATAATATGATTTCTAATAAAAAAATGAAGATTTGTATATATGCCCATAGTTTTCCTCCTATCATTGGCGGTGCTCAAACTTATCAATATAATCTAGCCGTTGGGTTAGGAAAGTTGGGGCACGAAGTCCTGGTCTTAACCGGTGATATTCCTGATTCTTTAAAACCGAAAATTAAAGACTATAAGTCATCATATTTTAAAATAGTAAGAATACCGCTTTTTCGAGAATCAATAAAAATGAAAGCACCATTTAGAGATTTACTAATGGAATCATTCACATTCTTAAAAAAATTTAATCCAGACATTATCTATTCCAATGGTTATGTTCCTTGTCTTTTAATTTCTTTAATTAAAGATGGTTTGAGGGCAAAGCACGTTTATAGTTATCACTCTACTCCAGAATTGGATGTAAATAAACTAGTAGGTATATGGCCAGGGAACTTAGATTTCGAACTTTCAGTGGCAAGATTTATTTTTAATAAAGGATCATTTGATGCTTATTTAGCTTGCAGTGACAATTATCTTAGCACTGTAAAGAAGAATATTAATTCCCAAATTAAGAATGCTCACCGGATTTATTACGGTGTAGATATATCCAAGTTTTCTTATAAAATTAAAGCTGACAGAGAGAAGTATGGATTTAGTGAAAATGATTTCGTTATTCTCTGCCCTGTGAGATTAATAGAAAGAAAGGGGATTTTAGATATCTTGCGAGCCATCAGTCAATTAAAGAAAATAATTCCTGGTGTAAAACTTTTAATTCCCACAAGCAAGCTTTCTACTAATGATAAGTTTAGCAAATTAGTACTCAACCTAATAAAATCTTTAAAAATCGAAAATAACGTAACAATAAGGGTTGATCAGTTTACCATTGATGATATGCCGATGGCATACTCACTTTCAGACCTTGTGATATTGCCTTCATATTCAGAAGGGCTAGGTATCGTTTTATTAGAGGCCATGGCGATGAAAAAGCCAGTCGTAGCTACAGATATTTCTGGCGTAAATGAAGTAGTTAAACACAATAAAACGGGCTTATTGGTTCCAGTTAAGAGTCCTAAAAAAATTGCTGAAGCAATTAAATTAATCTTTAGTGATAGCAAGTTAAGAAATAATTTAATCGATGGTGCTTATGCTATGATAGAGAAAGATTTTGAATTGAATAAACAAGTAAAGAAGGTTGAGGGGCTTTTCAAAAAAGTACATGGAAAAAATTAACTATAAACTAGCTAATAAGATCAAAAAACATATAAAAAATAGCGATCGTCCGCTCATTATTGTGATTTCTGGTGTTAATGGGGCTGGGAAAACTACTTTGGCTTTTCACTTATCAAATATATTAGATATAAGACAGCGTGTTAGTTTGGGGTCGATAGTAAAAACTTTGATTGTGATGAATCCTAAAAATAAAGTTATCTCTAAGATGAATAATTATTTCTTTCCTCTTAATAAGGTAGATATACACAAGCAGGCATTAATCATAAGTAAGGCAACTAACTCAATGATTAAGAAGTATTACATTGGGGGAGTTTCCTGTATTATAGAAGGGGTACAGCTTCTGACTCGTTATCTTGATAAGAACTGTATTCAATTCCACATAAAGATAACTAATAAAAAAAAATATAATAAACAACTAAGAAACAGCGACACAAGAAATCCTCGTAATCTTTCTGAGAAAGTATTCGGAAATCTGTTGGCGGTGAATGATATTTTAAATAATGAGATGGATATGCCAAATGTGAATTGTTTAGAAAACTCCCGGTCCTTAAATGAAAATATAAATATCGTATTGAAAACTTTAATTATCAATCTTAATATTAAATAAATTTATGCCCATCGATTTTACTGAAATTAAACAATTATCAAAGGAAGCAAAAGAAATTTCTAATGCTCTAAGAAAAGAACTTGGAGAGATGCCTCACAAAATTGAGGGAAACTTTATTGCTTTCTTTGGCCGTCAGTACAATCCTGATCATAAATGGAACTGTGCTCTGAAGCCCTTATGGTCTGGTTTCTATATTAAGTATAACGAATTAGAAATGATGGTTGATCCTGGAATCAATATTCTGGAGCGAGCAGAAAAGATTGGTGTAAATTTGGCTCGTACTAACACATTATTTATTTCCCACTCACATATCGACCACAAAAACGACTCTAATGTAATTGCTGAGATGGTCTCTTATAGAGAGAACCCTGAATTAAATGTGCTATTTTCGAAACACTCTTTAAATGATAACGCAATGAGTCACTACCACTCTTCATCTAGGGAGAATAAGATAATTTTGCTTGATGAGAATGAAGAGGTAGAATTATATAACGGTGTTAAACTTAAGCCCGTAGAAGTTGTACATTCAATTAATGGTGCATATGGTTTTGTATTAGACTTGAATGGAGTAAAAATTGGATACACAGGGGACACAGGCTTTAATACAACTTATAAAAGTGCTGACGGTAGAGAACTATCTGTTTCAGAAAAAGTACTCGACAAAAAAGATATAGAAGAACCTGGAGCTTTCAATGAGGACCTGAAAACTTTTTTTAGTGAAGTTGATTTATTAGTTTTCAACTTGCATGACGTGGAATTTAGAAAACACACTAAACATAATTTATACCACTCTACAGTTTCTGATGCGGTGAAAGTTTTAAGAGATTCAAAAGTAAAACATTGTTTCTTTGAACATTTTAACCCATACGGTGGAGGGTTGGGTTTAGAATATCCTCAAAAAGTAAACCAATATATACGAGAATCTACTGGCAAGGAAACTACCCTTACCCCATTAAACGGAAGTGTTTATAGCTTAAATAATATTTAATTATGCCAAGTGAAGCACCAAAATTTTTCGTAGATAAAGTTAGAGAGCAAAAGGAGGAAGATCCTAAACCGTATGATGCTGTTATTTCATTAGAACCTGGTAAAGAAAAAGTGGGCTTCGTTAGAGATAATTTCGTTTGTGAGGTTGTGGACGAAAAGGGAAATGAGTCTACAATTAGAATTCCAACCTCTATTACATATTCTAGAAAAGATGCGAATGAACCATGGAGTAAGAAGTTGTATGGCTACAGAGAGGGCGTAGGAGAGGCTTTAGATTCAGAAGAAATGAGTTACTACGTAGTCTACGATCCATCATCTGAATTAAGCTTCCTAGCTATGCCGCTTGAGGATAATACTAGAATTGCACGTAATAAGGACAATTTAGACTTGTTTTTAAAAAACGGTCGAGAAGAAGACACTGAATCATTAAAAAAATTGATGGGCGAATTTAAAGACGTGGATTTCGGATTATTCGGTTCACGTAGTGTTCTAGGCTCACCAGCAGCAAAAACAGTAGACATAGATTTGATTATTTATGGGCCTGAAGATTTACAAAGAGTAGTTTCTGCGATAGAAGGAAATAGTGATTTGCGCAAAAAAATAGGTCTAACAGATAGGTCTTCTGAAACAATAGAAAAATATGTAGCTCACTACATGCGAAAATTTAACATTACAGAAAGTGAGGCCAGGATTATAACCTTAAGAAGAAGGAGGTATATATTAAAACCTAACATTAAGTTATCGTTCAACTGCGCCCTGCCTGATAAAGAGAGAAAAACTCCTATTGTTATAGGTTCTAAGAAAATTCATGATATTACAATTGAAGCCACAGCTTTGGATACCTCAATGTCTTCAGCTTTGCCTAGATTATTTTCAGTCGAAACTGAAGGGGAAAAAATAGATGTTGTGACTGGTAATTGGTCATTAAAAGATTTCATTAGACCAGGAGATAAAGTTAAAGTTATAGGCGCGTTAAGAGAGTCTAATGGTGTTACTTTTATCTCTTTAGAGAAACCAGGAGATATCATTCTCCCAACTAATAATGATAAGAAATAATGACAATACAGAGAAGATCTTAGTCAATAGTAAATTCGTTAAGAATTTAAATGTTACTGGCGATAAACTTCACTGTGAGGCTGGCCTGTATGTTTCACTTGGCCGTAAGTACGTGATCAAAAAAATAGGAAGACAATATAAATTAAATTCCACAGAACTTATACTCCTTGAAAAATCTGTATCGAGATACTACGATCATTTAAAAAAAATCATACCTAATAATGTTCCTAAAATTTTTCTTACTAAGATAGATAAGGAGAAAAATTGCATTTTATTAGTTACGGAATATTTACCTTTAGGTAAAGTTACAGCTATTAAAGATATTTCAATGAAAATTAAATATTTTAATGAAATTATTAAGTTAATACTCAAGATTTCAAACAAGAAAGGCAATACCTCTGGAAATAAACTCAAATGTTCTATTGATCCCAATCCAGATAATTTCTTTTTGGATTCAGAAAATAAGATAGTATATAACGATTTCACACCACCGTTGTACAGAGAAAATGGTAAGTGGGTAGAATTTAGAAGAAGAGACGAGGCTCATGCAAAAAAATCTGAAAAGGAAACTCGTTATTTTTCCGAAATAAATTTATTGCTGGCATTTATTAATAAAACAAGATTGTATCTAACTTTAGATGAATACCTTAAGTTTTCCAGGTCACACTTTTCAACTAATAATAAGGTAAAGCAGTTTGTAAAAATCTTTGATGAAGTTAGATCTGAGAGGGTAGCAAGTTTCGATAAACTTGAGAAGCATGTCGTGCGAAGAGATTTATTAAGATTTGCCTTGTCCTTTCGCAAGGGTTTAACAAGTACTCAGGTCGGAGAACTTTACAAGAAATCTAAAAAACCTAACGGTGTTGTATTTCTTGAGAAAAAATATATAAGTTTAATTTAATATTATGAATGAAGTAAATAAAGATGGTTTTTGTACAATTTACATAGCTAGACATGGAAAAACTGAGTGGAATTTGGAAAAAATAAACCAAGGTCAGTCGGAGTCAAATATTTCTGAGCTCGGACTTAAGCAAGCACAAGAAGCAAGTCACAAATTAAAAGATGTGAATTTTAGTGCTATATATTCTTCAGATTTATCTATGGCGCATAGAACAGCTGAGATTATTAAGGGTAATCGAGATATAGATATTCAAAAATCTAAATCATTAAGAGGTCGTTCATATGGAACTTTTGAGGGTAAAAAGATTGAGGTATATAAGAACTTTTTTAAGGATAAGTTAGCTGAAAGAGAAATTTTACCTGAAAAAGAATATATTTCATTTAGACTAGCCCCCGACATTGAAACTGATGAAGATATTACAATTAGGTTTATGGGCAAGCTGATGGAAATATCCATTAATCATCCAAATGAGAGTGTGCTTGTGGTTACTCACGGCGGAGATATAAAAAACTTTCTAGTAAAGGTAGGTTACATCGAAAGGAAATCCTTTAAAGAGGGATCCTTTATTCATGGAGGGTATATGAAAGTAATTTCAGATGGTAATAATTTCTCAGTAGAATTAATAGACGGAATAGAAGAATAATTTTTTCTATTTCTTTCTTATTTCAAAAATAACATACATAGGAATTTTTGAATATATTTTGTAGAATTCAGGTTTTACTTTGAGAACAGATTTCAATGGTTTTGGTTCAATAAAATCTGAAACTATAAACCCGCTTTTTAATATGTCACTTATCATTGCAGAAATAGGTCGATGATAATAAGTCACTTTAAAATCATCAGACAGAACATCACTTACTTTTCTTGTAGCTAAGTAATCCCCAAAAATCTTACCTTCTTTAGATCCATTATTTTGATACCCCATTAGAAAAGATTTTTTACCTACTGCTTTATTTATTTCCGCCCCCCACTTAACTGGGTGGTGTGTTGAAAAAAGAAATGTTCCATTTTTCTTTAGTATTCTTGAAACTTTAGTAAGTATTTTTGTCCAATCTTTTGAATAGTGTAATGCTAAGCTGGAGTAGATGAAATCAAAAGAATTATCAGGGAAATTTAACTTTTCCATATCCATAGTATGAAATTCTAAATTAGGGATAGTTTTCTTTAAAAAATTAATACGTTCATTTGATATGTCTATACCAACAACTCTTTTTGCCCCAAGAGACTTTATATGCTGACATTCTTCACCTGTACCACAACCTATACATAATACCGTTTTTCCTTTTAAGTTTGGAATTTTTTTATACATAGCTGGTTTCTCTAGATATGTATGCTTTATGTTTTTTCCGCTCCGCATTTTTTCAGCACATTTTATGGTGTATTTATTATAGGATTCGATTGTGGTTTTGTCTGTGGGCATGTTTAAAATTCATTATTATTATAGATTCTGGTAAATTTGAGTTTTATGTATAATTATATGCTTTATTGTATACAAGTTATCTGTACAATACAAATTATACTCATACAGCTTATTATAAGTACCCTTTAAAGGGGTACGGGGGTCGTTTTCCGGGGTCCGGATACCCCCTGATGATACTTATGATGTTTTAGTAAAACATGCTATATTTTGAAGGGCATTAAGACTTGTTTTAATCAAAGAGTGGTCTTTTATTAATTCTGAAATCCACTCTGAAAGCCCGCACATAATGTAAGAGAATTCCCAAAATGCCTAACTTTAAATACAAAGCAATAATTTTTGATTATGACGATACTTTAGTCGAAAGCAGAAAGCAAAAGTGGGACCAGCATAAACACGTTGCCAAGAAATTTTACAACATAGATATTACTGATGGTGACCTAGGAGAGCATTGGGGTAAGCCGCTACATCTACTTGTGGAAGGTTTATATAAACTTTCAGACACGGTAGAAAATATCTATACCAACTTAGCATTAACTCGAGACGATTTCAGAAAAGTTGTGTATGAAGGATCGGTCGATTTAGTGAAAAGACTCCTAAAAGATAACATAAAAATCGGGGTAGTGTCAGCAACTGCTCGTCGCTTTTTAATTGATGACTTGAAAGATCATGGATTTCCCCTAGAAGATTTTATAATAGTTCAGGGTGCGGATGATACCCTAGTACACAAGCCGGACCCAGCTGTCTTCACGCCTGTTTTAGAAAAGCTAAGTAAGGAAGGAATTAAAAAAGAAGAAATAACTTATGTGGGGGACTCTATCACCGACCTGGAAGCTGCGCATAAGGCAGGAATTAGTTTCGTTGCTATAACCACTGGCCTCTATTCGGAAGAAGATTTTAAAAAATTGGGCGCAAAGACTATAATATAAAAATATAAGAGAATTATTCAAAGTATTAAATAAATAATATGCTAGACTTTTTCGACATCCCATACCTTCTTATTACCTTTGGCTACACGGGCATCTTTGTAATCATTTTCCTAGAATCTGGGATATTTTTTCCTCTACCAGGGGATAGCCTGCTTTTTACTGGAGGGCTCTTTGCGGCCACTATCGGCCTAAATATATACTTTCTACTAGTCGTTGTTTTCGTGGCTACATTTTTAGGCGGATTGGCTGGATACCAGGTTGGCGTTTACTTATACAAGCTTCACGACTATTCATTTTTCAGAATATTCCTCAAGAAGGAACACATTGACCGCGCGCACATATTTTTTGAAAAGCATGGACAGTTTGCCATTATGTTCTGCCGGTTTATTCCCATTATTCGCACCTTTACACCCATCGTAGCGGGAGTGGCCAAGATGAACTATCGAGAATTCGTAAAGTATAATACTTACGGTTCACTAATCTGGACTTTACTCATTACCTTGCTTGGATTTTTCTTGGGTCACGTTTTCCCGGAAATTCAAAACCACCTATCTTGGATTATTGTTCTAATTGTTTTAATATCTTTTCTACCATTTTTGTTGAAGCTACGTCCGAAGCGTCGAGCCAAGTGATTTTCTTGTCGCGCTTGAACCAAGTCATCTGGCGCTTGGCGTAGTCGAGCGTAGCCTTCACAACACTCCCTACTGTCGGGTTATAGTATTCGAAGCCTAATTCTTGCAATCTTTTTTCTGGAATACCTAACTTTTTAAGTTTTTTAATTTCTCGTAATAGTCCTGATTTAAACATAACCCCAACTCTTTTTTCTACTTTCTTTTTTAATTTCTCGGGCGGTAAATACAAACCAATCTTTATGAATTTATACGGAGGAGTTTCCTCCGTAACTGGCGGGACTTTACCTAAAGCCTTTGCGATTTCTATGGCTCTGATAATCCTTACTCGGTTTTGCGGATCAATTTCCCGAGATCTTCTCTTATCTAATTTTTTTAACTCAGTAACTAACTCAGGAGTTAATTTTTTATCTAATTCTTTTCTTAATTTTTTATTCGGCGGAACTGAAGGTAGGATTGTGCCTTTAGTCACGGCATCAATGTAGAATCCCGTGCCACCACAAATAATAGGCACATGCCCACGGGCTAGGATTTCTTTTATTTTTTCTTCAGCTAAAGTTTTATACAGAGAGACACTGAATTGCTTTTTGGGATTTGCCACGTCGAGCAGGTGGTGCGGTACGCCATGCATTTCCTCTTGCGTAATTTTCCCGGTGCCGATATCTAGATTTTTATATATTTGTCTTGAATCAGCGGAAATAATTTCACCGTTCCACTTCTCGGCAATCTTTACTGCTAAACTACTTTTACCGGTAGCTGTTTGTCCTAGAATTACAAGAACTTTTTTCATATTCCAATTATTCTAAAATTTTTATGTCAGCGCCGATAGAATTGAGGCGCTTGACTATGTCTTCATAACCCCTGTTGATCATGTAAACATTTCTTAATATTGAAGTTCCGGGCGCGGAGAGCATCGCAAGCATTATAACCATAGAGGGACGTAGTGCGGGTGGGCAGACTATTTCAGCAGGATTTAGCTTGTAGCCACCTTGAATATATAGACGGTGTGGGTCGGCTAGTTTTAAATTTGCCCCCATCTTACTTAGTTCAGTCAGATAGATGGCGCGGTTTTCGTAAGTCCAGTCGTGTAGCAGTGTTTCTCCTGTTGCTTTCATTGCAGGGATTACAAAGTAAGGCAGGTTGTCCATGTTGATGCCGGGGAAAGGGTTGGCGTGGATCTTGTCATCAAGCGCAATAAATTCTGATGGATGAATTACTATGTCTACTAAATTAGTATGGCCATTGTCTGAAATGTACTTTTTTAAAATCTCATATTTGAGCCCCATTTTAAAAAGTTTATATAGTTCTAATTCTAGAAAATCTATCGGCGCATGTGTAATGGTGAGCTTCGAGTCGGTGGCTATGGCAGCAGCTATCAGAGTCATGGACTCAATAGGGTCTTCGCTATTGTGGTATTCTATCTTTTTATTTATGGATTCCACTCCATGAATTACTAAAGTCGAGGTTCCTATTCCTTCTATTTTTACTCCACATTTTTCTAAAAAGAAGCACAGTTCCTGCACCATATAATTTGAACTAGTAAACTTTACCGTAGTTTGACCAGGGATTAAAGCTGCTGCCATTAATATATTTTCGGTTGGAGTGTCGCCTGCTTCATACATTACGATTTCTCCAGCGGAAAGTCCGCTGTGGGTTACCACATATTCATCATGGGTAACTTTAATTTTTACTCCTAATTCTTCTAAGGCATAGCTATGAGCTGCTATTGTGCGCTTACCAAGGTTACATCCTTCGGCGTGTGGAATGTTGAAAGATTTTAGAAAATGAATAAGCGGGCCGATGACCATTAGTATCGAACGAGTTTTTATAGCTGAATCTTTATTTATATTTGAAAGGTCGAAACTCTCTGGAGGATTTATTTCTAAAGAATGTTCTCCTGTCCAAGAAACTTTAACCCCAATGCTTTCTAGGATTTCAATTACTCTATTTACTTCTTCAATTCTAGCGATGCCTTGTAGAGTAGTGGTGTCACGGTTGAGCAAGGAAGCACACAGAAGTCCCACGGAGCCATTCTTAGAATAGCCGGTACGGATACTCCCAGAGAGCTTTTTACCGCCTTCGATTTGAAAATCTGTGGAATTTTTTAACAATGTGTTCATTTTTTATTTGTGCCGGAGGAGAGAATCGAACTCTCACCCCTTACGAGACACGATTTTGAGTCGTGCGCGTCTACCAATTCCGCCACTCCGGCAACGAGTGCAATCCCCACATTTTACACAAAAAACACTTTAAAATCAATTAAAATAAATTTTGTAAAATTATTTAATATGATAGAATAGACCCATGTCCAACTTATATTCCAATTCAATCTTCTGGGTTGATACAGATAAAATAAAACCAAACCCTTACCAGCCACGTAGGGATTTTGACGAAGCTCGCTTGCAAGACCTGGCTCTGTCCATCAAGCAATACGGGGTGCTTCAGCCACTGACTGTTTCCCGAGTAGAAGTTGAAAAGGATGAAGGCGGGCTAGTAACGGAATATGAACTCATTGCTGGCGAGCGCCGCTTGCGGGCATCAAAGCTCGCTGGAGTGTCTCAGGTACCGGTCATCATCCGTGTAGGAGACACATCTATGATGAAGCTCGAGCTTGCAATCATAGAGAATTTACAGCGGGAAGACTTGAATGTGGTTGACCGCGCACGGGCTTTTTTCCGTTTAGTTTCAGAATTTAAATTTACTCATAACGAAGTGGCTAAGAAGATGGGTCGCAGTCGAGAGTATGTTTCAAATACGCTACGAATACTTACTTTGCCGGAAGAAATTTTAAACGGACTATCGGAAGGAAAAATTACGGAAGGACACACCCGGCCGATACTTATGCTTGCAGATCACCCTGAGGAGCAGATGGTATTGTTTAAGGAGATTGTTTATAAAAAAATCACGGTGCGGGAAGCAGAAAGGTTGGCACGGAAAATTGCCTATGACCGTGTACGAAAGAAAGAGTTTATGCCGGATCCGGAGATAGTTGAGCTCGAACGTGAATTCCAGGAAAAATTAGGTACTCGGGTAAACATTGAAAGAAAGGAGACCGGTGGACAGATAAAAATAGATTTCTTCTCGACCGAAGACCTCCGAACTATTTTAGATTTAATTAAACAAGAAATAAATGAAAAGCGGGGAGACGAAATGATGGAGAATCACATTGCGAATCTGGAACCCGAAGGCAGAGCGGAGGAAGTAACGCCAGTAGCTCAAGCAGGGGTAGCGCTCGACGACCGAAGTAAAGACGAAGTAGAGTCAGATGATGACAAACTTTACAATATTTCGAACTTCAGCCTCTAACTTTTACCGAAGGATTTAAGCTTTGAAAGTAAGGTGTGTTTTTCGAGGTAGGACTTGATGTGTTTCTTAGCTATTGTAGTCTTGGCATATTCTAACCACTTGCCGGAGGGATTAGAGTCTTTCTTAGTAATTACTTCGACGATGTCGCCGTTTTTTAATTTAGTAAATATCTGAGACATCTTACTGTTTATTTTCACTCCGAAAACGTGGTTGCCAATGTCGGAATGTATTGAATAGGCGAAGTCTATCGGACTTGAATCTTCGGGAAGGTCCACCACGTCACCCTTGGGGGTAAAAATAAATATGCGGTCATTAAAGAAATCCATTCTTAAATGCTCCATATAGGTAGTGGGTTTGTCTGGAGAATAGTTGAGTTCCTTTAAGTCTTCAATCCATTTAAATTTCGATTTATCATTTAGGCCTTTTTTGTTATTTTCTTTGTAGGCAAAATGTGCCGCGATACCATACGCGGCTTCGGCGTGCATTTCCTTGGTTCTGATTTGGAGTTCAGCTACACCTGAGATGCCGGTAAATATTGTGGTGTGAATGGAGCGGTAGCCGTTAGGTTTAGGTATGGCTATGTAATCCTTGATGCGCCCTGGTAGTGGATTCCAGATAGAATGTATGATGCCCAACACTCGATAACAATCCTCTACATTTTCTACTACTACTCGGAGCGCCACGATATCATAGATTTTATCAATATCCATTTCATACTTCAGTAATTTTTTATACAAGCTGTATTTGTGCTTCATGCGATAACTTATTTCGGACACGTTTATTTTACTTTTACTCAACTCCTTTTGTAAAGTGTCCCGCACTTCGAGTAGGCACTTTTCATAAGAATCTTTTTTATCTTTTATTATATCTTCTGTCTCTCCATACTCCTTAGGATAGGCAAAAGGGAAGGCAGCATCCTCGAGCTCACCTTTAAGCTTTCCCATTCCGAGGCGGTTGGCGAGCGGCGCGTAGACGTCGATGGATTCCTTAGCTATTCTTTCCCGTTTGTCTTCCCGGACGTGTTGTAAGGTTCGGAGATTGTGCAGGCGATCGGCGAATTTTATTATCACCACTCGCAAGTCGTTGGCCATCGCCACGAAGAACTTACGCAAGCTCTCTACGTGGCGCTCATGGCCGTGATATTTAAGAGTGCCGAGCTTTGTTACGCCTTTTATTAAAAATAAAATGTCGGGGCCAAATTCTTTTTCAATTTCTTCTTCTGAAGTCTCTGTGTCCTCGAGGACATCATGTAGTAGCCCCGCGGCGATGGTCTGAGTATCCATTCCGAATTCCGCTAAATTCTTGGCTGTTTGAAAGGAGTGTGTAAAATAAGGTTCACCACTCATCCTCTTCTGGTTTCCGTGGGATTTTTCAGCAAATGCATAAGCTTTTTGGATAAGCTCTTCTTCCTGCTTGCTTATCTTTCCACCCATAAGAGTAATGATTTCCTTAACATTTGGCATAGGTGTTATTATACTACTTGATTTCAAGTTTGACAAATTTGTTAAAGATTGTAGATTACCCTTTTATTTTGTGTGGATTATGCATTTTGCAACCCTTGTTACTACACCTTTCGGGGATGGTTTTTGTACCTTCCATTATAAGCGAGCTGCACTCTTTACAAATTTTCCCCGTGGGTTTAGCTTTAATTGCAAATTTACAGTCAGGGTAGTCGGAGCAAGAATAAAATATTCCAAATCTCCCTCGGCGTTCCATAATTTTACCCTTGTTACAGGTGGGGCAGGTGACGTCAGTCATTTTTCTTTTTAGTTCTTCCTCGTCTTGCTTAATAAATTTACACTTTGGGTAGCGAGAGCAGGCGATGAAAGTGCCACCGCCGTCCCGTCTTTCCTTAATAACGAGTTTCCCTCCGCCAGATTTACCCCTCTTCTCGCCACAAAGCGGACACATTTCACCAGTTTCCACTGGGCCTTTCAGTTCCGTACCGTCAAGCATAAGCGCGCCGTCGCAGTCGGGGTATTTAGAACAGGAGTAGAATTTCCCAGCGCGGGAGAGTTTAATTATCATAGCGCTGGCACATTTCGGACATTTAATATTATCTGGCGCAACGCCTAAGTTTGTAGCTTTCTCTAGCGCTTCTTTTGATTTTACTTCTTTTAGGAATGGCCCGTAGAAATCTTTCAGAGTTTTTTCATATTCGCGTTCACCGCGGGAGATCTCGTCCAGCTCATCCTCCATAGTGGCCGTAAAGGTATCAGAAATATACTCCGCGAAATGTTTTTCTAAAAAGTCCGATACCACCTCACCCACATCTGTAGGGAACAAAGTCTTACCCTCTTTCCGTACATAGCCCCGGTCTTCAATGGTGCGCATGATGGAGGCATAGGTCGAAGGGCGGCCGATGCCACGGCTCTCGAGCTCCTTCACAAGTCCGGCTTCACTGTAACGGGAGGGTGGCTCAGTAAACTTTTCCTCGCTAGTCAAATCCAGTAGTTTTAATTTTTCTCCGGCTTTACATATTGGAAGTTCCACATCTTCACTTCGAGCCCCACTATCTACCTTGAGCCAGCCGGGAAAGAGGAGGCGCGAGCCGACAGCGCCGAAAGGAGGTAGGTCTTCGTGACCCTCTATAACTGCAATCACTTTTGTTTTTAACAGTTTAGCATCCGTCATCTGGGAGGACACTGCGCGCTCCCAGATTAAACGGTAGAGCCTGTCCTGGTCGTCATTACCAGTGTGGAGCTTTTCTACATGCGTTGGGCGGATAGCTTCGTGAGCTTCTTGAGCATTTTTGGATTTAGTTTTGTAAGTATGCGCTTCGGCGTATTCGGCTCCGTGTTCCTTTTTTATAAATGATAAAATCTGAGTCTGAGCGACAGCAGATAAATTTGTACTATCCGTACGCATATAAGTAATGTGCCCTTGTTCATAGAGCTTCTGTGCGATCTGCATAGTGCGAGAAGGGGAATATCCAAGTCGGGAGCTTGCAGTCTGCTGTAGGGTGGAGGTAGTAAATGGCGCGCGCGGAGAACGCTTTTGTTCAGATTCTTTTACGTCTTTAACCACCCAGGTACCATTTTTACCAACTTCCAAAATTTTATTTACTAGTTTTTCATCACGTGGTTCCTCACTACACTCTAAAGTAATTTTATCTTTACGGATGGTTTCAAAAATTCCAAGTAGCTTCCAATACTTTTCTGGAATAAATGCGCGGATCTCGCGCTCGCGTTCCATAATTATCCGCAAAGCTGGGGATTGAACACGGCCAGCCGAGAGCCCGTAACGAACTTTTTTCCAGATCAGTCCTGAGAGGTCATAGCCCACCAGTCGGTCGAGTACACGCCTAGCTTCCTGGGCCTTACGCAGGGATGTGTCAATCTTGCGCGGATGCTTTAGCGCTTCTTCTACAGCTTCTTTGGTAATTTCATGGAAAGTTACTCGCTCTATCGGAGCCTTAACCTTTTTATCTTGCTTAAGGAGGGTTTCGATATGCCAAGCGATAGCTTCACCCTCACGGTCGGGGTCGGTAGCTAATACTATAGAATTCGCTTTCTCTGCTAATTCCTGTAAATCATGCACCACTTTTTCTTTACCCTTGGAAATTTCATAGAATGGAATAAAGCCACCCTCGATGTCGATGGCCTTCTTGTTGGACTTAGGTAAGTCCCGCACATGTCCTACCGACGCGCGTACGGTAAAGCGGTCTGCCTTTGAAACAGATCCGTCGTCGAGATATTTTTCTATCGTCTTCGCTTTTGACGGAGACTCAACAATTAATAATTTCATCAAGGCTAAGTATTACACGAAATAGTTTTTAAACGCAAATTAAGCCAACCTGATTTCACCCAATTCTTCTTTTATTATTTCTTTTATTTCCATTATTGAAAGGAGCGCATTGGCGTCCGGAGTGCTCATCTTCATCTTTTTAATTAACTCGTTTCTTTCCACTGGTTCCCGCAATAATTCCACCACCCTTTTTTCTTCTAGTGACAAATCCGCAAAGAGTTTGGCTTGCTTCTCTTCCGGCTTGTCTAATGTAAATCCTAATGCTTCTAGAACCTCTTCCGCTGAGGTTACCGGCGTAGCACCCTGGCGTAACAGCCTATTTGTACCTTGAGAATTAGGAGAGAAGATTGAGCCAGGTACTACTAAGAGATCCCTATTATATTCGGTTGTAAGCCGTGCGGTAATTATTGTTCCTGATTTTTCTGCTGCCTCAATTATTAGCGTTGCTTTGGAAAGTCCCGCCATTAATCTATTCCTTTTTCCAAAGCTCCAGAGAGTTGCCTTGAAGTCCGGTGGAAATTCTGAAATTAAACATCCACCACTCTCCACCACATCCGCTGCGAGTTTTACGTTGGTCTTGGGGTACATTGCCTCTGGAGAGAGTCCGGAACCAGGGAATACTAAAATTTTAAGTCCCACGTCAAGTGCTTTCTTGTGCGCAATAGCATCTATGCCCATAGCGAGTCCGGAAACTATTACAATAGGATATCCCCGAAGTCCTGCAATTATTTTTTCACAGGCATCGCGTCCATAGGAAGTAAACTTCCGGGAGCCCACAACGCACAAATAAATATAATTAGCGGGAGGCATCTCGCCCATAACCCATAGATCTTTGGGCGGTTGCGGGATTTCCAGAAGGGCTTTAGGAAATTCTTCTTTTGGAAGTTTTTCAATAGGGTTCTTCATGCTGGTTTTGTAATTATACAAGTATTACTATATAATACAAAACATGTTAGACATCAAGTTTATTCGTGAAAACAAGGAGATAGTGCAAGCCGGAGCCAAGAAGAAGCTGGTGGATATTGATATTGAAAAGCTACTAGCTCTCGACGACGAGCGTCTAAGTGAGCTCAAAGCTATTGAAGATTTACGCGCAGAAGTAAACCGCGTGTCGAATGACATCAGCCGCGACCAGGAATCCGCGCTCAAAGTTCAGCTGATTGAAGAAATGCGTTCAGTAAAAGAAGACATCAAGAGTAAGGAGGAAAAACTGAAGGGGATTATGGAAGAATGGCAGAAGATCATGCTCCAGGTTCCAAATGTTCCTGACATGTCAGTACCGGAAGGGGGTGGTGAAGAAGATAATAAAGAAATAAAATCTTGGGGCGAGAAACCTGTGTTTGATTTTGAACCGAAAAATCACATTGAGCTCATGGTGGCTTTGGATATGGCTGATTTTGAACGAGGAACCAAGGTCCATGGCTTCCGAGGATACTTTTTAAAAAATGATGGGGCTCTACTTTCTTGGGCAATTTGGAATTATGCGCAGGAATTCTTTTTAAGTAAAAATTTTAATCCGTTTATTGCGCCTGCTATCGTGAATAAAGAATATTTTTTTGGTACAGGACATTTACCTGGTAGCGCTGAAGATATTTTCCAAACTCAAGATGGGCAATATTTAGCGGGCACAGCGGAAGTGCCGATGATGGCATACCACGCAAACGAAATATTTGCGCAAAATGAATTGCCAAAACGATACCTTGCGTTTTCACCTTGTTACAGACGCGAAGCGGGAGCTCATTCAAAAGACGTGAAAGGACTCATACGCGTGCATGAATTTTACAAACTTGAACAGCTTATTTTATGTGAAGCAAACCACGAAGAATCTGTAAAATTCCATGAGGAGTTAAATAGAAACACAGAAGAATTCGTAGAATCTTTAAGGATTCCGTACAGGCAAGTTGTCATATGCACTGGTGATTTAAAGACAGCGCACGTGAAGTCATATGATACTGAGCTTTGGGTCCCGAAAGAGGGCACTTATCGTGAAATAGGAAGCGCGTCATATTATCATGATTTCCAAACAAGAAGATTTAATACAAGATATCGAGACGAAACAGGAAAAATAAAATACATGCACTCGCTAAATGCTACAGCCATACCAACTCCAAGGATATTAGTTTCCTTAGTTGAGAATTTCCAGCAGGCAGACGGTTCCGTGATGATTCCAGAAGTTTTGCGTAAATATATGGGTGGCAGAGAATTTATTAAGTAGCTAAAATCGTATGTTAAAGAGAAACGCATTAAACTCTCCACGTCTTTTGGAATTAAAACGAAAGAGGCAA
This sequence comes from Minisyncoccota bacterium, assembly GCA_036517375.1. Lineage (GTDB taxonomy): Bacteria > Patescibacteriota > Minisyncoccia > Phycocordibacterales > UBA9973 > UBA9973. Next base: position 38,895 of record DATDWM010000018.1, read on the forward strand.
AATGCCTTCCGTAATAAAATATTATTTTTTGTTTTCCTGCTCATCTTGCTTATCATAGGGAGCGTGTATCTTTCTAGAATATCCGGACTCAACATTAAGGGGGTAGAAATCTCAGGTAATAATGTAGTTGATACTGAAAATATTAAAGAAGTGGTGAACGAAAAGTTAACTGGGAAATATTTGTGGTTTTTCCCCAGGACTAATGTTTTGTTCTATCCTAGTGATAAAATCAAAACTGATTTATACGAAAAATTCCAAGGATTACAAGATATTAATCTCCGCATAAATAGTAAAGGGGTTCTGGAAATTTCAGTTTCAGAAAGAAGCGCCATCTATACTTGGTGTGGTAAAGTACCACTGGATGCGGGTGGGGTTACCCAGAAATGTAATTTTATGGATAAAGATGGTTACGTCTTTGACGAAGCGCCGTATTTTTCTGGAGAAGTTTATTTCAAGTTTTATGGCGGAGCCTTAGAGAAACCAAGTCCTATTTTCAGCCAGCTTGTTTTATTTAAAGAAAATCTAGAAAAAAACGGACTAAAAATTAGCTCTATTTATGTGGCTGATGATGGCGACGGCAAGGTGTTTCTTTCTTCCGCGGGTAAATCCGCGACAGAAGGACAAATACTTTTTAAAACAGATGCGGACTTAGAAATAGTAGTAGTGAATTTAGTCACAGCGCTAGCAGCCGAGCCACTTAAAAGTGAGTTTAAAAACAAGTATTCCTTACTTTCGTATATTGATCTAAGGTTTGGGAATAAAGTTTACTATAAGTTCAAATGAGACAAAAAATGAAAATTTATTTACACTTTAGTCGAATGCAGAATTTATATTGTACCCAGTTATATAAGTTCAAATGAGGATGAAAAACTTTTGGAAAGAGTTAAAGAAACCTATTTTCGTATTGGCGCCAATGGCAGATGTTACCGACTATGCTTACCGGCAAGTTATTAGGAAGTATGGGAAACCCGATGTTTTCTGGACTGAGTTCGTCTCCGCGGATGGACTGGCGCACCCGGTGGCGCGTGAGAAGCTCTTAATTGATTTGAAATATTCTCAAAACGAGCATCCGATAGTCGCGCAGATCTTCGGCGGGAAACCAGAAAATATTAAAGTAGCTTCGGCGCTATGCCTTGAGCTAGGCTTTGACGGTGTTGATATTAACATGGGCTGTCCAGATAAGTCAGTAGAGAAGCAGTGTGCTGGCGCAGCCATGATGCGGGATGTGGAACTTGCTAAGAAAATAATTAGAGCCGCTAAAGTAGGGGCAGAGTCCGCGGGTCAGGGGATACCTGTGTCGGTAAAGACTCGCATTGGATATAATAAAAATGAAATAGAAACTTGGATACCAGCACTCCTAGAAGAAGATTTAGCAGTGCTTACAGTGCATCTGCGAACTCGCAAAGAAATGTCTAATGTTCCGGCTCACTGGGATGTGATGAAAAGAATCATTGAAATCCGAGATGAAATGAAAGTAGAAACTTTAATTTTAGGAAATGGGGATGCGGTAGACTTGAAAGATGCACAGCAAAAGGTGAAAGACTTTGGCTGTGATGGAGCCATGCTCGGCCGAGCAATATTTGGCAATCCGTGGTTGTTTGGTAAAATCCATACTGGTTTTTTGTCGCTACGTACGGCCGAGCCGAATTCCTCTCTCCAAAAAATAAGTAAGGATTTTATTGAAAACAAGTTAAAGGTGATGACAGAACATACGAAACTTTTTGAAGAAATGCTCGGCCAATATAAAAACTTTGCAATAATGAAAAAGCACTATAAAGCGTACGTAAACGGCTTTGAGGGGGCAAAAGAATTACGAATGAAGCTCATGGAGGCAGAAAATGCAGATCAGGTTGGTAATATTGTTAATGATTTTTTATTAAATTTGGGGTAGAATGGTTCCATGCACGACTTGGCATTATATCGTAAATATCGACCGAAAACCTGGAAAGATGTCTTGGGTCAAGACCACATAGTAGATATACTAGAGAGCTCTGTTATAAATAATAAAGTTTCTCACGCATATCTGTTTGTAGGCACACGTGGTACAGGTAAGACTTCAGTGGCTAGAATCTTTGCTACCGCCATTGGCGTATCGGTAAATGATTTGTACGAAATAGATGCGGCTTCAAACAGGGGAATTGAGGACATCAAGATGCTTCGCGACGGAGTGCGGGTACTGCCTTTCGATTCCAAGTATAAGGTTTACATAATAGATGAGGTGCATATGCTCTCCAAGGATGCCTGGGGAGCTCTTTTGAAAACTCTGGAAGAGCCACCGAAGCATGTGATTTTTATTTTAGCTACTACTGAGTTTCATAAAGTACCGGACACTATAATATCCCGTTGTCAGGTTTTTACTTTCAGAAAAGCTTCTGACGCGGTGCTTAAGAAGATGTTGCTTGATGTGGCAGAGTCTGAGGACTATGAATTAGATGCAAGTGGAGCGGAACTCTTGGCTATCCTGGGGGACGGTTCCTTCCGAAATGCCCTAGGTGAGCTTCAGAAAGTTTTAAACTTCCACAACAAGGAAGGCAAGGATACTAAAAGTAAAAAAAGTACAAAGATTTCAAAGGAAGATGTGGAAAAGATTACTGGCGCGCCGAAGACTATTCTAGTAAATGATTTTATCTCTGCAATTGCTACAAAGAATATTGAGTTAGGTATGCGAGCCGTCAGGACTGCCTCCCAAGAAAATTTAGATATGAAGCTTTACTTCAAGCTTATCGTGGAGAAGTTCCGCTTGGCCATAATTCTACGCTATGCGCCGAATCTTGAGGAAGAAATGGCAGTAGATATGGGGGAGACGGATTTAGAATTTTTAAAGGCCTTAGTTAAGGAAGACAAAGGGGGAATGCTCCGTTCCGCAGCACTCACTATGCTCCTCGAGGAGTACCAGAATATGGACAATGCCTTTATCGCAGAGCTACCGCTTGAGCTTGCCTTAGTGCGAATCTTGGGTTCCGATTAACTTTTTGAATCAGTATTTATTTCCCAGATCCTTGTATACCATGGTAGCGGAAAGCATATTTGCGAGCACTGCTCTGAAATAATTCCTTGAATGATTGTTTGACTTTCTTACGCTTACTTCGTACTTTCTAAAATCATCCATGGAGATAGTGTCGGGTGTATGTTTTATCTTATACCACATGTCAGCATCTTCCTCGGTGAGCTCTGCAGGAATGACTTCATTTAGTTCTAAGGCACCCACAGGCCTGTTTTTCTTGTCGTTTTTCGAGGAGCGTATGAGTTCTGAAATTTGCATACGCCAGTTAGCCATGTTTATGGCTTCTGCGCCACCTAGCTTTGGAACTTTATTTGGTTCTGGTATTTTATCCATATATCTTTATATTATTCCACATTTATGATACCCTTGTAAATACAATATCAACATTGGGAGATCGTCTAATGGTAGGACAGCGGCCTTTGAAGCCGTGAATCATGGTTCGAGTCCATGTCTCCCAGCAATCCTTCACCAAGGTTTCGTAGTTGTTTATGCAGCTTCAATGTGTTCCTTTTTACCTGTCTCTTTCTGCTCTTCTCCCATAGAGATACGTGGGTAAGCTTGTCTCATTTTATCGAGCGACTCAGCATCTCCCAACATTCGCAATGATTCTGCAAATAAACGCTGGTCACTCATCTCATCGTGGTAGCGGTCAACTCCTTCAGGTCTAACATCACCGCGTAATATTACATATAATTTAATTTTTGGATCAGTAATACCTTCTGCCTTGTTTAATTCAATTTTTGAAAATCTCGCAATTCCTTCTGCTTGTGCTATTAGTGTTTTATCAAATGTGGTTACACTCTCAGCTCTGGCAAGAGCACTTCTATAATCTTCCTCATTGATAATACCACCTAGCTTCTGATATCGATGATAGGACTCATCTTCTTTTTTATTAGGATACATTTCAAAAAAATTAGAATTCATATTAAAATGATATCATATCCAGTAAGAGTTAACAATAACCATCAACTCTGTAATTTGAGATATTATTACTAATTAAGGTTACAATTTTGCACCAGACATCCAGCTCGTATTTTTAACATTATTTGGTATAATTATTTAGTCGAACTAAAAGCTTAAGGACTAGATTAAGAAAACAATATTATGAAAGGATACATTGCAAACATAGAAAAAATAACGGAGGAAAATCAGAACTTTAGACAAGTACTGTATACTGCCAAGTACAGCCAGCTTGTCGTTATGAGCTTAAAATCTAACGAAGATATCGGGGAGGAAACTCACCAGCTTGATCAGTTTATAAGATGTGAGAGTGGGCAAGGGAAAGCCGTCTTAGATGGTGTTGAACACGAAATCAGTGATGGATTTAGTGTTGTGGTGCCAGCCGGAACAAAGCATAACATTATAAATACTTCATCAGATAAACCTTTAAAACTTTACTCTTTGTATTCTCCGCCAAACCACTTAGACGGCACGATTCATAAAACTAAAGCCGATGCACTGGCAGACGAAGGAGAACATTTTAATGGCGTAACAACAGAATAAAATTTCCCTTCGGCCATCGCTATTAGTAATTTCATGAAAGAATTTTTAGTTTTTGGAATTAAACAAGCCCACGCGGCTATCTTCGCAGGATCTTTCTTTGTTCTGCTTTTTCTTTCAAATCATATTCCGCTTTTTGGACTTCCTAGGTACGACTTTTTATTCTTAGCTGCAGTGCTAATACAGGCAATACTTTATTTCACTAAAATGGAAACCAAGGACGAAGTAAAAGTTATCTTCTTATTTCACATAATTGGTTTAGTTTTAGAACTTTATAAAACACATCCCTCTGTCGGATCGTGGAGTTACCCTGAAGAGGCATTTTTAAAAATCGCCACAGTTCCTCTCTACAGCGGATTTATGTATGCAGCGATAGGAAGTTACATAAGTCAGTCCTGGAAAATAATGAAGCTAGAGCTTACCAACTACTCACACTACGGACTAAGTGTTTTACTTTGCGGCCTAATTTACCTTAACTTTTTTACTAATCATTACATATATGACTTTAGAATATTTCTAATAATTGCTGTTTTTGCTTTCTTTTGGAAAACCAGAGTGTATTTCACGGTGACTAATATTCGCCGCTTCATGCCGATGAATTTAGCCTTTCTTTTGATAGCATTTTTTATTTGGATTGCGGAAAACATTTCCACTTATTTCGGCGCCTGGCAATATCCCAACCAAGTCCATGCGTGGAATGTAGTTTCTACAAGTAAAATAACTTCTTGGTTCTTAATGGTCATTATTAGCTTTATTTTAGTTGCGTACCTAAAACATTTCAAGAAAGATGTTTTAAAGAAATCCTAGTTTATGAAAGTTGAGGAAATTTGATATACTAAATTAGTGAAAATTAATGTTGAAAATTTAAAAGGCACCCCGTTCCAGAAAAAAGTCTGGCAGGAGCTTTTGAGGATTCCGAAAGGTAAGACAATTACTTACCAGAACTTAGCTCATAAAGTAGGCATGCCTAAGGCGGTCCGGGCAGTGGCCAACGCTGTGGGGGCAAATCCTTTAATAATAAAAATTCCATGCCACCGAGTTGTGAGGAGTGATGGAACCCTAGGTGGCTATTCAGGTAAGGGTGGTATTAATACCAAAAGAGCGCTTTTAATTAAAGAAGGTGTAGAAATTTAAACATGGACATAGAGATAAAGACAACTACAGAACCTAAAGTTGCTGCAGAATTTCTGGCTAGCCGGATTTTAGAAAAGTTAGGACTCAATAAAAAAGTTCTGTGGTTTGTACCTGGTGGTTCTTCAATAAAGGTTGCCGCAGAAGCGGCAAAAATAATTTCAAAAAATCCGCATCAGAACCTCGCTGTGATGCTTACAGACGAGCGCTATGGACCCGTCGGATTTCCGGATTCGAATTGGCAGCAACTCCTCGACACCGGGTTTTCTTTAGTGGAAGCGAAGCTAATGCCCGTTTTAAACGGTAGTGCCAGAGAAGAGACAACAGAGAATTTCAACATAAATCTAAAGTTAGAATTAGAGAGAGCGGATTATAAAATTGGTTTATTCGGAATAGGGACCGATAGTCATACAGCTGGGATTTTACCGGAAAGCCCCGCGATTGAGAGTAAAGAATTTGCCTTTAGGTACAATACGGAGAAATTTGAACGCATTACCATAACACCCAAAACCATAGTAGAATTAGACGAAGCTGTTGTTTTCGTGCAAGGGGAGGGGAAATGGGGAGTGCTCGAGAATTTTAAAAATAAAAATGTAGATCTCCGGACAGCGCCAGTGCAGATTTTAAAAGTAGTGCCCAAAGTTACAATTTTTAGTGATTATCCAAATAAGTAAAAATAGTATGAAAAAAATTGCAGTTGCAGGATTGGGTAAAATGGGAAGTCAGATAGCAAAAAAACTTGAAGAGGGTGGTTTTATTGTAATTCCGCATCATACAGAGGATGACAAGAGTAAGACATTAAATGCTTTCAGTGAAGATCAGGTAGTGATTTGGTTAATGATTCCTTCAGGGGTAGTAGACGCGCAACTAGACCTATGGCTTAAATTAATTCCGAAGGGAAGTATTTTAATAGACGGCGGAAATTCTGATTTCAGGCTCACAAAAGTGCGAGCGGAAAAAGTGGCGGGCTTAGGTTCTGTCCTGCTTGACATCGGTACCAGCGGTGGAGTCTGGGGGTATCAAAACGGCTTTGCTATGATGTGTGGTGGAGAAAAAAATTCATTTGAAATAATTGAACCAGTTTTAAAAACCTTGGCATTGCCCCTAGGCGCGTATCATCATTTCGGAGAGAGTGGTTCAGGGCACTTTGTAAAAATGACCCACAACGCCATTGAGTACGGCATGATGGAGTCCTTAGCGGAAGGCTATCGACTACTTAAGGAAGGACCGTATAAAAATATTGACCTCGTCGCGGCAGGTGAAGTATGGCAACGTCACAGTGTTATCACTTCTTGGCTGAATGAACTCACTCGGGATGCTTTGAAAGAAAATCCGGAGCTCGGAGGCATTGAGGGTGTAGTAGCAGAATCCGGTGAGGCACGCTGGGCACTTGAGGTAGCTCAAAATTTAAAAATAGAAACGCCTTCAATTCAGGCTGCATTTGATGTACGTCTCCAGTCTCAGAAAGGAAAAATTAATTTTACCACCAAGTTGCTCGCAGCTATGCGGAATGCCTTCGGCGGGCACAATATTCATGGAAAACAATAGTACAGCTTACATTATTTTCGGGGCTTCTGGAGACTTAGCTAAGAGGTATTTATTGCCTGCGCTCGCGAATATGAATTACGAGGGTATCATTGTTCCTATTTCACGCAAGGATTATGGGAATTTAAAAAAATTAATTCCGAGCGACGGGAATAAGATATTTCACCTAGCAATTCCTCCCAAGGGTGTGACAGAAGCTGTTCGATTAATCAGCGAGAACTTTGGTAAAGCAAATAATATTAAAATAATGCTAGAAAAACCTTTCGGTCAGGATTTAAAGTCCGCGCAAGATCTAGTAGAGCACGTAGACCAATATTTTAATGAAGATCAGATTTATCGCATTGATCACTACTTGGCTAAAAAATCTGTACAGGAAATTACTCGAACGGATTGGAATAAAAGTAATGTCCAAAGTATTGAAATTATAGCTAGTGAAAAAATAGGTATTGAAGGCCGGGTAAATTTTTATGAGCAGACTGGGGCACTGCGGGACTTTGTACAGAGCCACCTGCTCGAGCTCGTGGCAATTATTTTAATGAAGGAGGGGGAAGAATCAGTGGCAGAGCGACGCCATACGGCTCTTCAGAATTTAGAAGTTGTCTGTGACATAACTTTACACGAATGTGTAAAAAGAGGACAATATGAGGGATACAGAGAGGAGGTTGGTAATCCCAAAAGCCTAACAGAGACCTTTGTATCCATAAATATGATTTCCAATGACCCTCTATGGCGTGGAATACCGATAACCATGGCTACCGGAAAGGCGCTACAAGAAAAATTTACACACATAAAGATAAAATATAAAAATGGAGGCATTAAAATTTTTAATATCGAACATGAACCAGATGCGTATGAGCATGTAATCGAGGCAGCCCTCGAGGATAAGCACAATTTATTTATCTCGAGCGGAGAAGTATTAGAGAGCTGGAGAATTCTGGATGCTGTGCAGGAGAGCTGGAAGCATTCTAAGGATGATTTGATAATCTATAAAAAAAATAGTAGTATAAACGATATCTAATTATGACGCCCAAAAAGGTTAAAAAATTAAGTCCGAAAATGTTAGGGCAAGGTCTTACTTTTGATGACGTTCTTCTCGTGCCTGGGTATAGTGAAGTATTACCAAAGGACGTCAGTACTAAGACTCGCCTTACAAAAAATATTACTCTCCACATTCCACTCATGTCTGCCGCCATGGATACAGTTACGGAAAGCGTTATGGCCATTGCCATGGCTCAGCAAGGTGGCATCGGCATTATTCATAAAAATTTAGGAATAACTGACCAAGCCCGCGAAGTAGAACGCGTCAAGCGCTACGAATCCGGACGCATTGTAAATCCTATTACCTTACCTTTTAATGCAACAGTTGGGGATGCTCTTCGTGTTCAAAAAACTCATAACATCGGCGGGATTCCAATAGTGGATCAAGCAGGCGTACTTTTGGGCATTGTGACCAACAGAGATCTGCGCTTTGAAAGCTTAGATAAAAGTGAGAATATTCCGATTAAAGATATTATGACCACTAAACTCATTACCGGTAGTCCAGACACTACTCTCCTAGAAGCAAATGATTTATTTAGGAAACACAGCATTGAGAAGCTCCCACTGATAGACAAAAACAAAAAGTTGGTTGGACTCATTACTTATCGAGACATGAGGAAAAGTAAAGCTTATCCAAATGCGACTAAAGATAAAGACGGTCGGCTCGCAGTCGGAGCAGCGGTGGGTACAGGCAAGGATGCGCTTCTGTGCGTACAAACTTTAGTGGAGGCTGGAGTGGATGTGGTATGTGTTGATACCGCGCACGGGCACTCTAGGGGTGTTCTAGAAGTTGTAAAAAATATAAGGAAAGAATTTCCTAAACTTGAAATAATTGCTGGTAATGTAGCGACAGGGGAAGCGGCTCTGGCACTTATCAAAGCAGGAGCAAATGTAATTAAAGTTGGCATTGGTCCAGGTTCTATTTGTACGACCCGCATCGTCTCCGGTGTTGGGGTACCTCAACTCTCGGCAGTGGCGGATGTGTATAAAGTTTGTGGCCCGCTCGGAGTATCTGTTATCGCAGACGGTGGAGTGAAACACAGTGGAGACATTGTGAAGGCGCTTGTTTTCGGAGCAGATGTGGTGATGGCGGGTGGAGTATTTGCCGGTACTGATGAGTCACCAGGGGACACTATCGTCGTCAATGATCAAAAATATAAAAAGTACCGAGGCATGGGTTCCTTGGGCGCAATGCAGAGAGGCTCGAAAGATAGATACTTCCAAGACGACCAATATGATCCAATCAAACTTGTACCCGAAGGCGTCTCCGGCCACGTGGCCTATAAGGGCGCAGTGGGAGAAGTAATACATCAATACATTGGCGGATTGCGAGCTGGCATGGGTTACTTAGGTGCTAAGGAAATAAATTCCCTGCGCGGTGCTTCTTTTTATACAATTACTTCCGCAGGACTAAATGAAAGTCACGTACACGATATTTTTATGGTCGCCCCCACTCCTAATTATAAAAAACAATGAAAATAAAAAGCATGATCATGCCTATTATCGGACTCCAGTGGGGAGACGAGGGTAAGGGCAAGGGAGTTGCGCGCATTGCCTCAAATTTAAAAAAGGAAGATCTGATTGTAAGGTTCCAGGGTGGTAACAACGCCGGGCATACTATCTGGCATAAAAGTATTTGTTATGTTTTTCACCTTATACCTTCTGGAGTCTTCGGCCAAGCGCAAATACATCTAGGAGCCGGGATGGTCATTGATCCATCTGCACTCCAGAAAGAAACACTGACGATCCCCCCTGGTGTATCTTTTATGAATCGCATGTCAGTCTCACCGCACGCCATACTCACTATGCCGACACACTTGATTCTAGACTCTATCTCTGAGCGAACCCGCGGTAAGAAAAAGATCGGCTCTACCGGTAAAGGTATTTCACCCTCTTATACTGACCTCACTCTTAGGCGAGCGCTGAGGGTTGGAGATATTTTTAATAATGACTTTCAAAAAAAATACACGGAACTTCGCAACGAACACAAAAGAACACTACTCAAAGACTTTGGACACGAAGTAGGTGCAAAAGAATTAAAAGAGAAGGAAGCTAATTTTTTCAAAGGAATTAAATTTCTGAAGTCGCTTGCGGTCACAGACTCAGCAGAGATAGTCTCAAGAGCATTGTCTCGGGGCAGGAAGGTAATAGCCGAAGGCGCGCAGGGAGCACTACTTGATGTCCGCTTTGGACACTATCCGTATGTTACTTCTTCCCACACGATTGCGAGCGGAGTGGGTACTGGGCTCGGTATTCCGCCTTCATACATTGGAGGTGCGATTGGAATTTTTAAAGCCTACACCACCAAGGTGGGTGAAGGCCCTTTCCCGACAGAACTCGGAGGTCTCACGTCTGCAGTCTGGTGTCGCGACAAAAAGATGGTGGATGAAAAAGCAAAGTTTCCACTGCCCGACCCAGACAGCAAGAGTGAATTTGAGCAAGGTGTGGCTCTCCGAAGAATGGGAAATGAAATCGGCGCAACCACAGGTAGACTTCGCCGCACAGGCTGGGTGGATATTCCGCTTCTTCAGTACGCGATAGAAATGAACAACGTTACAGAATTAGTTTTGACCAAGCTTGATGTATTAAGTGGTTTTAAAAATATAAAAGTTTGTACTTCTTATAAAATAAATAACAAAGAGACAGAAAAAATTCCTTTTGATCTCTCTCGGGTAAATGTAAAACCAGTCTATAAAACATTCCCCATCTGGGAGGGAAAACTCTCGGATTATGGAAATAAATTGCCTAAGGAAGCTCTTACGTATGTTAAATTTTTGGAAAAAACTCTAGGCGCAAAAATAATCTACGTCGGCACGGGGCCAGAGGAACACCATGTAGTAGAGCGGAATTGGAAATAAAAACCATGAATTTGTCTTTAGTATATATATACGATAATATAACTGTATGATTTCCCGGATATATGTAGCGCCTAGAAGTTCTGATATTCGAGGGGGGCAAATTGACTCTTATCTTCTGGAACACGAGCTTACTCCGGAAATGCTCATTTTAGTTGGCCGCGCGCTTGCAAATCCTATCACGGAAAACTTCTCAATAAACAAACTACCTAAAGTAAAACCATTTAGTTATGCTATAGAAATTGGTTTCAAGCCCGGGGTCACCGACAATGTCGGACATACAACTCGGGAGACCATTATTGATTTACTACACCTAGAGAACGGGGAGAATTTGAGTGTTTATTCTTCCAAAATTTTTTTAATTTCTAAATCTATCAAAATGGAAGCAGTAAAGAAACTCGCACTGTCTCTCTATAATCCATTGATAGAAACAGCATATATCACCACCCTTGAAGCCATAAGAAAGGAGAACAACTTTCCTTTAAAAATTCCCCAAGTTATTCTAGAAAAAAGGACTTCTATTGTTAATGTTCCTTTAGCTGTCTCTGACGAAGAGCTTATCAAGATTGGCAGAGAAGGAATAGTAGACGACAACGGAAGCCGCCGAGGACCCTTAGCGCTTGACCTTGACTCAATGAACGCCATTGCCGAATATTTCGTAAAATTACGTAGAGATCCGACTGATATAGAACTCGAGTCCTTAGCCCAGACCTGGAGCGAGCATTGTAAACATACAATTTTTGCCAATCCGATAGACAACATTAAGGATGGTTTATACAAGACGTATATTAAGGGCGCCACAAATTTAATCAGGAAGAAACTAGGTAGGAAAGATTTCTGCGTATCTGTTTTTAAAGACAACTCCGGGGCTATCGGTTTCGATGAAGAATTTTTAATCACCCATAAAGTAGAAACTCACAACAGTCCTTCGGCGCTTGACCCCTACGGCGGAGCCATTACTGGTATTGTTGGGGTAAATCGTGACTGTCTCGGATTTGGCTTAGGTGCTAAGCCCGTAGCCAACACGTATGGATTTTGTTTTGGCGAACCAGAAGACACTAGGCCACTATTTCGGGATAAAAATATGACTCAAAAGATGTTCCCGCCGAAACGTATTATGGAAGGCGTGATCAAAGGCATCAATACGGGCGGGAATTGTTCCGGCATTCCTACAATTTCCGGATTTGTGCGTTATGACGATAGATATCGGGGCAAACCGCTAGTTTTCGCAGGGACGGTGGGACTCATTCCAAGAACAATAAATAATTTACCTTCTCACGAAAAGAGCGCCAAAGCTGGAGACTATATTGTGGTGGTAGGTGGCAGGGTCGGCGCTGATGGTATCCATGGCGCTACTTTTTCATCCGTTGTCATGGACTCATCTTCTCCGGCAACAGCGGTGCAAATTGGCGACCCGATAACTCAAAAGAAATTTAGTGATGCGATAGTCAAGGAAGCGCGCGGAATGAATTTGTACAACAGCATCACGGATAACGGCGCCGGAGGAATTTCCTGCTCGGTGGCAGAAATGGCAAAGGAGTGCGACGGAGCTACAGTTAATTTGGAAAAAGTGCCACTAAAATATCCAGGTCTGCGACCTTGGGAAATTTGGATTTCCGAATCCCAAGAACGTATGACTCTAGCCGTGCCACCGAAAAAGTGGCCAGTATTTAGCGCCCTAATGCAGAGCCGGGGAGTAGAAGCCACTGTGATAGGTGAGTTCAATAATTCCGGAAAATGTGTGGTGAAATGGGAAAGCAAAGTTATTATGGATTTAGAACTTGAATTTTTACACAACGGCTTACCTCAAAAACAGCTAACCACAACCCCGCATCAAAATAAATTCTCTGAGCCTAAACTCCCGTCTGGATTCTCTCGTACCAAAGTCTTTGAAGAATTACTCGGAAATAATAATATCTCAAGCTTCTCTTTTATTTCAGAGCAATACGACCACGAGGTTCAGGCATCTTCGGTTTTAAAACCACTCTCGGGTAGAGGAATGATAAACACTGAGGCACAAGTTTTCAAGCCAGTACTTTCTTCCAACAAAGGAGTAGTGCTCGCTTCTGGCCTGTGTCCTTCCTACTCTGACATTAGTACGTATAGTATGGCAGCAGCGGCCCTCGATACTGCTGTGCGTAATACTGTTGCCGCCGGGGGCACACTCGGGGAACTCGCTATTTTAGACAATTTCTGTTGGTGCTCATCCTATGATAAAACTAGGCTTGCGGAGCTTGTGGACGCACTCAAGGCCTGCTACGACGGGGCTCTGGCCTATAGCACGCCTTTCATCTCCGGCAAGGATAGTATGTTTAATGACTTCCAAGGATATGATGAAAAAGGGAAACCTGTAAAGATTTCTATCCCACCTACACTACTTATCTCTGCGATAAGCGTAATGCCGGATATTTATAAAACAGTTTCGCCGGAATTTAAAAACGCTGGAGATGTAATTTATTTATTAGGAGAGACGAATGATGAGTTAGGAGCTTCTGAGTATTACAAGCTACTTGCTAAGCATGAGAAAAATAATGCTATTGGAAATAAAGTACCGCAGGTAAATTTCAAGAAAAATCTGAAAACTTATTTAGCCTTAGAGGAAGTTATCGAAAAAGAACTCCTGGTTTCCTCTCTGTCAGTTTCTTCCGGAGGGTTAAGTGTTGCTTTAGCTAAATCATCTGTAGGTGGAATGCTTGGATGTAATATTAGTCTCGAGAATTTATCAGGAACCCTCTACGGAGGAGACTCCTCCGTAGACTCCGTAGTAGATGCCAAGCTCTTTTCTGAAAGCCAAGGCCGGATCCTGGTTTCCGTCTCACCTAAGAATATTTTAAGGTTCAAGAAAACAATGAGAGGAATTCCATACACCGAGCTTGGGAAAGTTTCTAAAGATGGAAAAGTTGTAGTAATGGACGGCAAAAACAAGGTAGTCGAAAGTGCAGTCAAAAAATTACGAGATATTTATCATGCAATGTCTCAAAGAATGAAATGAGTAAGAAAAATAAAAAACCAAAAGTAATCATTTTGTCTGGGTACGGACTCAATTGTGAAGAGGAAACGAAGTTTGCCTTTGAACAAGCAGGGGGTGTGGCTGACATTGTACACATTAATGACCTAATCGCAGGACCTAAAATACTCGCGGAGTATAGCATCATGGCTTTTCCGGGAGGATTTTCCTACGGAGATGACACTGGTAGTGGAAAAGCTTATGCTAATAAATTTAAAAATCATCTAGCTCAAGAATTAGAAGAATTCCTTTCCCGCGACACCCTCGTTATTGGTATTTGTAATGGTTTTCAAATTATTACAAATTTAGGAATTTTACCTGGAGCTTTAACCTACAACAGTGGTGGAAAATATTTAGATAGGTGGGTGGACCTCGAAGTTACTGGCAGGAGTCCCTGGCTTACAGGTATAAAAAAGATCTCTGTGCCAATAGCGCACGGGGAAGGAAGATACATGCTAAGTGAAAAGGAATACAAAGCTCTGAGTAGAAAAAAGCAGATAGTGCTGAAGTATACAAAACGCACAATTTGTGAATTTCAAAACTTAGAAGCCAACCCAAATGGTTCTACACATGACATCGCGGGCGTATGTGCGTATAATGGGAGAGTGCTCGGGCTCATGCCACACCCAGAGAGAGCGATGTTCGCGCATCAGAGTCCAATGTGGCAGAAAAATAAGAAGCGGACGGAAAAGTGGGGAGACGGATTAATTATTTTTAAAAACGCGATTAAATATTTTAAAACCCGGTAGGTAATTCTACTGAGTAAATAATAAATATGGAAGATAAAGGAGAAAAATGCGGTATCGTAGGCATATACGGCAAGAAATTAGAAGTTTCTCGCTTGGCATTTTTCGGACTGTTTGCGCTTCAACACCGAGGCCAAGAAGCCTCAGGCATTACTACTAACAATGGGAGCAAGCTACTTACTCACAAGGGCGTGGGTTTGGTGGCCCAAGTTTATACGGAAGAAGCTATTAAATTCCTAAAAGGCAACATTGCTGTGGGTCACAATAGATATTCAACCTCAGGCGGAGGCGCCCTGGAACACGCTCAGCCAGTTGTAAATAAGGAAGAATTGTTTGCCCTAGCGCACAATGGCAATCTTCCTTCCGTGAAAGCGCTACAGGATTTCCTCTCTTCCAAAGGAGTTTTAGAACAAAATCGTTCCGACTCAGAACTCATCACGGACGCAATAGATTTTTATTTAAAAGAGAATGTTGCTCTGCCAGAAGCCATTAGAAAAGTATTTCCACTTATTACCGGTGCCTTTGCATTAGTTATGATGGATCAGAATACCTTAGTAGCAGTACGAGACACTTATGGTATGCGTCCGCTCTCAATAGGCACTCTAAAAGATGGAACTTATATTATTGCTTCTGAAACTTGCGCGCTCGAAACCCTTGGCGCAAAATTTGAAAGGGATGTGTTGCCGGGAGAAATGATAGTGATAAATAAAAGCGGGCTTGCGAGTGTCACGCTCGCCAAAGCCAATCCCAAACACGATATTTTCGAATATGTTTACTTTGCTAGGCCGGATAGTGTCATGAACGGAAAATTAGTTTATGAAGTGCGTCGGAACTTTGGGGTTACCTTGGCAGAGGAAATATCTTTAGATGTAGACATAGTGGTACCAGTGCCAGACACAGCGGTGCCAGTAGCCATAGGTTATAGTGAAGGGACCAAAATCCCCATTGAAATGGCTCTGGTTAAAAATAGATACGTGCATCGAACATTTATTGAACCAGACAGAAAATCTCGCCAGAAAAGCGTGGCGCTCAAGCTTATTCCTCTCCGGGAGATGTTGAAAGGGAAAAGAATTGCCTTAGTGGACGACTCTATTGTACGCGGAACTACTAGTCAAAAGTTAATCAAAACAATATTTGACGCTGGAGCTAAAGAGGTACATTTTATTATTTCTTCACCGCCAGTTCGTTTCCCGAACTTTTATGGCATCGACACTCCGAAACAAAAAGATTTAATTGCTTCCACAAAAACAGTAGAGGAAATTCGTAAATTCCTCGGTGCCACCTCACTCCATTTTTTATCTTTAGATGGACTTATTAAATCAGTCGGCTTACCTCGGGAGCATTTATGTACTTCATTTTTTAATGGAGAGTACCCGATAGATTTACTAGAGCGAATAAGTGAAGTAAGTTATGACGTCCCAAAAGAGTAAAAAAAAGTTAGCACTTTTGGTTCACGAGGGGAGTACTCAAACCAACCGGAAAGCAATTGAACACGCGATCAATGAAGAAAGAATAGATGCTCTGATTTCTGTGGTAGTTTCCGATATAGAAGACCCTGTACCAGTACTTGAGAGAGTCTCGCCTGACTATATATGCCTCGCTGGTTGGAAGAAAATTATACCTCTAGAAACAGTAAAGAAATATGAAGATCGAATCTTAAACATTCATCCGGGCTTAATTCCAGACACAAAAGATGGAAATGTCCTAAACCCTGACAACACGATAGCTTTATGGAACAAAGGAATGTATGGCGATAAGGCGATTCAGAACTTTCTGGATCAAAGGTCAACTTATGCTGGCTCCTCCATCCACTTTTTAACTCTTGATTTTGATTTTGGGCCGGTACTTGATAGAACATTTGAGGAAATAAAGGAAGGGGATACAGTGGAATCTTTGTATGCTAGACTAAAGAAAAAAGAAAATGAATTATATGTAGAAGTTTTAGAAAGATTATGTCGAGATGCAAAATAAATTAAAAATTTTAATAATTGGAGGAGGCGGTAGGGAACACGCTATTGGCTGGAAAGTAGCAAAGTCTCCTAGGGCCGGTGAAATTTTCTTCGCGCCGGGAAATGCTGGAACAGCTCAAATTGGTAAAAACATAGAGATAGTTGCTACTGATATTGCTAAACTTATAGAATTTGCTAAAAGGGAACAAATAGACCTAACTTTAGCCTTACCAGATGACCCACTGGCTATGGGTATTGTTGACGAGTTCCAAAAGGTAGGATTACGCATCTGGGGGCCTACTAAAGCCGCCGCAGAGCTAGAATGGTCTAAGGCTTTTTCTAAAAATTTCATGGAAAAGCACAACTTGCCAACAGCTAAATTTAAAACTTT
This sequence comes from Minisyncoccota bacterium, assembly GCA_036517375.1. Lineage (GTDB taxonomy): Bacteria > Patescibacteriota > Minisyncoccia > Phycocordibacterales > UBA9973 > UBA9973. The sequence continues at coordinate 56,061 of DATDWM010000018.1, forward strand.
TACCCAATACGAGGAAGCTAAACAATATTTAAGTGAACAAAGTATGCCAATAGTCATTAAGGCGAGTGGCCTGGCCCTAGGTAAGGGAGTAGTGATTTGCCAGAGCCCAGAGGAGGCACAAGCGGCTCTCGAAGACATGATGCTTAAAAAATCCTTCGGCAACGCCGGTATGGAAGTCGTGATTGAAGAATTCTTAGACGGTACTGAAATTTCAGTCCATGCATTTTCGGATGGTAAAACATTTAAAATGTTTCCGCCTTCTCAAGACCATAAAAAGATAGGTGAAGAAGATACGGGTCCTAACACTGGGGGTATCGGCACGATAAGCCCGCTACCGTTTGTGCATAGTGTTTTATTAAAAGAAATTGAAGATAAGATTGTGGCGCCTACAATTGCCGCCATGATGAAGGAAAGCAAACCATTCCAGGGAGTTATTTATCCGGGGCTAATGCTATCTCACGGTCATCTGAAAATTCTAGAGTACAATGCGCGCCTTGGAGATCCAGAAACTCAGACATATATGCGCTTACTCGAAACAGATATTTTAGATATCTTTGACGCTTGCATAGATCAAAAATTATCAGAACTTGAAATAAAATGGAGTCACTTATCCGCATGTACCATCATTCTTACTTCGGCAGGTTATCCGGGTAACTATGAAAAGGGGGAAGTTATTACGGGCATAGAAACTGCGGAAAAGAATTCCAATGTAGTCGTATTCCATGCTGGAACGAAGTTGAATGAGAGTGGAAGTTTGGTTACAAATGGTGGGCGAGTGCTCGGGGTAAGTGCTACCGGCTCCACTCTCAAGATAGCTCTAGCCACAGCCTATGAGGCAATTTCTAAAATACATTTCGAAGGAATTTACTACCGGAGAGATATCGGTAAAAAATCCCTAACACAAAGAAAATAAATACTTTCCTTTATTTTTCAAAAATGATAATATAATTTCATGAAAAAGAACGTCAAGGTGGGCATCATTATGGGCTCCGATTCCGACTTAGAAGTAATGTCTGGTGCCGCCAAGGTTCTGGAGGAGTTTGGGGTAATCTATGACATGACTGTGGCTTCAGCTCATAGAGCTCCTAACTTAGTTCACGAATACGCCATGAGTGCTTCCGAGAGAGGTATGAAAATAATAATTGCTGGTGCAGGAGGATCATTCCACCTAGGAGGAGTTCTGGCCGCGCTGAGCCCTCTACCAGTTATCGGAGTTCCAGTTAAGGCCAAGGCTCTAGAAGGACTGGATTCACTTCTTTCGACTGTAAATATGCCTCCTGGGGTTCCAGTGGCCACGGTAGGGATAGACGCGTCTAAAAATGCAGGACTTCTAGCAGTACAAATGCTCGCCATCGCGGACAAGTCCCTCGAAGAGAAGATGATCGCTTACAAAGCGAAGATGGAAGCAGAAAATAAAGCCAAGGGTGAGAAGCTGGAAGAAATCGGATATAAAAAATATTTGGAGAAATAATCATGGCTGACCTTTATACAAAATCAGGAGTAAATATAAAAAAAGGAAACGAAGTTGTAAAAAGGATAAAAAGTCATGTCGCTTCCACTCACAATAGTTCCGTACTTAAAAACATTGGTAGCTTTGGTGGCTTGTATGACCTTGGAAGTATTTTAAGAAAGTATAAAAATCCTGTTTTGGTGCAGAGTATTGATGGGGTGGGTACGAAACTCTCCGTTGCAAAAATGATGAATAAGTATGAGTCGGTGGGTGAAGACATTGTGGGTCATAGCTGTGGAGATATTGTAGCTATGGGGGCACGTCCCATAACCTTTCTAGACTATGTGGCTAATGAAAAATTAGAGCCTGAAATTATGGAGCAGATGGTGCGTGGCATGTCCAAGGCTTGTCGTTTAGCAGGAGTAGCCTTGATTGGCGGAGAAACAGCTGAAATGCCTGGTACCTATATAAAAGGTGAACACGACATTGCCGGAGCAATTACTGGTATCGTAGAGAAAAATAAAATAATAACGGGAGAGAAAATAAAAGAAGGGGACATTCTTTTGGGTTTACCGTCTTCGGGATTACATACGAACGGCTTTTCATTAGCGCGTAAATTACTTTTTAAAACTGCTAAACATACTGTAAAAACAAAAATAAAAGAACTAAGCGAGACAGCAGGGGAAGCACTCCTGAAAGTACATATAAATTATACAAATCCAGTGCTAAAAGTTATCGACGCGGGAGTAGATGTACGAGGAATCGCACATATTACAGGGGGAGGATTTATTGAAAATATTCCCAGAATTCTACCGACAGGGCTCGATGCGGAAATAGAGAGAGGTTCGTGGCCCATTCTTCCAATTTTCACTTATCTACAAAAGATTGGTAAAATTGGAGAGCGAGAAATGTACACAGTTTTCAATATGGGTATTGGGATGATTATGGTCGTACCGAGAAAAGAAAAGGTAAATCTTGAAGTGTTATTAAAAGACCAGAATATTTTCTGGATTGGAAAAATTATTCAAGGATCAGGTAAAGTAATTTTAAATTAGTATATGAATATAGAAAAAATAAAAGAACATATCGATGATGTTTTAGTAGAAACAAATTTTACAAACTTGGGTGAAAAGAAGGTGGGTAAGGTGCGGGATGTGTATGTAGCAAGCGACCATATTACCCTAATTTCTACTGACAGACACTCATCTTTTGACAGGAATATCGCATCCATTCCTTTTAAGGGAGAAATACTGACCCAAATTAGTCTGTTTTGGTTCGAGCAAACTAAAGACATAATTCAAAACCACATAATATCCAATCCGGATCCAGCAGCTGTAGTGGTTAAGAAGTGCAAAGTTATACCAATTGAGATGGTAGTCAGGGGATACATTACTGGCTCCACTAACACCTCGCTTTGGACACTTTACAAAAATGGCGAACGAAATTTCGGCAATTTTACTTTACCGGATGGCATAAAGAAGAATCAGAAGTTGACAGAACCAGTTCTAACTCCCACAACAAAGTCAGATGAGCATGACAGACCCATCACACCAAAAGAAATTGTAGACGAAGGAATAGTTCCTGAAAATATCTGGAACGAAATGGCACAAAAAGCGAAAGACGTGTTTAAGCGAGGGCAGGAGATAGCTCTATCTCATGGACTCATACTCGTAGATACAAAGTACGAATTCGGACTCGATGAAAATGGCAAACTTACCTTAATCGACGAAGTTCATACGCCAGACTCTTCTCGCTACTGGAAAAGTAACACTTATGATGAGAGATTCGGTCAGGGCCTCGATCCAGAGTTCTTCGACAAAGAATTCTTAAGACTCTGGTTTAAAGACAATTGTGATCCATACAATGACAAAGTGTTACCAAAAGCGCCACCAGAGCTCGTAGCTGAGCTTTCAAGGCGATATATTGAAATTTACGAAACCATAACTGGCAGAACATTTAAACATGATTTTTCCAAACCAATTCTCGAGAGGATTACCCATAACCTAAGTAAAATATAATGGAAGGCGCCATCAATCCCCTAGACGGAAGATACTTCGAGAAAACTCGAGCTCTTTCACCTTACTTTTCTGAAAAAGCATTAATGAAGTACCGAGTGCAAGTAGAGTGTGAATATTTAATTAGCTTGTCTAACTTGGGTAAAACAGGACTGCGTAAATTTACATCGAGTGATGTGAAAATTGTAAGAAATATTTATGAAAAATTCGACACGAAATCTTATAAGGAGATAAAAACGCTGGAAGCAACGACCAATCACGATGTAAAAGCAGTAGAATATTTCATTAAAGAAAATTTAAAAAAAACATCACTTAAAGACAGCATTGAATGGGTTCATTTTGCTTTAACTTCCGAAGATACCAATAACATTGCGTATGCACTTTTACTTTCAGATGCGCTAGAACAGGCAATGGTGCCAGAAATTAAAAAAATAACTACGGAGCTTACGAGTCTGGCTAAAAAATATAAGGACTTGCCAATGCTCGCGCGTACTCATGGCCAGAGCGCAAGTCCTACAACTTTTGGTAAAGAAATGAAGGTTTTCGCGATAAGAATCGATAAAAAAATCAAGGGATTAGAAAATATGAAAATCCAAGCCAAACTAAACGGCGCAACTGGTAACTATAATGCACACATTGCAGCATACCCTCGGGTGGACTGGCTCGCTTTCAGCACTAATTTTATTGAAAGTTTTAATAAAAAAAGATCTCAGAAACTGGAAGTTAATTTATTCACCACTCAAATAGAGTGCCACGATAGTTATGTAACGGTATTCGACATTGTGAGACGAATAAATAACGTGCTCCTCGATTTCAACCAAGACATCTGGCGATATATTTCCGATGGTTGGGTTACACAGAAGCCTAAAGCGGGAGAAACAGGTTCTTCGACTATGCCTCATAAAGTAAACCCGATTGATTTCGAAAATAGCGAAGGAAACCTGGGAGTGGCCAATGCGCTCTTTGAATTTTTTGCTCGCAAGTTGCCGATTTCTAGATTACAGCGAGATCTGTCGGATTCCACTGTGGAGCGCGCCTTCGGTACAGCTTTTGGTCATTCATACTTGGCCTACACTTCACTTCTTAAAGGATTAAGTAAGGTGGGAGTCAATGAAATAAAAATTAAAGAAGATTTATTAGCCCATCCGGAAGTAATCGCGGAAGCAATCCAGACAGTTTTACGACGAGAAAATTACCCTGTGCCTTATGAAGCTCTAAAAGAGCTTACTCGCGGGAAAGAGGTGACCCTAGAAGACTTTGCTAATTTTATTGATAAACTCAAAGTAGCACCACATATCAAACTAGAACTAAAGAAATTTACACCACTTACTTACATCGGCCTTGCATCCAAGCTCGCGTCTTAGTTCTCTTTAAGGTAATATAGGTAAATGGTATTACGTATTTCCGCTTCAATTTTACTTATAATGAGTGTGCTTTTTATGCCGTTTTGGCTGTCTGTACTTTTGGTGCCGATATTTATGTTTTACTTTTCAATTTTCTGGGAAGCGGTCTTGATATTCCTGCTATCAGATCTACTATACGGGACGCCCCTGGTGGGACTTTGGGGTATAACCTACATTTCTTTCTTGAGCTCTGCTCTACTGCTTTTAGTGATAGAACTTCTAAAGAAGAAGCTGAAATTTTATAACTGATGAATATAATAAAGATATGATAGCTAGAATTTTTACAAAAAGAAAAGTACGGAGAGGAAGTTCGCTGGTGGAACCAGACGAGATTTTCCTTGATTCAACAAATTTAGAAAATTTTAACCGCCAGCAATTCGAAGGAAGGATCGAGAAACCAATTTCCAAACGTACTATTTTATTTTTCGGATTTTTCTTTTTTGTATTTGTCCTAGTCTTCTTTGTCCAGCTGGGATACTTACAAATAAAGGAGGGTAGTACTTACTATGCAAGAAGCGAAGACAATACTTTAGGGCAGTCTATTATCTTTGCAGATAGGGGAATAATTTATGACCGCAATAAAATCGAATTAGCTTGGAACAAGAAGGCGGAAGAAGTGCCCACTACTCTCGCGCCTGAAGAAAGACAAATTGCCATTAACGCTTTCGAAATAAGATCCTACAAACCAGCTGGCTTTTCCCACCTCTTGGGCTATGTTAGCTATCCCGCTAAAGATAAGCTCGGAAACTACTGGCAGAATGAATTTATAGGTAAGGATGGTCTAGAGAAACAATACAATGAAATAATCAAAGGAGAGAATGGTTCTAAAATAACGGAAACAGATGCTCGGGGTAAAGTGCAATCAGAAAATATTGTGAACCCGCCAAAGAGAGGCAATGATCTAGTCACGACAGTAGACGCGCGTATTCAAGAAGAATTATTTGTTCTAATTAAAAACGCGGCGGAAAACTTTTTATTCTCGGGTGGTTCAGGAATAATTATGGACATAACAAATGGAGAAGTTCTAACCTCTACCAGCTTCCCGGAGTACAATTCTGAAATTTTATCTTTAGGAAAAGATAGCGCAACAATTTCAAACTATTTAGAAGACAAAAGGAAGGTCTTTCTAGATCGAAACATTTCCGGCCTCTATACTCCGGGCTCAATCGTAAAACCATTTTTAGCATTGGGTGCCTTAGCAGAGGGTATCATTGATCCATATAAGCAAATTTTATCGACTGGATCTATTTCGATACCTAATCCATATTTCCCTGATCAAAAAACTATATTTAAAGACTGGCAAGTCAACGGCTGGACAGACATGCGAGAGGCCATAGCTGTATCGAGCGATATTTATTTCTATAGCATTGGAGGAGGATTTGAAGACCAGAAGGGTCTGGGAATTAAAAATATAGAAAAATATTCCAAGCTTTTTGGAATCGGGGAGTCCACTGGTGTAGATTTACCGGACGAAAAAGGTGGTGTAATCCCGAGCCCAGAATGGAAATTAGAGAATTTTAATGGCGACATCTGGCGTATTGGAGATACCTACCACACTGCGATCGGACAGTATGGATTCCAGGTTACACCCATTGAGATGGCACGTGCTGGTGCCGCTATCGCAAATTCTGGCACTCTAGTGAGGCCGCATTTCGTCCTTGGAGACAAAGAAAAAGAAGAAGATACTTCGAGAGTAGATTTGCCGGTAGAGTATTTCAAAATAGTACAGGAAGGCATGCGGCAGACGGTGACCCTGGGCACCGCTTTGTCTTTAAATGTTCCGTATGTGGAAGTGGCAGCCAAGACCGGTACGGCCCAGCTGGGACTCAGTAAAAATAGGGTGAATTCTTGGGTCATGGGCTTTTTCCCGTATGAAAATCCTCGCTATGCATTTACAATACTCATGGAGTCCGGACCTACAACGAACAGCGTTAACGCATCTTCCGTAATGCGACAACTTTTAGACTGGATGTCTTTAAATACTCCTGAATATTTTGCACAGTAGGGAATTACTTTTGGGTTAAAAATTTAGCGATTGCTTTTTTATCTCTCTTGAGCCACAAAACATTTCCTTCCAACCTCTCTAGAACTTGCTCGATAGCTCGCTTGGCGCCAGGAGCATCATGCATTTGAAAAAAACGTTTAAATAAAGAAAGGTGTTTCATTTCGGAGCTATTAGAAATTGCCTTGATGGCGCGCGCTAAGGTGTGTCCGCCATCACCGTACCTCGTAACGAGAGTCTTCCAGTTCTCCGTCACGAATTTCCACCAAATATCTCGGCCAGCCGGATTTAGACCAACTGAAGAAATCATACTTACAGTGTCCTGAGTTCTGACGTCCTTACTCATAGCAAATTTACATACTTCTTTCAAAATTTTAGGCTGAGAGAAGTATCCTAGAGCGTGACCAAGCCGATTCTTTTCTTCGTGTAATCTCTCCTTTTTATATTTTGCAGTAAGAATTTTATACTCTTTCATCTCGCCATAGCAAGCGATGATCTGATAAGTAGCCGAGCGCACATCTGGTGAAATGTGTCCGCCCTTACTCATGGTAGCGAACTTTTTTCTGGCTTCTTCTATAATTTTTTTATTTCCTGCGAGTCCTGCACGGGCGATAGCGAGTGAGCGAAGTAGAGCATTAGTATGTAGTTCACCCTCTTTTTTATTCCAGCTGAGCCGCTTTACAAGCGGAGAGAATAACTCAATTACTAAATTCTGTAAATCATTCTTAGTAGGTGTTTTTGCTAGAATTTGCTCCAGACGGCTGAGCCCTGTGGCTATTTCTACCCACACTATGTAGCTATCTTCGTTTTTATAAGCGGACAGAAATTCCAGGGCGTCAGTAGTGGAAATGGTACCTGATTCTGCTAGGGCAAAAAGATCCCTAATTATTCCCAAGCGGTCCGGAGCAGAAAGTGTTTTATCTTGGACCGGAGAATAAAGTTTTTCCAATAATTCTTTTGAGTACTCTGTTCTAAAAAATCCGCTTTCTCCATAATTTACTTTATTTTTTTTGAAAGTAATAGGAATTACCCACTTGGTCTTATCCTTCGCTTTCTTTTTTGAAATTGGATTTGCAAAGAATCTACTTTGCGAAAAAGTAACCTTTCCTTTTATCATCTCTGCGCGAACGAGCGGATAGCCTGGCTTAGACGTCCAGTTGCGCATCATTTTTTCTACTGGCTTACGAGAGACTTTTTCAAAGGACTGCCAAAGATGCAGGGTTTCAGTGTTTTTATAACTATGTTTCTTTAAATAATGCCTTAAGCCGTCTCGGAAGTCCGCCTCTCCCAGATAGTCCGCCAACATTCGGACAACGGAAGCTCCTTTAGAATATGAAACTTCATCGAATATTTCACCTATTTCGTCCGGATGGTGTACTTCTACTTCTATGGGATGCGTATTCTTAAGTGCATCAAGCCGGAGTGCAATGCCCTGGGTGTCGGTGGTAAAGCGCTCCCAAATATTCCATTTCGGAAATAATTTACTAATAACCAAGTAGGGAATATAAGAAGCAAAGCCTTCATTCAACCACAAGTGTGTCCACCATTCCATAGTTACCAAATTACCGAACCATTGATGTGCCAATTCATGCGCGATAACTTCAGCGATCAACTCCTTGGAGCCAGTGGATGTATTCTGCTCATCAACTAGAAGCCCCACCTCGCGGAAAGTAATAGCGCCCCAATTTTCCATGGCGAGAGATTGAAAGTCCGGGATAGCGATCATATCTAAAGTATCAAGAGGGTATGGAATATCGAAATATTTTTCATAAAATTCAAGTGTACGCACAGTAACACCGAGTGCAAATTTGGCTTGATGAACCTTACCTGGAATCGTGTAGACGCGGACAATGACGCCTCGATTCGACTTACGTTCAATGTATTCAAAGTCTCCCACAATGAAAGCCAGCAGATAAGTCGACATTTTAGGAGTAGGGTGGAATTTTATAATTTGGAACCCGGATTCATGTTCCGCCACCGAAGCAGGTAGCGTATTCGATATAGCTGTTTTACCGTGAGGTACAATAAGAGAAACGTGGAATACGGCTTTTTGAGCTGGCTCATCAAAACATGGAAAGGCCCTGCGTGCGTCGGTGGCTTCGAACTGGGTGGTAGCTATGTGGTGCACTGTTTCTCCAATTTTGTATTGGCTTTTATAAAAGCCACGCATTTTATCATTCAGTATTCCCTTGAAAACAAGCGTTAGCTCCAATTTTCCCTTCGGTATTAATTTCGGAAATAAGAAAGTTGCTGTTTCCTTCTTTTCATTGTAAGAAATTTTTGCGAACACCTTTTCCTTAGCAATCAAAATACTGGCTGTTTCTATTTCTAATTCTTTCGAGTGAAGAGTGAGGTAGGAAGAGCTTTTTAAAAGTGAAAGGGATATAGTTTCAATTCCCTCAAAAGTGAAATTTTCTAGGTCTGGCTTTAGCTCGATCTTGTATTCTACTGGAACGACACTGCTAGGCAGGCGAACGTCATTTTTCTTTTGCATAAAGAAATGTTAGCATATAACCGTGGCAGGAGAAAACTATACAATAAAAACACCTGTATTTGAAGGGCCGTTTGGCGTCCTGTTAGACCTTATAGAGAAACGGAAGCTTTTTATTAATGACCTGTCGCTTGCCCAGGTTACAGAAGATTATTTAAAATACGTAAGTGAAATTCATGCTAGAAGTAATAATGAAATTTCAAACTTTATTGTAGTAACAGCAACGCTGATTTTAATCAAGTCAAAGTCCTTACTACCAGACTTAAATCTTACCACTGAGGAAGAAGGGGACATTAATAGCCTAGAAGAGCGCCTCCGTCTGTATGAAATTTTCACCAAACTTGCCGGAAATATCAAAAGTAATTTCAGTAAAAGAATAATTTTCGCGCCAATGGAGAGGAAGAATGATGTGTTGGTTTTTTTGCCCGACAGTCAGATAACCCGTGAGTCTATGATGGCTTTTGCCACTGAAGTATTGGGCAGAATTCCTAAGAAAACACCTCTCACTGAAGTAGAAGTAAAGAAAGTGATAAGCATTGAGGAGATGATAAACCAATTAACCGAGCGCATCCAGAATTCTCTCAAAATGAATTTCCATGACTTAAGTGGTATAGACGGGAAGCCTAAGACTAGAGAAGAAAAAGTTCTTGTGATAGTATCTTTCCTAGCAATGCTTGAGCTAGTACGTCAAGGAATGATGAACGCTATTCAAGAAAATAACGGGGAAGATATTTTTATAGAAAAAACAAGATAAAGTAACTGAAAATTTATAAATTTATGGAATTAGAAAAAAAGATAGAAGCAGTATTGTTCTGGAAGGGGGAGCCTATGTCACGCAAAAAGCTGGGTGAGATTTTAAATGTGGGAATAACAGAAATAAATGATAGTATCGAGAAACTAAAAAATAATTTGCAAGGTAGGGGAATAGCCTTACTTGAAAAGGATAATGAAATTACCTTTGGTACCGTACCAGAGCTTTCAAGCCTTATTGAAAATTTACAAAAAGAAGAATTAAATAAAGACCTCTCTCGCGCAGCATTGGAAACTTTATCGATAGTGCTTTATAAAAATGGAGCGAGTCGCTCTGAGGTCGACTACATCCGAGGAGTGAATTCCAGCTTCACCCTACGCGCCCTATCTGTGAGGGGGCTAGTGGAGAAGATTACTGACCCAGCGGACAGCCGCAGATATATTTATCGTCCGAGCTTTGAACTCCTGTCCTTTATGGGAATAAAGTCCGTGGAAGAGCTTCCAGCGTATAACGATATAAATAACTCGATTAAAATTTCTGCAGAAAACTTAGCTACGGAACTTTCCAATGACGCCGAACGAAACTAAAAACGGATTACTTATAGCCTTATTTTTTATCGTGGCAGTGGTCGCCTTTTTTTCCTTATCTCACAATATTAAATTAAATAAACTCTATCAAATGGAAATAGAGAGTGAAGAGAGAATAAAACATACCTTAGACAGCACGCCAGTCGTAGCCCGAGCTGTCTCCGTGTACAACATAACCGAAAATAAAAAAGTCTACGGAAAGAATGATGATGTGTCTATACCAATAGCCTCTCTGGTAAAAATAATAAACGTGGTTGTGGCATTAAATAATCATTCAAAAAATGAAATTGTGTATTTAAGTCCGGACTCCATAAAGCAAGCAGGGGATTATGGTCTTTTTGCAGACGAGAAGTGGAAGATTGAAGACCTTGCGCGGTTAACCCTAATAAGTTCTGCCAACGACGGCGCATTTATGCTTGGAAGTAGTGAAAACTTTTTAGAAAAAATAAATACGAAGACGCAAAAATTAGGCGCCGAGGCTTCATCTTTCTTTAATACAACTGGACTCGATATAGATATCTCGCATCCAGGAGCATTTGCTACAGCTCTTGATGTGAACATTATGGCCATGTATGCCTTACGCGCATATCCAGAAATTTTTAATGTGACAACACAACCAGAAATAACCTTAACCTCCGAGTCGGGCTTTACACACACTTTCAAAAATACAAATATAATTTTAGACAAAATTCCAAACCTAATACTTTCAAAAACTGGCTACACTGACGCTGGGGGAGGAAGTCTGGCAGTAATATTTAAAGACCAAAAGGGAGATGATATTGCTGTGACAGTATTAGGATCTACATTTGAAGGACGTTTTACTGATATGGAAACACTGGTAAATGTGTTGTATAATTTGTAATTATGAAATCTGACGGGAATAACGGGATGAACGGCTCAACGGGCTGTTGAGCCGTTAAAATGTGCTATAATTACGGCCATGCTAGTAAATTTAGTTAAAATCTCCATACCCACCGCTCTAGCCTTTTTTTTAGGCCTCGCCATTACCCCCCTTGCTACCCACTTTTTCTACAAATACAAAATGTGGAAGAGGCACGGCCGGAATGGTAACGGGGTAGGGGACGAGTTCCAAAAAATTCACAACGAACATGCAGAATTAAATACTCCTCGAGTGGGTGGAATCATAATCTGGGCTTCCGTGCTTCTAACCACTATACTTTTTTATTTAATATCCATCCTGCTTCCTACGGAAAATAATGAGAAAATGAATTTCCTAAGTAGGAATCAGACCCTCATCCCATTTTTTACCCTACTTGTAGGCGCATTCATCGGACTCTGGGATGACTTAATCCAAATTTACGGAAAAGGTAAGTTTGCAAAAGACAATAAATCCTGGAGACTCTGGAAGGCATCCCTCATTGCGGGTGTGGCGCTACTGATCGGAAGCTGGTTTTTCTACAAGCTTGGAATTGTCTCCATTCATATTCCATTCGGGGGAGAAATATTTTTAGGAATTTTCATTATCCCACTTTTCATACTAGTGGCGCTCGCAATATTCTCGGGTGGAGTTATTGACGGTATCGACGGGCTCTCGGGTGGAGTACTTGCTTCCATCTTTGCCGCATATGCAGTTATTGCCTATTCTTTTAATCAAATAGACTTAGCTACCTTCTCTGGTGTTATTGCCGGAGCGATATTTGCCTTTCTTTGGTTTAATATTCCGCCGGCTAGATTCTATATGGGGGAGACGGGCATAATGGGACTCACTTTAACCCTGGCAACTTTAGCATTCCTCACAGACACAGTGCTTATCCTGCCAGTGATCGCTATGCCTTTAGTCCTTACTTCAAGCTCGGTTATTTTACAAATGCTTTCTAAGAAGTATCGTGGGGGTAAAAAAGTATTCAAGTTAGCGCCACTCCATCATCACTTTGAAGCTATCGGCTGGCCGTCCTATAAAGTAACCATGCGTTTCTGGATTCTGTCCATCATGTTTGCGATCATTGGAATAATTTTAGCGATAATGAGTAGGTAGGGAACTAGGCTTTAGGCGCTAGGCCTTAGTAGAGTACAAAATACAAAGAAAATGGGAAACAAAAAGGTCGACAAATTTTTTCTGATAGTTGTTATTCTCTTGATTGGTATCGGAGTAGCTATCTTTGTCTCGGCTTCCTTGGGAATATTGTCCAAAAATGCAACGACTTTCCGCTCCGTACTTTTTAATCAGCTAGTACTGGGTCTAGGCTTGGGCCTCATCGGTATGTATCTAGCTTCTAAGATTGATTATAAATTCTGGCGACGCTACTCTCTTTTTATTTTCTTGGGCGCAATTTTACTCACCGCTAGTGTCTTTATCCCGTCCTTGGGCTGGAGCCACGGTGGAGCGCAGAGGTGGATTACTATTGGTCCAGTATCAATGCAACCAGTAGAATTCTTGAAATTCGGTTTCGTAATTTACTTTGCGGCTTGGCTTTCCTGGGCTAAAACCAGAGTAAAGGATTTCAAATTTGGAATCTTACCGCTTGCGATAATGCTATCGGTCATCGCTTTTATCTTGCTCAAACAACCAGACACAAAGAGCTTTATCCTCATTTCCGTTACTGGGTTTTCAATGCTTTTTATCTCCGGCGTTCCGATAAAATATGTTTTATACTTAGGGGCTGGATCAGCCCTTCTGCTAGGATCGCTAGTCTTCTTTACCCCATACCTCCAAGAGCGAGTAAAAACCTTCCTAGACCCCTCCATAGACCCCAGGGGGGCTTCCTATCAAGTTCAGCAGTCGGCCATTGCCCTGGGCTCGGGAGGCATCTTTGGTAGGGGGTTTGGGCAGAGTATTCAGAAATTTAGCTATCTACCGGAACCACAAGGGGACTCCATCTTTGCTGTTTTAGGTGAGGAATTTGGTTTTATCGGAGTGTCGATGGTTATATTTCTTTACTCACTTTTTGCTTTGCGTGGTATGCGGATAGCGAACCGGAGCCCGGATTACTTTAGTGGACTTTTAGTGTCAGGAATTGTTATACTTATTGTAGTGCAATCTTTCATGCACATTGCTTCCGTCTCTGGAGTTTTCCCTTTGACTGGAGTACCACTTGTCTTTATGAGCCATGGAGGCACGTCCCTTATGATTTACCTTATCGCTACCGGCATGGTGCTACATATATCAAAATTTCAGAAAAAACACTTATGAAAATAGTTTTTACGGGAGGCGGAACTGGCGGGCATTTCTATCCAATTATCGCCGTTGCCCAAAAAGTAAACCAAATAATAGACCGCGAGAATATTGTGGGTGCCAAGCTCTACTTTATTTCTTCGGACTCTTATGACAAGGAAATGCTGTACGAGAATGGTCTCCACTATGAAGAAATAAGCGCTGGTAAAATGCGTACCTATTTTTCTTTCCGAAATTTTATTGATATTTTTAAAATATTTGGGGGCACTGTGAATGCTATCTTTAAATTATTTTCTATTTACCCGGATGTAGTTTTTGGCAAGGGTGGGTACGCATCTTTTCCTACTATTTTCGCCGCCTGGTTTCTGCGTATTCCGGTGATAATTCACGAATCAGACTCCGCGCCCGGCAGAGTAAATAAATGGGCGGGGCGCTTTGCTAAGAGAGTTGCAGTGTCTTTCAGGGAAGCTGGAGAATATTTTCCTAGAAATAAAGTGGCTTGGACCGGACAACCGATCCGAACAGAAATAGAAAACGTAGCACCTAAAGAAGAAGCCCTTAAATATTTCAAATTTGAATCTAACCTTCCGACTATTCTAATCTTGGGTGGTTCTCAGGGTGCAGAATTAATAAATAACACAGTGATAGATGCGCTACCACTTCTCTTGGAAAAATATCAAGTTATCCATCAAACCGGAGTTAGAAATTTTAAAGCCGTGATCGACCAGGCAGATGTTGTACTGCAAACCAATAAAAATAAAGAAAGATATTTTCCCATTTCTTTTTTAAATCCACTTGGTATGAAGATGGCTTCCGGCGCAGCTACTCTTGTCATCTCCCGAGCCGGCTCTACGATTTTTGAAATAGCAACTTGGGGCATTCCTTCGATCTTGATTCCTTTCACGGAGTCGAATGCTGACCATGCTAGGAAAAATGCTTTCAATTACGCCCATGCCGGAGCCTGTAATGTGATAGAAGAAGCCAACATGACTGCTAATATTTTAAATTCGGAAATTGATCAAATAATCAATGATAAAACTAAGTATGCAAAAATGGCAGAGAGTGCTAAGATATTTGCTAAAGGAGACGGGGCTACTGTTATCGCTCGAGCCCTAGTGGACACCGCTTTGAGTCATGAGGGATAGATGCTAAAATAGCATTATGCCCGAAAATAATGAGAAAAAAGTGGTAACTAGATTCGCCCCAAGCCCTACGGGCTTACTTCATTTAGGTACATATAGAACCGCTATATTTGCATATCTTTTTGCTAGAAAAAATAAAGGCCAGTTCATCCTGCGTATTGAAGATACCGACAAATTACGTGACAAAAAAGAATATGAAGAAAATATAATACAGAGCCTCGAGTGGCTTGGCCTTGAGTATGACGCCTTTTACCGTCAGTCGGAAAATATAGCGAAGCACACTTTCTATTTAGAAAAAATGATCGCAGACGGAAATGCTTATATTTCCAAAGAAGAAGCAAAAGATGGTTCTGGAGCAATGAAAGACCTTGTGCGCTTTAAAAATCCAAATATTGATGTTACTTTTCACGACGAAATTAAAGGCGACGTAACCACCAACACTACAGACCTAGGAAATTTTATTATTGCAAGAAATTTACAAGAACCGTTGCACCACCTCACAGTAGTAGTAGACGATTTCGAAGAAGGTGTAACCCATGTAATTCGCGGAGAAGACCTTACTTCTAACACTCCGCGCCAAATATTGATTCAAAGAGCAATAGGTGCGCCGACTCCGGTTTACGCCCATTTACCACTTGTCCTAGGTGGAGATAAATTAAAACTCTCAAAGCGTCGGGGAGCCCTACCAGCAATGGAGTATAAGAAATCTGGATATTTACCGGAAGCTGTCTTAAACGGAGTGGCTTTCGTAGGATGGAACCCTGGCACAGACCAGGAAATCTTTACCCATTTAGAATTAGTTGAATCTTTCGACCTATCTCGGGTACAAAAAAGTCCTGCTATTTTTAGTGAAGAAAAACTTGAATGGTTCAACAAAGAACACATGAAGCTTCTTTCAAAAGAAGAAGTGGAGAAAAATATTCTAGAAAATTTACCAACTGAATACAGAAATGAAAAACTTATTCCTGTAATTTTTGAACGCATTTCTAAATGGAGCGACGTGGAAGAAATGGTAAGGATGGGGGAGCTTGATGTATTCTTTAAGGCACCCGAGATGCTAGACAAACAAAAGCTAATTTTTAAAACTACTCCACCCGAGAAAATTAAAAATAATTTAGAAGTAGCAATCAAGGCGCTCAGCGAAATAATGGAAGAGAATTTTACTACCGAGAATGTCAAAACAGCCCTTATGCTAATTGCTGAAATGCTTGAAAGCAGGGGAGAGCTACTCCATCCTGTCCGATACGCCCTCTCTGGACGAGACAAGTCCCCCGATCCATTTATTATTGCCTCGATAATAGGAAAAAATGAAACAATTTCCCGACTACAAAAAGCCTTATAATTCTCTCTGGAGTTTTACTTTAGTTTCCATTTTTCTGAGCATTTTTTTAATTGTGCCGGCTATTTATTCCTATGCCCAAACAGCCAGTGAACTAGAAGATAAAATTGACCAGAAAAGCCGTGACATCGAAAAACTAGAAAAAGAAATCAAGCAGTACCAAGTACAGCTCGATACCCTAGGTAAGCAGAAAAGCTCTTTGAGTGGCTCCATCCAGGAACTCGACATCACTAAGAAAAAACTGAACGCTGACATATCAGTCACTGAGGATAAGATAGACAAGACTAATTTAAAAATTCAAGGCTTAAGTTCACAGATTGTTAACAAGGAAGACTCCATTGGCAGCGCAACCCTCGCCATCGAACTTGATATTAAAAAAACAAACGAACTCGAGCAGGCGAGCTTCGTGGCTACTATTTTGTCGGAAAATGACTTTACCCTCATCTGGAATGACATCGACAATATGGCCACCGTCCGAGACAGTATTAGAGATAATGTAAAGAAACTCCGGGTCGTAAAGGGTGAGCTCGAAGACACTAGGCAGAGTACAATAGATGCCAAAGCAGAACTCACATTCCTGCGGTCAAAGCTAGCCGACCAGAAAAAAATAGTAGAACAAAATACTAAAGAAAAAAACACCTTACTCACTCAAACAAAAAATAGTGAAGCAAACTATCAGAAACTCTTGGCCATGGACACAGCCAAGAAAATAGCTTTTGAACAAGAGATTAGAAATTATGAATCGCAATTAAAATTTGTTTTAAATCCGTCGTCGCTGCCGTCAGGTAGAATTTTAAGTTGGCCGTTAGACTATGTATTTATTACTTCGCCATATGGACCAAGGGGTAGTGGATTTCACGGAGGGACAGATTTCAGAGCACCTGTAGGAACTCCAGTAAAAACTGTGTCTGATGGGGTGGTCTTGGGTACTGGCAATACAGATCTTTCCTGTCCAAAGGCTTCTTTTGGGCAATGGATATTAATACAACACAACAATGGACTTTCTAGTACTTATGCGCACCTATCACTTATTAAAGTTACAAAAGGGGAGAGAGTCTCCACTGGTCAAATTATTGGATACAGTGGGAACACCGGGTCTTCTACGGGTCCGCATTTACATCTATCACTTTATGCATCTGAAGATGCTGAAGGTAACCCCGCAGTTTCAGTTAAAAGTATTCCAAGTAAGTCTTGCCTAGGAAAAATCCTAACTCAACCCATAGCCGCTACCAATGCCTACCTTGACCCTATGAAATACCTTCCACAGTTATAGTTATAGTACACCTAGCGTTGAACATGACTACGTGGTAAAATATTAATATGTTAAAGAATTTCAAAAATAAACAAGGAGGATTCTTACGTCTAATAATTTTGATCGTTGCTCTTATTTTCTTGATGAAATACTTTGGTGTTTCTTTTTCTGAAATCATACGTTGGTTAGAAATTTTCTTGAATTATGTTAAGGACTTCTTTGCGAGTCTAGCGTAAGCCTACCCTTAAATGAAAAATTTTAATATCAGAAAGAATAAAGAATAATGAGTAACAATGGCATAAGCTTACTCGGAGTCCTCTTCTTAGGCTTCCTCGGCATACTAGCGTTAAGTTACTTCAATATAAGCATACAGAGTGTCGTCGAGAGTCCTAAAGCCCAGGATAATTTAGAATACGTCGGGGGAGGGACAGTGGACCTTTGGCAAAAGTATTTCAAAGGCCCGGCAACTTATTTATGGAAGGATGTCTTCGTAAACATTCTCTGGAAAACATTTGTTGAAAATATGGAACGCATCAGAGACGGGAAGTACACAGAAGATCAAAACTCGGCCCCCACGGTTAGTTATTAGTATACTTAGCCTGAACAAAAGATATATTGTGCGACACGGTACTATACTGTAGATAAGGTTCTCTAAGTACCTTCCCTCCTGTCTCTTTCTAAAAAGAATCTCTAATCCAACCCGTACATTTCTTTTTTTATTCTCTCTAGTTCCCCGATTATTTTCGCGTCAGAAATTTTTTGAAATCTTGGAAAAGTTTTACCATCCTTGATGACGTTTTCCATAAACATGTCTAATGGCCTTATATCGAACAGCTCCCCTTCTTTAAATACAAAAGCTTCATAAATAGGGCGGTAGACGACAAGCATATCTTTTGGATCCACTACTCCGTGGCTTCCTTCGGAATGGAGTCCGGTGCCCAACACTTCATAGGCATAATTATTTACTGACCCAGATGGGTCGTGCTTGTAGTGATAGTAGAATCCTTTATCTGGAACCCTGGTAGAAGTTTGCATAAATATTTTTAGTCGCAGGAACTAGAGAGCTCATAGCCTGCGGCTTCGGCCTGGGCACTAGTATTAAAATAAACACGATTTTCTTGCTTGATAGTTTTACCACCGGTACAGCCTAAGGAATAGTACTTACTGCCTCTGTTGGAAGCGAAGAAGGCATTTACGGATGGTTTAGTTACTTTATTTACCGTCGAGCCATTAGATTCTACGGATGAAAGTACACTCGCCTGCTGGCTTTCCCCTCTAACTTCCCCATTTGAATATTCTATTTTTATCCCAGAAGAACTGCTTTCTTTAGAGAGCCTACCTAGCTCAAAGGAGCCCAAACCCACTAAAATTACCACCAGAATGATTAAAATATCCTTTCCCTTGTCGCTCTCAATGAATTGCTTGATTTTCTGCATGGAATTGTTTATAATGGTTTTATAAGTGAATTTTAGCATTTAAATCAATTAAAACAATACAAAGCTATGGCACATAGAAAAGCCGGCGGTACCGCCAAAAACTTAAGAGATTCAAACCCAAAGTACCTAGGTACGAAGCTTGCTGACGGCCAAATGGCGCAGTCTGGCTCTATTATAGTGCGTCAGCGCGGTACAATCATACTTGCAGGCACCAATGTATCTATGGGTAAGGATCATACCCTCTTTGCTCTCACACCCGGCACTGTAAAATTCAGCTCTACAAGAAAGACTTCCTTCAACGGAACTACTTCAGTTAAGAAAGTTGTAAACGTTGTCTAAATATAGTTTTAAATTTTCTCCACTACTAGTTTAAACGAAGATTTTTTGCCTTTGACTGATATCGGGATTTCGAATTCCCCTACTGCTTTGACGGGTTTTTCTAGAATTATAAACTCGGGGTCGATGTCTGCTCTATGTTCTGTTTTCATAGCTTCTGCTATCGCTTCGGGTTTAATAGACGAGAATAAGTGCCCTTTCTCATCAGCTTTGGCTTTTATTGTCACTGTCTTTCCTTTTATCTCTTCTAGATTTCTTACCAGGAGATCATCTTGGACTTCCCTCTCCACTGTGATTTCTTTTTTACGAAGTTCTAGCTGAGCAAGCGCTTTAGGTGTTGCTAGGGTCGCGAACTTCTTGGGAAGAAGGAAGTTTGTAGCATATCCACCATTTACTTCTTTGACATCATTCTTTTTACCTACTCTCGGAACGTCATGCAGAAATATTACTTTCATATATTTTTATTTTCGCTTATTTTACTCCGGGCCAATTTTTTAATAACTCTACTGCTTTATTCATTTGAGGATCTACTTTAGCTGCGGTATCTTCTTTGGTAATTCCTACTTTATAGTCGGGGGTTAGACCTTTTTCGGAAATAGACGCTCCGTTAGGTGTTAGCCATTTAGCAACTGTGATTTTAAGAAGCGTATTGTCTGTAACCTTAATAACTTCCTGCA
>DATDWM010000019.1:0-5201 GCA_036517375.1 Minisyncoccota bacterium
AAGAATCAGGGTTTCACTCTCATAGAAATTTTAGTAGTCATCGGAATTGTGGCAATATTGGCAGCTATTGTGATAGTGGCAATAAACCCTGCTAGGCAATTTGCCCAAGCTCGCAATACCCAGAGAACAAGTAATGTGGGAACAATTCTGAATGCCATTGGTCAAAATTTAGCAGACAACAAAGGAGTGTTCACTTGCACTGGAGTAGGTACTCCGATAAGTAGTACTGCTACTGACATTGGCACAGCCTCCGCAAATATAGACCTTGGTTGCCTGGTTCCTACATACATTCCATCTCAAATTCCTTTCGATCCCAATGGTGGAACCGCAGTAAATACAAAATATACGGTAGAGGTAGACTCGAATGGCAGGTACACAGTCTGTGCACCAGAAGGCGCTGAAGCGGCAGTAGCCGGCAGTACAGCTATCTGTCTAACAAGATAAAGAGAGGGTGGAACAAAGGGTACAGAGTTTTCCCCACCCCCTTTATACTTTACTTGACTAAAGTACTTTACTTTGCTAAAGTATCAGGATGAGTAAAGGAATGAACGACAGGACATCAATACAGACAGTTAAGGTAATCAGGCAAATCGACCCCGATGATATTGACTGGAATACTAGAGAAAACGGGCAATTTGTCGCTGGTATTTTAGAACTTAAAACTCCTCGAGAAGTGGAACAATTCTTACGCGACCTGATGACACCTAAAGAAATAAAAGAGTTCGCCAACAGGCTTGAGGCTGCTTCCCTGCTCTCGCGTGATGCCCAGTATAATTATATAACTGAAAAAACCGGTCTTTCTTCCGCTACCATTGCTCGAATAAAAAAATGGCTAGAAGGCTCGCTCGGTGGCTATCGCCTAGTCCTCGCTCGCCTTTCAAAACATGCGCACAACTCTTCCAAACTTAGGAAAGGGTTGTCGTTGAGGACTTAATTATTTAAAAAAGATTTTTCGAAAGCAACCCCTTCCCTAGTTTGGATACTACGGAAGGGGTTTTGCGTTTTGCATAACTCATTGTTCTTTGAAGAATCCATTATGATCACAGTAAAAGATAGTTTCATTCTTGTTGAAGATAGCTCTCTCGAGCCTAATTTCACAAAACTCGGTGATCTGTGCTTGATTCCAGCGGTCGCGCAAGAATGGACATTTGATTGCCGTGGCAGAATTTTGATGGTGGGATTTCAAAATCACGAAGCTTACGATCTCACTTTTAAAACAGGTATTGTTCATTTTTGGTCACGGTCCAGAAATGAAATCTGGAAAAAGGGGCAAACGTCGGGGAACATACTAGAGGTGAAGGAAATTTTCCTGGACTGTGACCAAGACACCTTGATCTACATGGTCACGGCTTCGGGTCCAGTCTGCCACACGGGCAAAACAGACTGCTTCACCCGAAGAGCGCTTATGTATAAGAAGTAGATATGGGGGTACACAAGAGGCGGTGCGTGTTCGGAAGAACAACCCGTCTCTTTTTTACTTCACTTGATCCACCTTGGCAGCAACGATAAAGTCGTTGAGAGATAATCCGCCAATAGCGTGAGTCCAAAGTTCAAGAATTACTTTGTTGTAATAAACATGAATGTCGGGATGATGGTCTTCCATCTCTGCCACATCTGCCACTCGCTCGACGAAGTTTATCGCCCCGATGAAATCTTGAAATTTAAATTCTTTAGAAATTTTCTTGCCATCTTCAATTAGTTCCCAGCCAGGAACTTCATCCAGATAATCCTGTGCATCGGCTTTATTAAGAGGTGTTACTCCCCCTTCACATGGCTTGCAAACTTTTTTTAATAAATCTTTAGACATAATTTTGTTGAGCTTCTCTTAATTTAGCAATTTTATAAATACTATAGACGAGTACGAAGGCGGAAATCCACTGGAGTAACGTCAGCACCGTACCGTTCACTATAAAGTCTAGCAAGATAGCCACGAATGGGAAAGTTAATTCCAAAATAGTGGAGATGTGCACTGGGGTTTTAGCCAATCCTTTGTAATAGATAAGGAGGGCCACCATCCCGGTAGAGAGGGCGATGAGGGCAAGCAAGCCGAACTGGGAGCTACTTGGTAAAGCGAGGCTGCCTGAAGCCGTCTGCCCATACAAAAGCACAAAGGGTAGAGCAATAATAAGTGTGAATAAGAATCTATAAAAAGTACTAACTTTGAAATCAACTTTACCTAAAAGCATTTTAGAAAATGTGGTGGAAGATCCCCATGCAAAGGCGGCACCCAGAGCATACAGAGCCGCGATGACTGTGCCCTCTCCGGTCGAGAGGTTTACATAGCCATTGGGGAAAGTGACGAAGTAGGCTGAAATCATCGCAAGCAAAGCCCATTTAATGTATCGCTTGTCGAGCTTTTCTTTTAAGAAAATACTTGCGGTAGATATTGCAAAGATGGGTTGTAATTTCTGCAAAAGAAATACTACCGAAATACTGATAAAATGAACCTTGCCGAGCGCAGTAGTAAACCATAGAGTTCCCAAGAGTCCACTCAAAACGGAAACCAGGACAACGAGCCACCATTCACGCGAGCTTAGCTTGGTTTTTAAAACATATTTAAAGACAAAGGGTAAGAGAATTAATAAACCGATCAAATGCTCAAAAAATATAATAGTAATTGGCGGCAGGGTGTAGAGGTACTGGCGGATTAATCCATCGAAGGCCCAAAGCAAGGCAGCAATAATAATAAATACGGGACCAGCAAAGTTCATTTGATTTTTTAGCATTGTTCTATGTCTTTTTTAATTTGTAATATCAACTCTTCTTCAGTGTCGAATTTTTTATAATGTCGTAAAAACTTTTCTACCCGAAGGGTGACTACTTTCCCGTAAGCATCTCCATTATACCCTATCAAATGCGCTTCTACTTTGCCGTTCGGATTTATCAGTATGCCTGCTCGGTATTCTTTACCTTCTAAAACTGCTGTCCCAGAATATACCCCCTGCGGAGGAGTTTCCTCCGCATCAAGCTTTAAATTCACTGTCGGATATCCAAGCTTCCTGCCGTATTGGTCCCCTTTCACTACGATACCCGTAATTACGTAATTCATTACTTAATACATTACTTACTTAGTTTAATTCCTAACTCTTTTAGTTGCTTGTCGGTTATTTCCGCCGGAGCGCCCATCATAAGATCCCGCCCTTCACCTGTCTTCGGGAATGCGATAACTTCTCGGATGTTTGGTTCGTTTTGCAGAATCATCACGATGCGGTCAATACCTGGCGCGAAACCCCCGTGCGGAGGCGCACCGAAAGTAAATGCTTCGAGCATATGGCCAAACTTTTTCTGTTGATCTTCTTCACTAATTTTTAAAAGTTCAAAAACTCTTTTCTGTATATCTCGTTCGTGAATACGGATTGATCCAGAAGAAAGTTCGTAGCCGTTTAATACCAAGTCGTAAGCATTAGCACGAATTGAAAACATGTCGTCGCCCTTCATAAATTTTTCTTTGTCCTCTTCTTTGATTGAGCAAAAGGGGTGGTGCACAGCTTGGAGCTCGCCTTCATCAGTCTTTTCGAACATTGGAAAATCTAGCACCCAAGCAAAGGCAAGCTCCTCGGAATCATTTTTATCTACCCGCATGTCCGGCTTATCAGAGCCATATTTGCTAATTGATTCTGCATAAGAAATTCTAGGGAAAGGTATCTGAGAAATTTTCTTTTCTGGGTAGACACTTTTTACCAGCTCAATAAACATTGCCTCAGTGTAGTCCAGAACTTCTTCTTGAGTCACGAATGACATTTCAAAGTCGAGCTGAGTAAATTCTGGCTGTCTGTCACCCCTGGTATCCTCGTCTCGCATACAACGCGCCACTTGGAAATACTTTTCAAAACCAGCCACCATTGAGAGCTGTTTAAACTGCTGTGGTGACTGAGGTAAAACGTAGAACTGTCCGTTGAAAAGCCGTGACGGCACTACGTATTCTCGGGAACCTTCAGGTGTACCCTTTATTAAGATTGGAGTTTCTATTTCGATAAAACCATTCTTGTGCATGTAGTCGCGGAAGAAAGAAATTATTTTATCTCGCATTCGAATATTTTTCTGCATGCGCTCGGTACGCAGGTCTAGGTACTTATATTTCATGCGGATGTCTTCACTTATTCCGGCGGTACTTTCATTTATTTGAAATGGTGTAGTCTCTGCTTTATTTAAAATTTCTATTCCAGTAACTTCGAGCTCCACGTCTCCATTTAGGACCCCGGCTTTTACATTTTTCTCCGGACGCTTGTTTACTAAACCTGTAATTTTGAGCACCCATTCTGAACGAATCTCCTTACCCTTCTCTATCACCTCCGCTCGGCTTGGAAGCGCTACACACTGCACAATGCCGGTCATATCCCGCATATCAAAAAATACCATTTTTCCCTGGTCGCGTCTCACATCCACCCAGCCCGCGACGACTACCTCCTTCCCAACATTATCTTTTAAATCTTTAATATATATTCTATCTCGCATGAAAATATTCTAGCATAAAACTTTTATTTCGCACATTCACCTAAAAGCATTTAGGGGGCGCTTCAGCATTACCGAAGCACCCCCTCCTCCTCTTGTTGCAGGCTTACGCCTTGCGATGTTTCTTTCTGCGAGAGAGCCGATCGTTCATCCATACCAGCGTCTCTTCCGTTGTCTCCCACCCGAGGCATCCATCTGTCACCGACTGATCGAGCCTGAGTTGAGAACGATCCAGCTGACGCAGGTCTTCCGGAATTGATTGCTTCCCCTCCTTGAGGAAGCTTTCGCACAAAATCCCCGCGATAGGGCCGCCGTCAACGATCTGCCGAGTCACGTCCTTGATAGCCGGCACTTGACGTGTGTAGTCTTTCTTCCACTTCTTGCTATCTTCTGAGTCCTGTACCAGCGTGTTGCCATGCGACACGTCGATCATGACTCGCTCTAGCATACCAGCGTTCGCGAGCATCCGTGCGGACTCCATCACATTCTCCCGACTGTAGTTCGGACCAGCGTCCACGCCTCGATGAATGAGGTGCGCCATCCTATTGCCGATGCTTTCGAAGCGCGTCAGGGCATACGTATCGTCGGGATCGACGAAGAAGTTTTTCCTGACCGCAACTTTCAATCCTTCGATCGCAACTTCAACACCGCCAGACGGGTGGTTCTTGAGCCCGACGGGTACTGACAGCGCACTTGCCCGCTTGCGCATCTTTGTGCTGCCGACATCACGAGCCCCAATCCAAGCGTAG
>DATDWM010000020.1:0-2747 GCA_036517375.1 Minisyncoccota bacterium
TCATAACTTTAATGCTCGGGCTTTTAAGGATGCCACCCTTGCTTTTAAGAAACACTTGGACGCTGGAGGCAAAATGCTGGTAGCTATGGGTGGAGCCATGTCCTCCGCTCAGATTGGCATTACTCTTGCCCCGATGATTAAAGAAAACAAAATTCATGCCATTTCTTGCACCGGCGCAAACTTGGAAGAGTCAATTTTCAGATTAGTGGCTCATAACAGTTATAAAGATTATCCGGACTATAGATATTTTACCAAGGAAGACGATGAGAAAATTTTAAATAGGGGAGAACGAAGAGTGACAGATACATCCATTCCGGAAGAAGAAGCATTTAGAGTGGTAGAGCCGATTATTTTAAAAAGATGGAAAGATGCGCAAGCCAAAGGTGAGCGCTATTTTCCACATGAATATTTTTATCAGATTTTATTATCGGATGAACTGAAAGGGAAATATGAAGGCAACCCGAATCATTGCTGGTTGTTTGAAGCTGCCAAGAAAAATTTGCCTATGGTGGTGCCTGGCTGGGAGGATTCCACCTTAGGAAATATTTTTGCCGGGTATTGTAAAGCAGGAGAAGTAAATCCAGCCGTTATGAAGACGGGCGTGGAATATATGGTGTATCTTTATGACAAATATAATGAGCTTTCACAAAGTGGTCCAGGTTTAGGATTTTATCAAATTGGCGGAGGAATTTCCGGAGACTTTCCAATTTGTGTTGTGCCTTCCATAAAGTATGATTTGAAAAAGGAGGTACGACCTTGGGGATATTTCTGTCAGATTTCTGATTCCACTACTTCTTATGGCTCATATTCAGGCGCTACCCCGAATGAAAAAATAACTTGGGATAAATTAACAAAACATACCCCAATGTTCGTGATTGAATCCGACGCGACCATTGTAGTACCGCTTATGTTCGAGGCTATTTTGGATAGGTATGTAATTACAGAAAAATAAAACTTGTCAACCTGGCAGGTTGACAAATTTTAACTTGTGGATAACTATTTTGCTTTTTCATCGGGGGGTATACTTATAGTGTTTTTAATGTATAATTAAAAGGTCAAATTAATTGAGATTTTTATTAAAAATTAACACCCCCCTTCGCTAAAAGCTACGGATGGGCAAGTAAAAAATATGAAAAAATATATAGGAATTTTGTTTGTCTTAGGGCTTCTGATCGCGCCGGCATTTTCTTTTGCTCAAGTAGGGGATGTTGACCCTAATCCAACGGCCTCAGATTGTGTAGCTCTACAAAATAATCTCAGATATAGAGATAGGGATATTAATAAGAATGGAGAAGTTTCAACTTTCCAAGATTTTCTGCAGATGAAAGGATTTCTCAATTCCGAACCGACGGGGTATTTCGGCTTACTGACTTTTCAGGCGGCAAAAGATTATCAAAGATCCAAGAGCATCACTCCCACCGGCTATGTCGGACTGATCACCAGAGCGGCTATAAATGCGGAGTGTGGAGGGATAATTCCACCAGTAACGGATGACTTAGGTTGTTCTCCTGGACAGAATTACAGCAGTAAAAACGGTCAGCTTTGCACAAGTTTAGGTTGTTATGGTGAAAAATACAGTAGAACCACGGGGCAAATGTGTTATGGCGGTACAACCACAACCACGGCCAATCCCGTTATCTCCGGCGTTTCCGGACCGCAGCAGTTGAATATCAGACAACAAGGAACTTGGACAATAAAAGCAAGCGATAAAAGCAATGGAACTTTAAATTATTCTGTTATTTGGGGAGATGAAATTTATCCTTTGTCTAGTACAGCATCAAATTTGTCTATTAAAGAAACTAAAAATCAATCGGCTACATTTACTCACACATATAACGGAGGTGGAACTTACTCTCCTAAATTCACAGTTACTAATGAAAGTGGTCAGAGCGCGAGTACCAGCTTAAGTGTAAATGTGGGGAATATAACATCGACGAATTCCAATCCAGTATTAGGACTGATTGCAGTTCCAGAGAGTGTTAATGTCGGTCAGTCGGTTAATTTTAACTTCAGCGCCACTGATGTAGATAATGATAATTTAAGTTGGGGAGTAAGTTGGGGTGATAATAGAGGTGAAGGCATGGCTTGTCCAGTACCAAATCCAGAACAAAAACAAGATTGGACATATAATACCAGTCATACATGGGATATGGCAGGAACATACAATGTAAAAGTTTCAGTTTCAGACTGCAGGGGTGGAACAGCTTCAACTTCCTTTAGTGTAAAAGTAACAGATGTAGATTTAGCCCCTCCTGTCTTCTCTAGCCTCTCTGGTCCTCAGTTATTGAAAGTTGGAGAACAAGGTAAATGGGAGATAAAGGCAAGTGATTCTATAAAAACAGCACAGCTTCTGTATTCTGTAGTCTGGGGCGATGAAGCAATTACCGGCGTACCTATTACCGCGTCAAATGATATAAAATTAGTTGGACAAACAGCAACATTTACCCATACATATAATACACCGGGAATATATCGACCAGAATTCGAAGTGTCTAGGGTAATAATGTGTTTAGTCGCTCCATGTCCAAACGGGCCAAGCGCAAAAGCAAGTTTAAGTGTGGATGTTAGAGAGATAGCTATTAAAAATTCTGTGTCATTGAATTCTGCGTTAGAAAAACAAGATTAAGTGTATATAAAAGTTATGGATACAGGCACCCGAGTAAGCTTATAGTGCTTGACTTATAATTTTTCTTCATATATACTCTCTCTGGAGCGTCTGATCCATTTGGATAAGGCGTTTTTGTTTC
>DATDWM010000021.1:0-48253 GCA_036517375.1 Minisyncoccota bacterium
AGGCAAGACGGCGGTAGTGGAAGGGCTTGCTTCCAGAATTTCGAAAGGCAATGTGCCAGAATCCCTAAAAGACAAAGAGCTTGTTTCCCTCGATTTAGGTATGCTGATTGCTGGTACAAAGTATCGGGGAGAATTCGAGGAGAGGCTAAAAGGTATCATGAAAGAAATAGAACGCTCTGATGGGAAAATAATTTTATTTATCGACGAAATACATACCATCGTAGGAGCAGGAGGCGCTGAAGGAACTATGGATGCGTCAAATATGTTGAAGCCGGCGCTCTCTCGTGGGGAGTTGCGGGCTATTGGCGCCACGACTTTGCGGGAATATCAGAAGCATATTGAGAAAGATCCTGCTTTAGCGAGGAGGTTCCAACCAGTGTACATTGATGAGCCATCTGTTGACGATGCAGTGGCAATATTGCGGGGGCTTAAAGAACGATACGAATTATTCCACGGAGTAAGAATCACAGACGATGCCATCGTGTCCGCGGTAAACTTCTCAGCTAGATACATCACCAACAGGTTCTTGCCAGATAAAGCGGTGGACTTAATAGATGAAGCTTCAAGTTCGCTTAAAATAATGCTTGAGAATAAACCGCCAGTGCTTGAAGAAGCGCATGGTAAGATCATGCGATTTGAGATAGAGAAGGAAGCACTTAAGAAAGAAGTGGTGGCTCTGTCTGGTGATAAACAGAAGGCAAAAGAAAAAAACAGCGACATCAAGAACAGAATTAGAGAAATAGACAAAGAAATAGGGAACCTGTATGAGAAGACCAAGGAGCTTGAGCTCAAATGGCAAAATGAAAAGAGTACGGTGCTAGAAATTCGCCAGATTAAAAAGGATCTGGAAGTCTTGCGTCTAGAAGCAGAAAATGCGGAAATGAAGTCAGACCTCTCTCGAGCGGCGGAAATCCGTTATGGTAAAATTCCTGCGCTCAAGAAGGAGCTGGAGGTAAAACTTACTCGATTAAAAAAATTACAAAAGTCCCGCCGCATACTTAAAGAAGAAATTACTGCAGAAGACATAGCGGAAGTGGTAGCGCGCTGGACCGGTATACCGCTCTCGAAGATGCTAGAAGAAGAACGCGCCAAGCTCGAGCGTATGGAACAGGAACTCAAGAAGCGTGTCATCGGCCAAGATGATGCTATTAGGCGTGTGGCGGATGTCATACGCCGTTCTCGGGCTGGAATATCAGACCCAAACAGGCCAATAGGATCATTTATTTTCTTGGGTCCGACGGGAGTGGGCAAGACGGAGCTTACTAAGGCTCTAGGGCAATTCATGTTCAATGATGACCGCGCAATAATCCGGGTAGATATGTCTGAATACATGGAGCGTCATTCAATATCTAAACTCATCGGTTCACCTCCAGGCTATGTGGGTTACGATGAATCCGGACAGCTCACCGAGGCGGTACGTCATAGGCCTTATGCCGTGATACTTTTCGACGAAATAGAAAAGGCGCATCCGGAAGTTTTCAACATGCTTCTACAAGTCATTGATGAAGGACGTCTTACGGATGGCAAGGGGCGAATTGTGAATTTTAAAAATACAATAATTATTCTAACTTCAAACATCGGTTCTCAATTCATAGAGAAGATGGAGTCTATTGGATTTTCTAATAATTCTGAAAAGCAGGATTACAATCAAACGAAAGAAAAGATTATGGAGGCTCTTAAGGATAATTTCCGTCCAGAATTCTTAAATCGCATTGATGAAACTATTGTCTTCGATATTCTATCCGAGTCTGCAATTCGGGAAATAGTTAACTTGCGAGTGCAAGTTGTAAAAGACCGCCTCACCGCCAAGGGTATAGAATTCAAGATTTCTGACGAAGCTCTAGCATATCTATCGCGCGGGGGATACGATCCGCATTATGGAGCAAGACCTCTTAATAGATTGATTCAAAATAAAATTCTAAATCCAGTAGCCTCGTACATTATTTCAAATGGAGTGAAGAAAGGAGATACAGTGGCTGTGTCTGTAAAGGCTGGTGAGCTATTAATCGAAACTCAAAAAGGCCACGCCGGAGGACGGGCAAGCAAAATCAAAAGCAATATTCGTACCCGACCTCGTTCATCGGTGTAAGTCATACTTTAAGTAATGTGTTACGTAATTAAATACGTACTAGTTTTTTTTGGTGCGTCGAGTAGGATTCGAACCTACGAAGCCCGAAGGCAACACGTTTACAGCGTGTCGTATTTGACCACTCTACCATCGACGCGTGCGTATAAAATACCACAAAAATTACTTTTGTGCATCTTTTAAGACCAACTTATACTATGTAATCTTACAGTGAACTACTTTTAAATTAGGGCACTTTGTTAAATCAACGTCCTCAATAAATCTAATTTTATCTTCAAAGTAAAAAACTTCCTCGTCTTTATTGTCGTTACAAATCGTATAGATAAATTCTTTCTTACTGCCCGGCACTATATGGATTTCTTTAAACAGGGGAGTAATACCGCTGCGCGCCATTTTATCTTCCTGGAATTTTCTCTCTCCGTTAGTGATTATATAGCAATTATCCTTTCCAAATGTTTTTACTTTTTCGATTAATTCTATATTGATAAAATCTTTACACTTAGACATTATCTTTCCGTAAATTTCTTCTGTAGTAGTACCCCCTTTTTGTTCTGAGACACTTTGGCTTAGCAGGTTAGATATAAAATCTATTAAAGAAAATTCTTTCGTGCGGACGGTCTCGTAGTATGCTTCTGCGTCGCTACGAGCCACACCAGCCTCTTCTAGGCAAGCGTACATGTATATCCTAAACTCTTTAGTGTTATTAAATAAGACATCATCAAAATCAAAAATATATTTCATCTTAGTATTTTAATACAATTATTCATTTTTATTAAAGAGTCTTCCAGAGGGAGTTAAAAATCAAGAGTTCTGTCTCGTAGATAGCTTTGTCCTCAATAATAAGACCGTGGGGAATGTTTTGTACTCCAACTGATATCTTTGCTACCTTGCCCGTGTATAGAAGTGTATAGGTGGGTGAACCATCTTTTTTTGATAACCATTTCCTCTCATCTTCACCTTGTACTTTTCCACCAGCGCCTATCGCGATAGTTCTGACGTGTATTTTTTTAGCGATTCTTTTTTCAGTAAAGTCAGGGAAGGCGTCTTTATGATAAAGGTAGGGGCGAATTGATGAAGAAGAGTAGACGGAGTATTCCTTTTTAGGTGTCTTTACTAAAGAGCTCAAGACATCTTCTAGAATAGTTCTTATCCCAGAATAATTTTCATAAAATTTAATTACTGGTTGATTGTTAGATACTTTTGAAAGGGAAGAGAGCTCAGAAATAATTTTTTGTAAATCATTTTCAGCTTCGCCGATTTCTTTCTTTTTCCTGGTAAGGATGTTCGACAGCACACTAGGGTTTTCTGCAACGAAATGCTGACGTTTGCCTTTGTGAAAGTAAGATACTAAACCATGGGATTGGAGCCTTTTTAGTAGCTCATAAGTTGTGCCTCTATTTATGCTAACCTTTTCTGCTATTTTTCTTATCGCAGTTGGGCCCATTGAAAGTAAAGCCAAGTAAATTTTGGTTTCTTTTTCCGATAGACCCATTTGCCCCAAGGTTTTGGCTAGATTATCCATACATAAAGTATAACATTGTCACAATATAATTGACAAGTAGTAAAATCTCTTCAGTAATGATGAATATTGTCAATTTTAAATTGACAAATAAATGATATTTAATACAATCTAAGAGAGTTCACGAGTTCCTTCTAGGGTGTTAAGGGTAATACCCCCTGATGGTTCTCGCTTTGCAATAAGGAGCACACCATGTGGCAAGAGTTACCTGAGACGAAGCAGATTCTGGAATACGTGCTCCGGGTTCGCAAGGAGCACGCAAAAGGCTTGGAGTGTGAGGATTTCGGCGAGATGGGGCAGTTCGTGAATTTCGACCTCGTCCGCTCTCCGGAGTTCACGGGTCCATGGGCGAAGCTCGCGGATCAGGAGTTCCGAGAGAGGGCCAGCTCTTACGTGCGGGACGAAGTTGCCCACCACGAAAGAGTTCAGCAACGGGCTCAGACTGCCCAGCTCTACCGATTGAAGGGTCGTCCAGCATTTCGCGACGACATTCTTCAGACGAGACGGCGGGATACAAAATAAACCCGCACATCTATGCACGCGCTTGGGACCCCGGTCCTTGGCGCGTGTTTCTCTTTCATTTAAATTTTTTATTTGTATGCTACAATAATTCCCATGTTTCAAAATTTTTTTATTAGAAAGATGCTTCGGACTCAGGGTGTGCCACCGGCGCAGATAGAGATGTTCGTAAATATGATTGAAAAGAATCCCGAACTTTTCAAAACTATTGCCTCGGAGATAGAGGTTAAGGTAAAGGCGGGCCTTAGTCAGACGGACGCCAGCATGCTAGTTATGAAGAAATACGAGCAGGAACTGAAGAAATTGGGGGCTTAATTGGTGTTTTTATAAAAGGTGTGTTATTATAATTAGGTTAACTTCAAAGCCCTCGGGCTTTTTTATTTATGGAAATCAGAAATATCGCAATCATAGCTCACGTGGACCACGGCAAGACTACCCTGACCGATGCTTTAATGAAGCAAAATGGTGGACTTCAAGACGAGGGAATATCCATGGACTCCAACGCTCTAGAAAAAGAGCGCGGTATTACTATTTATTCTAAAAACACATCAATCTATTATAAAGATACCAAGATCAACATTGTGGACACCCCAGGCCACGCGGATTTCGGCGGGGAAGTGGAGCGAGTCTTGCGCGCTATCGACTGTGTGCTCCTCCTAGTGGACGCAGTGGAAGGACCTATGCCTCAGACAAGGTTTGTTTTGAAAAAATCCTTAGAACTAGGACTCAAGCCTATTGTGGTAATAAATAAAATAGACAAGCCAGCTTCAGACCCGAACCGGGTGCATGATGAAATCTTAGAATTATTTTTTGAATTAGGCGCCAATGATGACCAGGCTAACTTCGAAACAATCTTTGCAATAGGTCGCGAAGGTAAAGCGTTTAAGAAAATAGGGGATAATTCTACTGACCTCTCACCACTCCTTGACCTAATCATGGAAAAAGTTGCCCCTGCATCAGTAGATTCAGATGAAAAAATGTCTGCGCAGGTTTTCAACTTAGGTTATGACAATTTCCTAGGCCGTATGGCGGTAGCCCGAATATATTCTGGGTTTATCTCTTCTCCTGGTCCGGTATATGTGAAAGGGGTGAATGGTAGCAGGCAGGCCAAGATTACAAAATTATTTACCTTTGAAGGAATAAGTAGAAAGGAAGTTACCCGTGCCGAGTCCGGAGACATCGTACTTCTAGCCGGTATTCCGGATATATACATCGGGGAGACTTTGTGTCTCGACGAGAGTGTGGAGCCACTTCCAGCCATTGCTATTGACGAGCCGACACTGTCTTTAAACTTTTTAGTTAACGATTCTCCATTTGCGGGTCAAGAAGGAAAGTTCGTTACCTCACGACAGATCAAAGAGCGACTAGAAAAGGAGCTCGAGATCAATGTGGGATTGCGGGTAGACTTTTCTCCCAACCAAGGTGAAAAGCAGTCCGGTCCATCTTTCTTTAAAGTGTACGGACGAGGTGAATTACATGTGGCGATACTGCTCGAGAACATGCGTCGGGAAGGATTTGAAATGCAGGTCTCTCAGCCGGAAGTTATTATCAAGGATATTGACGGAGTAAAGTCTGAGCCATACGAAGAGTTAGTGATGGACGTGCCGATGGAGTTTTCGGGCGCAGTAATTGAAAAAATAAATAAGCGCCGAGGCCTTATGAAAGACATGGTGGAGAAGCAGGGCATTGCTCGCGTGATTTTCGATATTCCTACTCGTGGACTTTTGGGTTATAGAGGGGAGTTTGTAATAGATACGAAAGGGGAAGGGATAATGTCTTCCCGAGTTTTAGGCTTTCGGGAGTATGCCGGGGAAATTAAGAAACGAGAGTACGGATCTATGGTTTCTATGACGAGTGGTAAGGCTGTAGCCTTCGCCCTTGCAAATTTACAGGAACGTGGTATACTATATGTAGAGCATGGAAGTCAACTTTATGAAGGTATGGTGGTGGGTAATGTGTTGAAAGGTGAAGACATGTCAGTTAATCCGACAAAAGGTAAACAGCTTACCAACATGCGGGCATCTGGTACTGATGAAGCAATTTACTTAAATCCTCCTTTTACCCTCAGCATTGAGCGAGGCCTCGAGGTTATGAATGCGGATGAATATCTAGAAATCACTCCCAAGTCAGTCCGACTTCGCAAGAAATATCTAACGGAGTTAGATCGAACTCGCGCGCTTCGGAAGTAAGAATAATAAATAAGTGCCTAAGAGGATGTGAAAGTTTGACAGCAATTTAAATGTATGTATAATTAAAAGTAGGAAAAGTTTCAAAGAGACATAGTAAAAAATTTTATGGCGACAATATCTTTCAAACCAAAACAAGTTACTAAAAGAATTACTTCACATTTACATGACCGCGCTAGCGACGTCATAATGAATCGTTTTGGTTTGACCGCTGACGGAGAAAAAAAGACTCTTGAAGAAATTGGTAAAAAATATGGCATCACTCGAGAGCGCGTTCGTCAGGTTGAAGAGGCAGCCCTCACTCTCATTAAGAAATCCGCAGCTTACAAGGCGGAACAAGCTGTTTTTGAAGAATTAAGGCAGGTAATGCACTCCTTGGGATCAATAGTGGCGGAACACGAGCTCCTACCTCATATTTCTAAAGACAAAACAATTCAAAACCATATTCACTTCTATCTAACTCTGGGTGACTTTTTCAAAAAGCATCGTGAAGATGATCATTTTCATTCCCGCTGGAGTGTGGATGACGCGTTGGCTTCCAAGGTTCATGACTCTTTGAAGAAACTTTACTCAACGCTCAAGGATGAAGATCTTATTCCAGAAACTGAGATGATTAAAAGATTTTTCGATCAGATGAAAGACGTAGCGGATCACTATCAAACTGAAGAAATAGCCAAGAGATGGCTCGCTATGTCTAAAAATATTAAGAAGAATCCTCTGGGTGAATGGGGTAAGGCAAGCTCACCCAACATTCGCACTCACGGCATAAAAGATTATGCTTATTTAGTGATGAGGAAGCACGGAACCCCACTACACTTCCGAGAAGTAGCCGATGCTATTTCTAAGACTTTTAGCAAAAAGACTCATTATGCGACTTGCCACAATGAACTTATTAAAGACTCTAGGTTTGTACTCGTGGGCCGAGGTATGTATGCTTTAGCTGAATGGGGCTATACCAAGGGCACTGCGCGTGAAGTTATAACTGATATTCTAAAGAAAGAAGGACCGATGTCTAAAGAAGACGTTATAACCAAGGTTATGAAAGAAAGATATTTCAAAAAGAATACTATTCTAGTAAACCTTGTAAATCCCAAGCACTTCAGGAAAAATAAAAACGGTCTCTACGATCTAGCCTAATATCTAAACTCGCGTTTAGACTTGTTTTATATTAAAATATAGCCATGGCTGATCATGACGAAGGCGGTAGTCCTAGCGTTCTAGGAATATTCGAAATAGTAATCCTCTTGTTAGTGGCTTTTTTTGTCGTTACTTTATTTGTGCCTGACTTTGGGATAAATAGTATCGGTACCCCGGACTCCATTATTTTATTTTTTTATAAAATATTCTTAGCGGTGCTACCTTTCGTGGTTACAGCTTTTTTAGGCTACATTGCTTTCAAGATTTGGCTGCATTATATTCAGCAGGATTTTATTTCCGGAATTGATTTTGTCTTGCTTGAGATTATTCCTCCGCGAGAGGTTGCGCGGTCTCCTAAAGCCATGGAGCTTTTTATTTCGAATGCGCTTTATCATTTTAGTAACAAAGGTGGACGTGAAGAATACTGGCAGGGTGCCGTCTGGCTGTGGTTTTCACTTGAAATAGTGTCTATCGAGGGGCAAGTGCATTTCTATATTCGTACACCTTCGCGTATTCGGGGACTCATTGAGACGCAAATGTATGCGCAATATCCACAGGCTCAGGTGCGCGAGGTAGAGGACTACACGTTAGCAGTGGACGAAATTTCTCAAAGGAGTACTTGGAAAGCCTGGGGCTGTGAGTTCGGCTTACTTAGGCCAGAAGCATATCCACTTAAGACCTATGTGGATTTCGGGCTCGATAAAGACCCTGACGAAGAATTTAAAGTTGACCCGATATCTCCCATCATAGAACTTTTCGGTTCGATCCAAAAAGGAGAACAAGCCTGGCTACAGTTTGTCATCACACCTTCCAAGAAAATGTATCATACTCATGGAACGTGGTTTGAAAAGCACGACTGGGTAGATGAAGCTAGGAATACTTTGTTTAAGTTGGTTAAAGATTTTACAAGCGTAAAAGGTAAAGGTAGTACACTTGGCACGGATGCGCGAATCGAAATTCGTATTCCAGCATTTCTGGATCGAGCGACAAAGGCCATGAGTGCTAAGACTTCTAAGCTTGGCTTTGAAACAGGGATTAGGCTAATGTACGTAGCAAAGAAGGAAGCATTTAATATGAACACCAGAAGAGATGTGCGTCTTATTTTCCGACAATACACAGCGCCGGATGTGAATGGTTTAAATCGTATAAACTCTACACAAGGAGATGCCTACAGCGGAATATTTTCTGCTTCCGAAAAAACAGTCACTATGTTAGCACAGAGAATGCTTACAGAATACAGAGAGCGTTCCTTTTTCCATGAACCTCTACGCCAGCGTCTTTTTTCCAAAGCTATCATTCCTTGGCCTTTATCTGGTATTGTTGGAGCATATTTTCATACTCATACTTTCGTCTTAAACACAGAAGAGCTGGCTACTCTTTGGCACTTTCCGGGCCAGATACTTAAAGTTCCTACCCTGGAGCGTATTGAATCTAAAGAAGCCTCCCCGCCTACTAACTTACCGATATAATTATGCAGGAATTTCCTACAGAAAATAATCTTCCACCTAGTCTTGGATATATAGAACTCAATGCTCCAGCTCCCGAGAAGTCAAAGAAAAATATTTTCTATGTATTAGGGGCGGCTTTAGTGCTTGTAATTTTTTATTTTTTTGTGTTGTCAGCTCCTGGTTCTTTCCCGGTTGGTGTTATTTTAAACATATCAGAGGGTTCAAATTTAAGAAATGTTTCTTTAAAATTACAAAATGAAAATATTATAAGGTCGCGGCTTGTTTTTGAAGCCTTTATAATATTGTACGGTGGAGAAAAACACATCATACCGGCGGACTATTTATTTGAAAATAAGACTCCGGTTTGGGAAGTAGCGAGACGTATTTCGAAAGGGGATCGGCATCTAGCGCCAGTGGCGGTGACTGTACCGGAAGGATTTAATGTAGAAGATATCGCAAACACTTTTGTATCCAAGTTGTCTACCTTCAATAAGGAAAAATTCCTACTGACCGCTAGAGCCAAGGAAGGATACCTTTTTCCAGACACTTACTTTTTCTTCACGACTGACAACGAAGACGATGCCCTCAGGCTTATGAATGTAAATTTTGAAAAAAAGGTGGGACCTCTTCGCCCTTCTATGGTAAGTGTGAATAAAACAGAGAAGGAAATCATTAATATGGCGTCTATCGTTGAGCGTGAAGCCAAGGGGGACAAAGATCGCGGGCTTATTTCCGGAATTTTGTGGCGCAGGCTCGCTATCGGCATGCCGCTTCAGGTAGATGCCGCTCCGGAGACTTACCAGGCAAAGGGTTTACCTAAAAATCCAATTTGTAACCCGGGACTTGATTCCATCAAGGCCGCTATTACCCCCGTGAAGTCTGATTATTTGTACTATTTGCATGACAAACAGGGGGAAATTCATTATGCTAAAAGTTATGCTGAGCACCAGACAAATATAAATAAATATTTACGTTAAAAGTGCCAAGCATGATTTTGATAAATCACATGAGGAAACACAACTTAGCATTTATCGACATAGAAACAACAGGGCTTAATGTGCTAGTGCATGAGATTATTGAAATTGGCTGCGTAATAACAACGCCTGAATTTAAAGTCATAGAAGAATTTGAATTAAAAATAAAGCCGGAGCGTATAGAGGATGCGGATAAAGTGGCACTCAAGGTAAATGGCTATGATCCAGCTAACTGGGAATCAGCTTATACTTTAAAGCAGGCGATGGAAATTTTCTCCACTAAAGTTAAGGATTGTATCATGGTGGGGCAAAATGTGGCTTTTGACTCAGGATTTTTGGAACATGCATTTGCGGAGACGAAAATTGCCAACAGTATGCACTATCACAAGCTCGACACCATCTCTATTGCTTGGGCCAAGTTTCATCGGAGCCCAGACCTAGAACATTTTTCACTACGGGAAATGTGTGTGCGTTTCGGGATAAAAAATGAACGGGCGCATACCGCGCTTTCAGATGCGCGAGCAACCTTCGAGCTTTACAAGAAGCTCCTGGAATTGTAATGTTTGTCTTATGAGGAACGCCAAAAGTTCTGAGCAAAGTCGAAGGGTAGTATTTGTTGGACTCTCAGGAGGAGTAGACTCTGCTGTTTCTGCCGCTCTGCTTTTAAAGCAGGGATTTGAAGTCGTGGGAGTTTTTATTAAAACTTGGCATCCAGACTTCTTAGAATGCAACGAAGAGGAGGAGCGTCGGGATGCCATGCGCGTAGCAGCGTATTTGGACATTCCATTTCTAACTTTTGATTTGGAAGATGTTTATAAAAAGGAAGTTGCAGACTATATGATTCTCCAATATAAAGCCGGCCGGACGCCGAACCCAGATGTAATGTGCAACAAATATGTAAAGTTTGGCGCTTTTTTGAAGCGAGCTTTAGCTATGGGTGCAGACTTTGTGGCTACGGGGCATTATGCGGGAATTCCTCCCCTCCTTGATAAGGAGGGGTTCCGGGGTGGTAATTCAAAAAAGAACCACCTCGCCCAAATAAATTTGGGCACTCCTCCTCCGAAAGGAGGAGAGGGTTTTAAGTTGTATAAAAGTATTGACTCCAGTAAAGATCAAAGTTATTTCCTCTGGACACTCAAGCAGGAACAACTTTCAAAAATACTTTTCCCCGTGGGAGGTTTACTAAAGTCAGATGTCCGCAAACTCGGAAAGAAATTTAATTTACCTGTAGCAGAAAAGAAAGATAGCCAAGGCATATGTTTCTTGGGTGCGGTGGACCTAAAGGAGTTTTTGAAACACTATATTAAAGAAAAGAAAGGAAAAGTACTGAATATAAAAGGTGAAGTTATAGGACATCACAATGGTGTGGTATTTTCCACTTTAGGTGAGAGGCATGGATTTACGATAACAAAAAAAGGTCCCAACGATGGACCGTATTACATAGTTGGAAAGGATGTAAAGAAAAATATTTTAACAGTTTCGCAGAAGGTAAATTTTCCTAGGCAAGACCTAGGGAAGAATGAATACAAGTTAGAAAACACAAATTGGATTTCGGAAATTCCTAATGAAACCAAAGATTACACTGCGCAAATTCGTTATCATGGAGAACTTTTGGACTGCAAAATTAAAATCATTGGCAAGACAAAAGTAGAAATAATTTTTGAAAAACCGGTACTTGTGGCTTCCGGCCAGTCGGTAGTACTCTACGATGGGGATGTTTGCCTAGGTGGGGGAGTTATTATATAATGTTCCAATGCCTCAATTTTTTATAGAAAACAGCGATGTTATTTTAAAATTATTAGTAGCGGTAGGACTCGGTATGCTCATTGGTGCAGAGCGTCTGCTTGTTCACAAAGAGGCAGGAATGAAAACACATGCGCTAGTATCTCTAGGTGCTGCTGTCTTTATGGTTATTTCTGAAGCTATGACTTTAAAATATATGAATCTTCCTGGTCTTAACCCTACGATGATGGTGTCTCAGATAATAGTAGGTATTGGATTCTTGGGCGCTGGATCAATAATTTTCCATAGTAACAAACTTCTAGGCCTCACAACTGCAGGTGGACTCTGGGTAACGGCCGGCATCGGTATGGCGGCAGGGTTTGGACTTTTTGGCTTAGCGACTATTATTACCATACTCGTACTATTTATATTAGTTGTATTTAATTTGTTTGAAAAGCCGATTAGGAAAATTTCTGCTGACATAGATTCGACCCCACATTAGTTTAAATTAAGAAAATGCAATCAAGTGAAATTAGGGAAAGGTTTTTAAAATTTTTTGAGGCAAGAGGACATAAAATAATTCCTTCAAGTTCACTCGTGCCAGAGAATGACCCATCGGTTTTATTTAATACAGCAGGGATGCAGCCCTTAATGCCGTATCTTTTAGGAAAAGAACATCCGAAAGGCACTCGTTTGGTAAATTATCAAAAATGTTTACGGACGGTTGATTTTGATGAAATAGGAGATAACACCCATAATACATTTTTTGAAATGCTAGGTAATTGGTCCCTGGGGGACTATTTTAAAGAAGATGCCATAAAGTGGAGTTATGAATTTCTAACTTCTAAAGAGGAAGGCTTAGGTCTAGATAAAAATCGTCTCTATATTACTGTTTTTGGAGGAAGTGATGCAGTTCCTAAGGATGAAGAATCGGTAGAAATCTGGAAGTCTTTAGGTGTACCTGAACATAGAATTTATTTTAAAAGTTCTAAGTCTAACTGGTGGAGTGCAGGACCCACGTCACCCGCAGGACCTTCTACAGAAATGTTTTATGATCTTGCTGGGAAACTTGGAGATGTGAATCAAGAAGGATTTGAAAAAGCAGAAGATGCGCAGGAAGTCGTTGAGATTTGGAACGATGTTTTCATGGTGTATCGTCAGGAAAATGGACAGATAGCTGGAGAACTTCCAAAAAGAAGTGTTGATACAGGTGCAGGATTAGAACGGGTGACGATGGTGGTTCAAGGTAAAGAAAGTATCTATGAAACAGATATCTTTATGCCGGCTATGGAGATGATACAAGAAAGTTGTGAGAAATATGATGAAAGATCGGCCAGGATTATTGCTGACCATTTGAGAAGTGCAGCTTTTTTAATATCAGATGGAGTTGTTCCTGGAAACAAGGATCAGGGTTACGTTCTACGAAGGCTTATTCGAAAGGCAGTTTTTAAAATGCAAATTATTGAAAGTTACACAGTCTTACCCGTTAATATTCTGAAGCATTTTATTGATAAGTATTCCAAAATTTACCCTAAGCTAGGACAAATTA
Source organism: Minisyncoccota bacterium (assembly GCA_036517375.1). Lineage (GTDB taxonomy): Bacteria > Patescibacteriota > Minisyncoccia > Phycocordibacterales > UBA9973 > UBA9973. The sequence goes on from DATDWM010000021.1 coordinate 13,141, forward strand.
ATATAAAATCTATTTTTCAAATAGAAGAAGAAAAATTTAAAAATACTTTAAAGGGCGGATTAAAAGAATTCGAAAAAGGTATTGATCCCTTTGTTCTTTTTACTACATATGGATTTCCGATAGAACTTACTATGGAGTTGGCAAAAGAAAAAGGCATGTCCGTAGACATAGAGAATTTTAATAAAAAAATGATGGAACACCAGAAACTATCCCAGACTTCGTCTGCTGGCATGTTCAAAGGTGGCCTGGCGAATCATAACGAAAAAACAATAAAGTTGCATACTGCGCACCACTTGCTCCTAGCGGCCCTACAGGCCGTTGTGAGCCCCGAAATTAAACAGCGTGGCAGTAATATAACTGAAGAGCGCCTGCGTATCGATTTTTCTTTTGAACGTAAACTCACCGATGAAGAAAAGAAGAAAGTGGAGGATTGGGTAAATGAAAAAATCCAAATGAGGCTCAATGTTGTTCGCCGAGAAATGCCGCTTTTAGAAGCAGAGAAGATTGGCGCGGAGATGGAATTCGGGGCCAAGTATCCAGAAGTTGTTTCCGTTTATTTTATTGAAGACAAAGATGGTAATCCAATTTCTAAGGAATTCTGTGGTGGGCCACATGTAACCAACGTAAGTGAACTGGGAACTTTCAAGATTCAAAAAGAAGAAGCTGTTTCTGCAGGTGTCAGGCGCATAAAAGGCATACTACTATAAAATGGAACACTTTAAAATAAATAAAGATAAAGGAAAAGAAGATATTGAAAAACAAGCTGATGCTTTAGAGGTAGAACTTAGAAATGTGTTAGTACAATGGAAAGGCGAATATATTCCTGAGGCAAGCTTTAAAGAAAAAGCAGTGGAAGTAGTCAAAAAAAGCGTTTTATTTTTAGCCGATAGAGCAGTTACACTTTCTGATATATTATTTGAAGCTGGGCTCGTAAATAAAGCACTACCAATACTATCTTTAATAGAAGATCTCTTTACATCTATTGGAGAAGTTGAAGAAGAACAAAAGACGGAAGCTTATCTGAGATTAAAACAAAATTTTACTTCTGTTGTTATTAGAAATATAAGTCAATTAGATCCAAGCACACTTTCGCCCGCTAATAAATTTAATAGCTTGGTTTTATATGAAATATTGTATGATAACTCATATAGTACTGGAAAATCTTTGGTAGGGAAAAAAGTGCTAAGCATTATTCCTGAAGTTATACGTTTAGTAAAAGCCAACCCTGGAGTTGCTAAAGATTTTTTTATAAATCTTCACAGATTAAGGAAAATGGCAGGATACCGAGGAGGGATAGAATATGAACTAGAAGATGGACTGATAGAAATTTTAAAATTACTCTCTGAAAGAGATAAAGATGTAGATGGGGAAACAATAGCTATACTTTTGACTGACGGCAATCTCATTATAAGGGATTCGGGAATGAAAATCTTAAACAAGAAATTAGCCGCTACCGGACTCGATATTCAGGATTTAAGAACTTGGTGGGCACGTGGGCACCAAGGTGACCCTATTGAATTTATTAAAAATAATATTGAAGCAATTGAAAAACTTGAAGTTTCTAAACCCGGGATTACTAAATTTTTAAATACCCAGTATGGGGTGCGTGATTTTAGCCGATATCCCCAGGAAGTACTCATAAGAATATACGAGCAGAGAGAAGAAAAAACAGTCCCTTATGGATTAATAATATTCCCAAAAGATGATTGGAATGGAGCTTTTAATCATAAACAGAAAATTTTTAAAGACTTAGCACAACAATTACAACAATTTGGCTATTCTTTAAGGATAATAGAGTGTGAGAGTAAAAGAGATTTAGCTAGAAGGATAATTAAAGTTAATAAGTTATATGGTCAGGCAAGTTTTGCTATAGTTGGAGGACATGGCACGGAAAATAGCATTGCCTTTGGTAATTTTTATAGTGATAATCTGAATTCAAAACTCTCAAAAGAAGATTTGTTAGGTAGGGGAGTGGGACGTGGTAGTAAATTCTTTATTCCTAATCCTAGTATTATATTATCGTCCTGTAGTACGGGAAAAAATGAAGGTATAGGTCAGCGTTTATCTGAAGTATATAATGCTAGAGTTATAGCTCCAGATATCCCCACTAGTATTCATAAGATATCAGTAGTAAAAGATGCGGCAACTGACTCCTTGGTATTTGAAGTAGGATATTATAAAAAAGAAAGTGGCCGATCATTTACGGCTGGTAGACCAGAGTAATGTGATATAATTAAAGTATGAATATCTTTTCTAAGATTTTTCACAAAGTATTTTCTTCTAAAAAAAAGAAAAGCGAATTAGTAATGGTGTTGGATGTTGGTTCTTCCTCCGTAGGAGGCGCTCTTTTTGAAACCAATGCCGGCGGAGCCCCAAATATTATTTTATCTATCCGTGAGCCAATAGTACTTGAAGATAAATCTGACTTCGATCGATTTTTATCCCTAACAGTTAAAGCGCTTGATAGCGTGGTTGATAAAATAAGTAAGGCTGGATTTGGAGCTCCGCACAGGGTCTTCTGTGTTCTTTCTTCACCTTGGTATGCTTCTCAGACGAGGGTTATTACTTCAGAGAAGGCTGAACCATTTCTATTTACTAAAAAATTAGCAGACGTAGTAATTGCGGATGAGGTAAATATTTTCGATAAAGAATATCTAGCCAAGTACGCGCACCCCGCGGATAAAGTTCGAACTCTCGAACTCAAAACCATCAAGACTACTCTGAACGGCTATGAAACTTCCAATCCTTATAACCAAAAAACAAAGCAGTTTCAAATTAATATTTTTGTCTCTGTGAGTCCGGAACAAGTCTTAGTAAAAATAGAGGAGGCTATAAATAAATCTTTCCACCTGTTAGAGATTAAGTTCTCTTCTTTTGTGATGGCGTCTTACGTTGTGGCGCGGGATGTTTTCGCGCATCAGGAGAACTTTCTGCTCATTGATATCGGTGGGGAAGTCACTGACACTTCAATGGTCAAGGGCAATGTCCTCCGGGAATCCATTTCATTTCCTGCCGGTTCCAACTTTATGATTCGCGGTGTAGCCGCCGGTATGAAGTGCACCCTTGAAGAAGCAAGGTCACTCCTTTTTTTATATAAAGACGGGCATGCAGTCGGAGAGGTACAGAAGAATTTGAAGCCTATTGTGGCCGGGCTCAAGCAAGGATGGCTCCAAATGTTTCAGGAGTCTCTAGCGAATCTCTCAAATGATATATCGATACCTTCCCGCATTTTTTTAGCGATAGATAAAGAATTCTACGATTTCTTTACAGATGTCATTAAAACTGAACAGTTTAATCAATACACTTTAACGGATTCGAAGTTTGAAGTTTCGCATTTGGGCACTGAAGCGCTTAACGGAATTACAACTTTTCGGGCAGAAATACCACGTGATCCATTCATGATATTGGAAACCATTTACATTAATCGCTTTTTTCATTAAAATTACAATATGGCCAAAGATTTTTTCCAAGACATGATAAAAATGAAGTCGGAACTCCGTAAAGAAATGGAGCAAAAAGAGGCTTCCAAAATGAACGCCCGCGAAGTAAGGGAATTTAAAGATGCTGGTCGGGAGGTCAGAGAGAATCGAAGTACAAGGCAGGAGGTATTAGAAGAACAGGTTCTACAGCCGGCTACTGCGCATACTAAAGTTTCTAGGAAAAAAGAAAGTAAAAGAAGGAAACCACGATACTCGCTTTGGCTGGTGGCGGCTGTTTCGGTGGTGTTTCTATTTTTTGCTGTTTCATATTTACTAGCTCGAGCTTCCATCACCATAAATCCTAAAACAAAAGACGTAGCCTTTAATCAAAATTTAGTCGCCGTGAAGGGAGCTAGCGCGGAGGGCAGCCTATCCTTCGACGTGATAGAACTCTCTGGCGAAGAAAATAAAGTTGTTCAAGGTGGGGCGGTTGCGGATACCTTGATTGCCGCCCGAGGTACAGTATTGATTTACAATAGTTACAGTACTGCTACTCAAAGGTTAGATATTAATACTAGGCTCGAAGGCTCTAATGGTAAAATGTATAAGACCGAGAAGGCGGTAGTGGTTCCAGGCATGAAGGGTACTACGCCAGGATCTGTTGAAGTAGGAATCTATGCTGCGGAAGCTGGAGAAGCCTCGAACAGCGAGCCTCTGGATTTTCAAGTCTTTGGTTTCAAAGGAACTTCCAAGTATTCCAAATTCTACGCTCGTTCCAAGGGAGTTATAACCGGTGGTATCAAGGGTAAGGTAAGTATTATCCCAGAAGCCAAGATGGCTATCATAGTTAATGACATGAGGGCCATTCTGGAAGAGAAGCTCCTTGCCAAAGCGACTGGGCTCATTCCTCCTGGCTCGGTGCTCTTTAAGGATTCAATTTTTCTAAACATTGAAAGTCAGAATTTCGACTTCGCAAGTGGTAGTGAACAAGTTCCAGTAACTGTGAAAGGCACTTTCTATGGCTTCATCCTTGATGAAAAGGAACTTACAAAAAAAATTACGGAAAGTTCCATGCCCGACTACGATGGTAGCGAGGTATATATTTCAAATCTCGAGAGTCTAAGCTTTACCTTTTTAGAAAAAACAGGACCATCGATCAATGATGTCCAAAATATTAGTTTTAATTTATCTGGCAATCCGAAGGTAGTATGGCGGTTCGATGTGGATAAACTAATAGGGGAATTGGCCGGGGGGAGTAAGAGTAATTTCAATCAAATATTATCTAAATATCCAAACGTAGTCTCTGCAGACGTAGTGCTCACGCCTCTCTGGAGGAGGTCATTTCCCGGGGATGAAAAGAACATTCAAGTATTGGTAAATTATCCGGAGTAAGTACTAAGTTCCTACTTGACGTTCTCGGCTGTGTTTGTTATATTTAAACCATCAAATGAGTGATTCAAAAAGCGAAAAAGTTTTGACAGCTCGAGGCATTGTCACTGAAGCACTGCCTTCCACTTTATTTAGAGTAAAAATGGACAACAGTAGCGAAGATGCTAAAGAAATTCTGGCTTATTTAGGAGGCAAGATGCGAATGCATCGTATCAAAGTTTTAATCGGAGATGCAGTGGAAATAGTCCTAGACCCCTATGGCGGCAAAGGAAGAATAATAAAGAGGTTGTAATTACTTGTAATTTTTTAATGAATGGTGTATTATATTAACTGCAGTCGAGTCACGGTTTCAACAAACAAATAAACATTGAAAAATAAGGGTTCTTCTCTTGTTTTTCGTTTGTCTTTGCATACTTGGGTTTAAAAATGAAAATTAAAACATCAATCAGGAAAATATGTGATAATTGCAAAATAGTCAAAAGGGCTAGGCATTTACGTGTAATTTGTATAAATCCTAAACATAAACAGAAGCAATAATTATGAGAATTCTTGGAATCACAGTACCAAACGAAAAACGATTGGAGATAGGCCTTACTTGCCTCTATGGTATTGGTTTTTCCACCGCACAAAATATCTTGGATCAGGTTGGTATCGACCGTGGAAAGAAAGCTAAGGATCTCACTGACGACGAAGAAAACAAAATTCGTGTGATAATCGAGAAAATCAAAATAGAAGGAAATCTAAAACGAGAAATTTCTGCCAACATCAAAAGATTGAAAGATATAAAGAGTTACCGAGGAGTCCGACACATGAAGAGGTTACCAGTGAGAGGCCAGAGGACTAAGACTAATTCCAGAACCGTTAGAGGGAACGTTCGCAAGACAATGGCATCCGGTAGAAGAAAGGAAACAAAGACATAGAAGTTATAAAGTTCATAAATAAAAAATGGGAAAGACAAAAATAATTGAAGAAAAGAAGGAGGGCGCAAGTGAAGTGGAAGTAAAGGCTCCAGCGCCAAAGACACCAAAGAAGAAAATAACTTCTGGTATTGTTTTTGTGGATGCAACTTTCAACAACACTAAAGTACTTTTTGGAGACAAGTCTGGTAACACTCTTTTCTGGTCTTCAGCTGGCTCGCTTGGATTCCGTGGCGCTAAGAAAGGTACTCCCTTTGCTGCGTCTAAAGTGGGGGACATAATCGGCGGTAAAGCTCTAGCTATAGGAGTTAAAGATGCGGACGCGGTAGTCAGAGGCGTAGGTTCCGGACGGGAGCCCGCAATTCGCGCTTTTATGGCGCACGGTATCGAGATTACTTCAATCAAAGACGCTACTCCGGTGCCACACAATGGCCCGAAGGCCAAGAAGCCAAGACGAGTTTAGTAATAGTAAAAAATTTATGATATCAAAACCAAAATTTAAAATTTGCAGAAGACTTGGACCAGGAGTGTATGACAAATGTCAGACAGCCAAGTTTTCTTCCACTTCCGGTAAATTTGCGGGTCCAGGCGCGCGCCGACCAAAGCAGAGCACAGAGTACGGAGCTCAGCTTATTGAAAAGCAAAAAATACGATTTTCATACGGTATTACGGAACGTCAACTTTCAAATTACGTTAAAAAAGCTGTCCACATCAAGGGTGCTGGTACTGCGGAAAAGTTCTATGAAGATTTAGAGTCTCGCTTGGATAACGTTATCTACCGCATTGGATTGGCCACTACTCGCCGGGCAGGAAGGCAGATGGTTTCCCACGGACACTTTATGGTCAATGACAAGAAAGTTACTATTCCATCTTATACCCTCAAACAAGGAGATACTATAAAAATTCGCGAAGGTTCTAAAGCTTCAAAATTATTTCTAGGAGTTACCGAGAGGAATAAGGATTACATAGTACCAGAATGGCTAAATTTTGATTTAAATAAAATGGAAGGGAAAATAGTCACCAAGCCCAAGAAAACTGAAACCTTTATTGACTTAAATGCGGTGCTCGAGTTCTACAGTCGCTAAATTATTATTATTGTTTCCCCCGCTCCCGGCGGACAAGTATTATTAACTTAAACATTTTTTAAAATTATGCCTGAATATAAAATAATTATACCGTCCTCACCTCGTGCCGTTGAGGAAGTTGGCAATAAGGGAATTTTTGAGATAGATGGTCTTTCTCCTGGATATGGACATACTCTCGGAAACAGTTTAAGAAGAATTATTCTTTCTTCTCTTCCTGGCGCCAGTATCACCTCAATAAAAGTTGATGGTGTTTCTCATGAGTTCTCTACGGTTGATGGGATTAAGGAAGACATGATTGTGGTTATTCTAAATTTAAAGAAAACTCGCTTCAAAATGGTATCCGATGAGCCACAGACCGTCACTCTGTCTGTTAAAGGTCCTAAGGAAGTGCTCGCTTCTGATATTAAAACAGGTGGACAGGTAGAAATCCTAAATGGTGACTTACACATCGCTGAAGTCACTGGCAAGGTGAATTTGAATATTGAAATGAGGATTGAAAAAGGCCTAGGCTTTATCCCAAAGGAAATGCATCAGCGAGAGAAGGTAGACGTGGGTACTATTGCAGTGGACGCAATATTTACTCCTATTCGCCGAGTTTCCTACGAAGTTGAAAATATGCGCGTCGGAGACCGAACCAACCACAACCGTTTGCGCATCGCTATCGAGACAGACGGCACCCTCACTCCACGTGAAGCGCTTACAGAGTCTATTACCATCATGATCAACCAGCTCAAGGCTATCATTAACTTTAAAGAGCCTGAAGAAGAGGTAGTAGCTCCAAAGAAAGTAAAAAGCTCAGATACATCTGAGGAAGAAAAGAAGTCCGATGACTTTACTGATGTACTTAAGACTAGAATAGACAACCTAGAACTCTCTACTCGCACCTTAAATGCTTTAACTACTGCTAACATTCGAACTCTAGGGGGGCTTGCTCGCAAGAAGCGTGAAGACTTGCTTGAGGTAGAAGGCATCGGGGAGAAGGGAATAACAGAGATTAAAAAAGTCTTAGGTAAGTTCGGCCTCAACTTAAAAGAATAAAAATATATGCGACACGGAAATAACAAAAGAAAATTCGGCAGAGTTAGAAAGGTACGTAACGCATTGGTAAATTCTTTAGCGCTCAATTTGATCGTACGCGAGAAAATAAAGACCACGGAACCAAAGGCCAAGGAATTGCGTCCCTTTATCGAGAAGCTTGTGACTCAGGCCAAGGAGAATAAGGGTAAGAACGCAGCTACTCGCCGCTTAGTTATTTCCAAGCTTTCCAACAGAGATCGAGAAGTTAAAAAGCTTTTTGAAGTTATTGCCCCAAAGTATGTAGACAGAGCCGGTGGATATACCCGTATCATAAAATTAGGCGCCCGAAAGTCGGATGGCGCGAAGATGGCGATAATAGAATTTGTATAATTCTTTTAAATGATTTAGTATGGAAAAAGCCATGAAAAACACAAGTAAAGAAACAAAAGGCCTCAAAACTATAGATGCATCAGGAAGAACTCTGGGTAGAGTGGCTTCAGAAGTGGCAGTTTCACTGTTGGGTAAAAATTCCCCTACCTTTGAACGCAATGTCTACTCTGGCTTTCCTGTTCAGGTTGTCAACGCTTCAAAGATAAAAATTACTGAAGCCAAGCTTGAGGAAATTTACCATACCCGATACTCTGGTATCCCAGGTGGACTACGTATACTTAAGGGTACTGAAACCAAGGAAAAGAAGGGCATGAAAGAGCTTGTCCGCCTTGCAACAATGCAGATGCTTCCAGACAACAAGCTTCGTCGCACCATGATGAAACATTTAACAATAGAAGAATAATATGATAAAAGATAAAACAACAGGAAAACCTGCCCGTCCGGCAGGCGGGTACATAGAGGCAATAGGCAGAAGGAAAACTTCAACTGCACGCGTACGTATAACAAGAGCTGCCAAGGCTAGCTTCGTGGTAAACGATGCAGATGCGAAGGAGTATTTTAAAACTGAAGAAGGACGCCGCTTAATCCAAGATCCGATAATAAAGGGCGTGGTGACGGGTAAGGAGGCTATCAAGTGGAGTATAGAAGTGCATGTGATGGGTGGAGGAACCCACTCGCAAGCTGAAGCAATCCGTCATGGACTTGCTCGAGCTCTGGTAGAATCCGATGGAGAACTACGAACTAAACTTAAAACTCTAGGCTACCTAAAAAGAGATCCAAGAGCCAAAGAGCGCCGAAAATTCGGTCTCAAGAAAGCTCGTAAAGCTCCACAATGGAGTAAACGATAATTGATTATCGTTTACTCCGGTTTCGTGCAAGAGAAAATTTCCGGTGCGAGCTTGCGAGCCGGAAATAGGAGGGGATACGTGCACTGACCACGACCCACAAAATACCCCTAGAAATGGGGATTTTTTTGTGCTAAAGTATGAATATGAAAGATGAAGATGAACAAAAGCAGCCTGAAACTACAGAGTCGGAAGCGGAGTTGAGCCCAGTAGGTGATTCTACTGAATCAGACGAAGTCGTGGAATTTGAATTCAACGATGACGGTGAGGAAGACTTAAAGAAAACCCTAAAGAAGCTCCGCGCGGATTTAAAGCAGGTGAAGAAGGAAAAAGAAGAATATCTCCTCGGCTGGCAGAAGGAGCGAGCGGAGTTTGCTAATTATAAAAAAGAAGAGGATGCTCGAAAGGCGATGTTTAGTGAAGCCATGCGCGAGAGGATTCTTACTCGATTCTTAACGGTGATGGATAGTTTCAACATGGCTTTTACCAACAAGGAAGCCTGGGAGAAGGTAGATCCAAACTGGCGCAAAGGAGTGGAATATATTTATTCCCAAATGGGAGGAATCTTCGAAGAGTACGGGGTGAAAGCCATCGGCGAAGTGGGAGACACCTTTGATCCCAATATTCATGAATCCATAGACCTAATTCCAACTGATAAAAAAGAAGACGATCATAAAATAGCTACAGTGATCCAGAAAGGCTACAAGCTAGGCGAGCGTGTCATCCGTCCAGCGAGGGTGAATGTATATGAATACAAAGGAGCAGAATAAAAATTGCCAGAACTGTAAACAAAACTTCACGGTAGAACCGGAAGATTTTAATTTCTACGAAAAAATAAAAGTTCCAGCTCCGACTTGGTGCCCGGAGTGTAGATTCCAGCGAAGGATGAGTTGGCGTAATGACTGGCATTTGTTTCGTAAAAAAGATGCTCGTACTGGCGAAGAGATTTTTTCATTTTTACCTGAGGAAAGCCCAGTGAAGATTTACGATAGAGATTATTGGATCTCCGATGCGTGGGACCCCACTCGATTTGGCCGGGATTTTGATTTTACCAGGCCTTTTTTTGAACAGTTCAAGGAGTTACTTTATGAAGTACCCCTGCCTTCTCATTCAATGATAAATATAAGTAATTGTAAATATTGCACTAATGCTACAGGCATTAAAAATTGTTATTTAGTTCGGGGCGCAGGTTATACCGAAGACTCCGCGTATCTGATATGGGATCAGTATTCTAAGCTATGTTTTGATAGTCATATGACTAGTCGATGTGAATTATCTTATGGAAACGTTAATACGTCTAATTGCTATAAAACATTTTTTTCAGTTGATTGTGAAAGTTGCCAAGAAATGATTTTATCTAAAGATTGTGTTGCTTGTAATAGTTGTATTGCTTCCATAGGTCTTCGCAATAAGTCTTATTGCATTTTTAATAAACAATACACCAAAGAAGAGTATCAGAAGAAAATCATTGAATTAAATTTAGGGTCTAACGAAAGTTTTCAATCACTGAAAGCGGAAGCATATAAACACTGGCTTAAATATCCACAAAAATTTATGTATGGACGTCAAAACGTCGCAGTCTCCGGGGATTATATTTTTGAGTCAAAGAACGCAAAACACTGTTATAGAATAAGGGGGGTGGAAGATAGTAAATTTGTTCAAAATATTTTAATTGGACCAGTTCGAGATACTTACGATGTCTCTAATTATGGAGAAAATATAGAACTTAGTTATGAATGTCTGGTTGCGGGCATCGGTGTGTCTAACGTTAAATTTAGTTTCCAAACCTATCCCAATGTAAGAAACTTAACCTATTGCATATTTTCTAGTAATGCTTTGGATTTATTTGGTTGTATTGGATTAAAGAAAAAACAGTATTGTATTTTAAATAAACAATACTCTAAAGAAGAGTATAAAAGACTTGTGTCTAAAATAATTGAACATATGAAAAAAAACGGGGAGTATGGGGAATTTTTCCCATCCTCACTTTCGCCTTTCCCATATGAGGTAACGGCTGCAAATGAATTTTTCCCACTCACTGAAGAAGAGGCAAAGGCTAGAGGTTTCTTGTGGTACAACATCGAAAGACAAAATTATAAAATTACTTTAAATCCGGAAGATATTCCAGATGATATAAAAAATATCGATAAAGAGATTCTTGGTGAAGTTATTGGATGCGCAGATCGGGAATCTTGTGAGCATGAATGTACAGGAGCTTTTCGGGTGATAGAGGCTGAGCTTGATTTTTGTAAAAGAATGAACATCCCCCTACCTCGTCTTTGCACTAATTGCCGTCACTACGAACGTTTATCATTAAGAAATTCACCAAGTTTTTACCATCGTGCTTGTATGTGTGATAAGAATCATACACATCATGAAGGCAAGTGTGAAGCTGAATTCGAGACCTCATATGCTCCCGATAGGCCAGAAATAGTCTATTGCGAAAAGTGTTATCAGCAGGAAATATACTAAACCTGTCTTAGTTTCAGTGTACTAGTACGTGAGTATGGGAGGAGATTTATTTGCCGAAAGTTTGCAATAAAACTTTAGCGGTTTCTTCATCTACGAACTCGGTGACTATTACTATCATCTCAGTCGTGAATCCTAAATCCTTTTTGATATTTATAAACAGGTGCTCGTATGGATGAGGGGAGATCCAGACGGAATTTTTCAGGCAGACGAAGTTTGCTTTCTTTAAGAGGTAGCGCAGGCTCTCGCGTTCACTCTTTCTTTGCTCTGGCAGGTCGAGCAAAATTATTCTCCAGAATCCGTCCCACTTAGTATTCACGAGTGTAGTTTCACTATCTAGCATTAGACTGTTTATTTTCTTCTTGCCTTCCCGGGTCAAGCGGGCATAGTCATTCTGCCCAGAGTATATGCTTTCTATTAACCCAGCCTCTTGTAGGCCCTTTAAGGACCTTGTAACGGCATATTTGTCTTGACCCAGATCGTTTTGTAGGTCAGGGAGGGAAATGGCTGATTTTTCGGCGAGCTTTTTTAGAATTTTCTTTCCGTATGTATTGTTTTGGCTTGACATGGATATAGGGTATCATATATACTAACTTTATACAAGTTTTTCGCGTTCGCGAAATATATGTAAATTACAAAATAATCATTTAATTATAAGCATAATTTAAAAAAATATATGTCAAAAATCATAGGAATAGACTTAGGTACAACAAATTCAGCGGTAGCAGTTATTGAGGGTGGCGCACCGAAGATTATTGAGAATACAGAAGGTAACCGCACCACGCCTTCAATAGTCTCTATTGCAAAAAATGGGGACAGGTTGGTAGGGCTTCTGGCCAAGAGGCAGGCGGTGACGAATCCTGAAAATACTGTTTATGGTATCAAGCGCTTCATGGGGCACAATTTTGACGATCCAGAAGTACAAAAGGATTTGAAAAATGCATCTTTTAAAATTCAAAAGGGCGCAACAGGTGGAGTGGAAGTAAAAATAGGCGATAAGTGGATGCGTCCAGAAGAAGTTTCCGCCATGATCCTTTCTAAAATTAAAACGGATGTAGAAGCAAAGCTTGGCGAGAAGATTACTGAAGCAGTCATCACTGTACCAGCATACTTCAACGATGCGCAAAGAAAGGCAACCAAAGACGCGGGTATGATCGCGGGCCTCGATGTAAAGCGTATTATCAACGAGCCAACTGCGGCTGCACTTGCGTACGGATTTAATAAAAAGAAAAATGAAAAAATAGTTGTCTACGACTTCGGAGGCGGAACTTTCGACGTGTCAGTTCTTGAGATTGGGGACGATGTTATCGAAGTTAAGTCTACTGATGGGGACAGTCACTTGGGTGGCCGCGACATTGACCACAAGATCATTGGCTGGATTGCAGAAGAATTTAAAAAGACGTCCGGCGTGGATGTACGAGCGGACAAGCTCGCTCTTCAGCGCTTAGACGAAGCGGCAGAGAAGGCTAAGATCGAGCTCTCCACCGCAGTTGAAACTGAAATAAATATTCCATTCATTACTTCTACGGCGGAAGGTCCACAGCACTTACTGCTCAAGATGACTCGTGCCCAGCTGGAATCCATTGCAGACGAATATATTTCTCGCTCTATTGAGATCACCAAGCGTGCGATGGCGGCTTCCGGATTCAAGATGGAAGACATGAATGAAATAATCATGGTAGGTGGCCAGACCAGAATGCCGAAGATTGTGGAAGAAGTTAAGAAAGTTTTCGGCAAGACTCCGAACCTCTCCATTAACCCTGACGAAGTGGTGGCCTTGGGTGCTGCTGTTCAGGCGGGAGTATTGCAGGGGGATGTGCGTGATGTTCTACTACTCGACGTTATACCGCTATCACTTGGAATAGAAACTCTCGGAGGCGTTGCGACAAAATTAGTAGAAAGAAATACAACTATTCCGTCCAGCAAGTCGCAGACATTTTCTACTGCGGCGGACAATCAGACTTCCGTAGAAATACACATAGTCCAAGGTGAGCGTCCTATGGCCTCCGACAACAAATCCCTCGGGCGGTTTGTGCTTGACGGCGTGCCTCCAGCGCCTCGTGGTATGCCTCAGATCGAGGTGGCCTTTGATGTGGATGCCAACGGAATATTGAATGTGACTGCTAAGGATAAAGCTTCAGGTAAAACTCAATCCATAAAGATCGAAGCTTCTTCAGGACTTAAGGAAGATGAAATTAAAAAGATGCAGGCGGATGCTGAACTTCATGCGGAAGAAGATAAAAAGAAAAAGGAAGGTGTGGACATTCGAAATACCGCTGAAATGATTATTTACACTGCAGAAAAAGCATTAAAAGATAATGAAGCCAAGATTCCTGCGGAATTGAAAGAGAGCGTGAATCTAAAAATCGCCGCCCTCCGAGGCGCGAAAGATTTACCTGCCGGAGCGGGCGGTAATGACATAGAAACAATAAAGAAAGCGACCGAAGAACTCTCAAATGAAATGTCTAAAATAGGGGAAGCGGTAAGTAAGAGTTCAGCTGCCTCTGGCGCGCCTGGAGATGCTGAAACTCCACCCACAGGCGACGCTGCCAAAGCCACCGATGCGGAATTCAAAGAAACTCCGCCGGAAGGGGAAGAACCGAAAGCGTAAATTAGAAAAAGCCTCTTAAGAGGCTTTTTCTTTTACTCTAAAATATTTTATAATAGGTAATTCATGTCCACGCAAAAGGAAACAGTTGAATTCATAATGGCTAAACTAGGGCGGGCCCCGAGGTTTTCGGTGCGGGCTATGTTTGGTGAATATGCTTTGTATGCTGACGGCAAAGTTGTGGGACTCATATGCAATGATCAGCTTTATGTAAAAATATTACCAAAGTCAAGGGAGCTCGAAGATATTTGTGAAAAGGATGAAGCGTATCCGGGCTCTAGGAAGTTTTATGTGGTGGAAGAAGGGGAATTATCAAAATTAAAAAATCTGCCAGACATACTTTTAAATATTGCAAAGTCCTTGCCTGCTCCGAAAAAGAAAAAACCTAAAATAAAGAAATAGAAATAAAGGCCCCGAGTGGGGGCTTTTAATTTTTTATATATTAGGTATAATACTAAATGTAAGTGATCTTCAAAATGCTCGCGTATCCAACCGCGAGAGAAAGGGGGTAAAATCCATGAACAGACAGAAGAAAAGCGGCCGCTTTTCGTTCCCCGTCAAGAACGAGGACTTCAGAGTCTCGAGCTACAGCGATCCAGGTGGCATCATCAAGACCTGCGTCGAAGTGGCGGTGAAGCCTGAAGGTGTTGCCATCCGGGACAGCAAGAACCCGAACAGTCCCGTACTCTACTTCACGCACGAAGAGATGGCGGCCTTCAAGCAAGGCCTCGTGAGCGGCGAGTTCGACAGGGCCTGAAGAGTGTATGCTTATCTCGTAAGTCGAGTACGACAATCTCGGCACCCACGTAACGGACCGTACAGCTGCAAGCTGTCCGGTCCGTGAGTACTTCTACTCACATTGCAGACTTTACGTTAAGTATTTGGTACAATTATATAAAGGCCGAGATTATTAATTTAATTGTTTATATATTTAATATGCAAAATTATCAAAAAGGAAATACCAATACTGTCTTGATTGTAGTCGTACTTTTGCTTCTTGTTGGTTTCGGAGTATGGTGGTTCACCATGCGCAACGAAGCAGTAGATAATGATGGAGGAGTAAACATACAGCTAGGTGGGGATAGTCAATAGTAGGAGTTAAGTTTATGTTCTAAAAATTAAAGGCCCCTTAGTGGGGCTTTTAATTTTGTACTTTTCTGGTACAATTTATATATATGGATCTGCCGCAAATACCTATCAATAGAGAGATAACTTATCTGGGCATTACTACCTATCGGGACAAGAACCAACTCTTCGGCATCAAGCGCAAGGACAGGCGTCAGCATGTTTATATTTTAGGAAAGTCTGGTACTGGTAAGTCCGTGCTCATGTTCAACATGATCATTCAAAATATTATAAACGGTGAAGGCGTTTGCGTAGTGGACCCGCACGGGGAGCTAGTCGAGGGTGTACTCTCTGCTATTCCGCCGCACCGCATGAAGGACGTAATTTATTTTAATCCCGCGGATACGGACTTCCACATTGGATTTAACGTGCTAGAGCTAGTGGATCCGCAGTACAAGCACTTAGTGGCTTCTGGACTCATGGGAATCTTTACGAAGATCTGGGCCAATGCCTGGTCCGCCCGAATGGAATATATTTTAAATAACTGTATTTTAGCCTTGCTCGATACTCCTGGCACCACACTCCTAGGTATTCCTCGAATGCTGGTGGATAAGGATTACCGCCAGAAAATAATTTCTAATTTGAAAGATCCGGTGATAAAGGCCTTCTGGGTGCATGAGTATGAAGCCTGGCAGGATAAATTTCGAAATGAAGCCATCGCGCCGATTCAAAACAAAGTAGGTCAATTCCTCTCTACTTCAATCATTCGAAACGTGGTGGGCCAGTCCAAGAGCACCATCAACATTTTCGACATTATGAACGAGAGCAAGATTTTCCTAGTTAACGTCTCTAAGGGGCGCATCGGGGAGGACAACTCTGGGCTACTAGGCGGAATGATAATTACTAAAGTCCAGCTCGCAGCTATGGAGCGTGTGCGTATACCAGAAGAAATTCGAAAGGACTTCTATTTATATGTGGACGAATTCCAGAACTTCGTGACGGACGCCTTTGCGGGGATTTTATCTGAGGCTCGTAAGTATCGCTTGAACCTGACGGTGGCGCACCAGTACACGGCTCAGCTTATCTCCGACAAGAGCTCAGCTGTGCGTGATGCTGTCTTCGGCAACGTGGGTACGATGATAATTTTCCGAGTGGGTGCAGACGATGCGGACTTTTTAGAAAAAGAGTTCGAGCCGGAATTTACTCCGCAAGACATTGTGAACTTGCCGAACTATAAAATATACCTGAAGCTCATGATAGAAGGCGTTACGTCTAGGCCTTTTTCCGCTAAGACTCTACCGGCGATGGTAAAGTCTGGCAATAAAGAAGTGGAGGACGAAGTTATCCGTTCTTCGCGTGAGTTGTACTGTCTGCCGAAAGACGTTATTGAGCGAGAAATAAACAACTGGAGCGGGATGTCTTTAGGCAACGAGAGTGACGTCACGAGTAGTAGTGTGGAGAGATTTAAAGCAGTGTGTTCGAATTGTGATAAGGAAACCACCGTACCCTTTGCGCCTACGCCTGGCCGGCCGGTGTACTGCAAGGAATGCATGGAGAAAATAAAATCCGGAGAACTTAAGGTGAAAGGATCTGTCAAAGAAATCAAAATGGATGAAGGCAGATTTTACAAACCTTTGGCAGACTTAGGAATAGAATTTGCGCAGAAGGATGCCGACGGAGAGAAGATAGTGCGAATGCCAATGCCAGATAAACCGAAAGTGGTAAGTAGCGTAATGAATAAATTTAAGCCGCCAGTCAAGAAAGAAAATTTTGCGCTCCGGGATATTTTAAATAAAATTACGAGCGCGGGTGGGACCCCGCCGCCTTCAGTAGCGAAAGTAGTTACTCCGGTGCTTGCTCCAGCACCTGCGGCTATTTCCCTGGGAGATTTGAAAAATAAAGTTAAAACAGAAATCCCAAAGGATCGCGCGGCAAGCCATGCAGATATGAATAAGCTTAAAGATTTAATTCAAGAAAAAACCTTATCTACTTCTCCCGTGGCCCCGCCCGCTGTGCAAGCCCAAGCTCAAGTAGAAACTCCACCGCCACCAAACATTCCAACTCCTCAAGCTCCTCCTAAAACTCCGCCCTCCGCGAGCAACGGGACGAGTAAAGTGAAAGAAGTCCCAGAAGATGTATTGAAGAAGATACTCGAAGAGTAATGAAACAGGAAATAAAAAACTGTCAGAATTGCAAACTAGACTTCACGATAGAACCGGAGGATTTTAATTTCTACGAAAAAATAAAGGTTCCGCCTCCGACATTTTGTCCACAGTGTCGGGTTATGCGCAGATTAACTTGGCGCAACGAGCGTTCCTTGTATCACAATGTTTGCGCCCTTTCGGGCAAGAAAATAATTTCCATGTTTTCACCAGAAACTAAACTAGTGGTTTACGATCGAGATATTTGGTGGAGCGACAAATGGGATCCATTTGATTATGGGCAAGACTACAACTTCTCTAAGCCATTTTTCCAGCAATTTAAGGAGCTCCTAGAAAGGGTGCCACTTGCCAACTTAGGTAATACCAATATGGTAAATAGTGATTATGCCAATCATAGTTTGGATTGCCGTAATTGTTATTTGATATATGCTTCCACATGGAATGAAAATGTATCTTACTCTACAGGAGTAATGCGTACGAAAGACTCCATGGATCTTTATAAAGTTCAGAATTCAGAACGATGCTATGAAGATGTTTTAAATGCTAGCCTTTTCAACACTCATTTTAGTTACGATAGTGATGAATGTATTGATTCCATGTTCCTAACTTCATGCCTTGGGCTAAATAACTGTTTGGGTTGCGTGAACTTACGTCATAAAAAATACTGTATTTTTAATCAGCAGTATTCAAAAGAAGATTACGAAAGAGTCCGAGAAACCTATGACTTAGGTAGCTACATAGGTCTGGAGAAATTTAAGCCGGAGTATGCAGAATTTCTAAGTAAACAATTTAGGAGATATGCTTTTATCTACAAATCTATAAATGTTACAGGAGACAATGTTATGAACTCTAGAAACTGTAAAATGGTATTTGATATTTTTGAAGAAGCTGAGAACTCTAAATACCTTTATCATGGCGGATACGGAATTAAAGAAAGCTATGATGGATATGGAACCGGCCTCAGAACAGAATTTTTATATGAAAGCGTGGATACAGGTCTAGATGGTTCAAGGCAACTCTTCTCCATTCTTAATCATAGCTGTTTAGAAACTCACTATACTTATATGTGTTATGGTGCCAAATTCTTATTTGGTTGCGTGGGAGTTCGAGACCATGATTACTCTATTTTAAATAAAAAATATACTAGAGAAGAGTACAAGGAACTTCTACCTAAGGTCGTACAGCACATGAATGACATGCCATATGTTGATGAGCAGGGTAGAGTCTATAAATACGGAGAGTTCTTCCCGATGGAACTTTCACCATTTGCTTATAATGAAACCATTTTGCAAGAATATTACCCATTAGATAAAAAAAGAGTAAAAGAATATGGTTTAAAATTAAAAGAAAAAGAGCACAGAGATTATAAAATTGAAGTAAAAACAGATGACTTACCGGACCATATCAAGGACACTCCAGAGAGTATTGTGGGTAAAGTAATAGAATGCATACACAAAGGTGAGTGTGAAGAGCAGTGCACAGAAGCATTTAAAATCAGGCCGGAAGAATTGCAATTTCTTAAAAAAATAAATGTAGCTCTGCCCCGCCTTTGTCCCAATTGTAGACATTTTGCAAGATTAAAACAAAGAAACCCTATGAAACTTTGGCACCGTCAGTGCATGTGCGACAAGACTAGTCATCAGCACGGAGAAGCAAGGTGCCAAGTGGAATTTGAAACAAGCTATGCTCCGGAGAGGCCGGAGATAATTTATTGTGAAAAGTGTTATCAGAAAGAGGTGTATTAAATATGTTATAATATAACGACGTTATGCCTAAGCCAAATCGAGTCCAGATAATAAAATACGCTCCGCCACCACCAGAACTTCCAGTTTTTGGGAAAGTAAAACCCGAGGACGTTTCTTTTATTGGCCGGACGAATTACGTGGCATCGCTCGAAGAAAAGAAATTTATTTTCGGCATAAAGCGCGTGGACCGTCGCAGACACCTTTATATCATCGGTAAGTCCGGAGTCGGGAAGACCAAGCTTCTAGAGCTTTTCATCCGCCAAGACGTGAGCTACGGACATGGATTGTGCCTAATTGACCCGCACGGAGACGTGATAGATGCCATGCTTGACTACATACCGAGGGAGCGCATAGAAGACGTGTGTATCATTGATCCCTCCGACATTGATTTCCCAGCTTCTTTCAATCCTCTCGCGAACGTAGACCCCATGTTTAAATTCCAGCTCACTCAGGGGCTCATAGAAGTCTTCCAGAAACAGTTCGGCGCCAACTGGACTCCGCGCCTGGAGCACGTTTTCCGCTTTACGTGTCTGGCGCTCCTCGACTATCCGCATGCTACTATGCGCGGCATGATTTCAATGCTGACTGATCGAAACTATCGCCAGAAGGTAGTAGAGTACATTACAGACGACATGGTAAAAAGATTCTTCGCTATCGAATTCGCCGACTGGTCCGAGAAGTTCGACACTGATGCTATCATTCCATTGGTGAACAAGCTCGGACAATTCCTCTCGGATCCGCTTCTCCGTAACATCTTCGGACAGAAAGAAAACAAAATAGACGTAAGTAAACTCATGAACGAAAAGAAAATAATTTTCATCAATCTCTCGAAGGGTCGCCTAGGGGAGGAGAATTCGTCTTTCTTGGGTTCTATGTTTCTGACTAAAATAAAACAAGCTGGTATGGAGCGCGCGGCCATTCCAGAGAAAGATCGAGTAGATTTTTATCTTTATGTGGACGAGTTTCAGAACGTGGTAACGCAGACATTTGAAAATATTTTATCCGAAGCTCGCAAATACGGACTCAACTTAACCATCGCGCATCAGTACGTGGGACAAATTCTTCAGAAGGTGCATCAGGCGGTATTAGGAAACGTGGGCTCTGTTATAACCTTCCGGGTGGGTGGGGAAGACGCAGTAAAATTGAAGCCAGAATTCTCCCCAGTCTTCGACGTGAAAGATATGATCAACCTAGCGGTAACGGAATTCTATATTAAAATGACTATTGATGGAGAGTCTTATGATCCATTTTCCGCAGAGACACTTCGAGTTCTGCCACCACCTCATGCTTCGTACCGGGAGGAAGTAATTGCTTCCTCACGCCAAAAATATTCTATCCCGAAGGATGCGGCCGCGAAGCTTATTGCTGAAGAAGAATCAACTATTATCCGCAGCGCGGAGGAGAAGTCTATCATTGAAGGTAAAGGCAAGAAAGGGCAAGATTCAGAGGACAAAAAAGAGGATAGCCTTGAAGCGGAACCTATGATATAATAGGTAGATGAGTAAAGACTATTATGGAGTTCTGGGCGTTAATAAAGAGGCTTCCAAGGACGAAATAAAGAAGGCCTTTTATAAGCTGGCGCATAAATATCATCCTGACAAAAAGGATGGCGACGAGGCTAAATTCAAGGAAGTAAACGAGGCCTATCAAGTGCTCTCGGATGAAGACAAGCGCTCTAAGTATGACCAATTCGGTAGCGCCGACGCACAAGGCTTTGGTGGCTCGCAGTCTGGATTTGAGGGCTTCGACTTCTCTGGATTTCAGAATGGTGGGGCGGACTTTGACTTTGGAAATTTAAATGACATTTTTAGTGATTTCTTTGGTGGGGGCGGAGGTAGAACTCAAGCGCGCCGTGGACGAGACATTTCTACTGAAATTCAGATTTCTTTTTCGGATGCAATTTTCGGTACAAATCGCAAAATTTTAATTACCAAAACTTCTAATTGTGTTACCTGTAACGGCTCCGGGGCCAAGCAAGGCTCTAAGATGGAGACGTGTAAGTCATGTAACGGCCAGGGGCAGATCCGGGAGATGAAGCGTACCATCCTAGGTAGTATCTCGAGCACCAAGGTGTGTGAGAGCTGTCATGGGAAAGGAGAAGTGCCAAAGGAGATTTGTGAAAAGTGTAAAGGCAAAGGCGTGCTCCGCCAGGAGGAAGAAATTTCCATCGTGGTACCAGCTGGAATTCGGGATGGTGAGATGATCCGGATGACCGGACACGGGGAGGCAGTGTCACACGGAACCTCGGGCGACCTTTATATCAAAATAAATGTAGCTCCACATGCAATGTTTAAGCGTGATGGGCATGACTTGGTGATGAATTTAAACTTAAAACTCTCAGACGCTCTTCTAGGAACAAAGCATAAAGTTGAAACTCTAGATGGGGAGATAGAAGTAACAATTCCCGAGGGCGTATCAATCAATGAAATTCTCCGCGTCCGCGGCAAGGGTGTGCCAGTGTCAAAAAATAAAAGAGGCGACCTCTTAATAAAACTCAATATCAAACTCCCTAGCAAGCTGTCCAAGAAATCTCGCGAGCTCATCGAAGAGATGAAAAAAGAAGGAATATAAAATGATTCCGGATAAAATAATTTTCTTTGCACTATCACTCAACCTGCTTGGGCATATCTTATATATTCGCAGTGTAATTCGAGGACAGGCGAAACCAAATCTTGCATCTTGGATTCCGTGGATGCTGGCACCACTTGTTGGTGTTTTTTTTCAGCTGAAGGCTGGAGCTGGGCTTTCTGTCTTACCTGTCTTTATGGCAGGCTTTGGGCCGATGATTATCATAATCGCTGCTCTTTTGTCTAAAAACTCTCTTTGGAAATTGAAAACTATAGATTTATTTTGCTTTGGTTTTTCTATCTTTGCTTTAGTACTTTATGTTTTAACTCACAACTTAGCTTTATCAATTATTTTTGCAATACTTAGCGACGCCCTCGCTTTTATTCCAACGTATATCAAAGCCTGGAAATTTCCAGAATCAGAATCTGTGCATGCTTATTCCTGGGCTATTCTCTCAAATATTATTGGGTTACTAATTATAAGAGAATGGATTTTTACCATTTATTCTTTCGGAATTTATTTAGTAGTGGCAAACGGAATCTTTGTTTTGATTTTATACAGAAGAAAGCTTTTCTCTAAATTTCTCCGCAATTATTGAGTACACGAGTTGCGCGACGCTGTATTCAGTGAGCACGGAGCCTTGCATCGGGGAGACTTCTACAATGTCTGCGCCAATTAATTCTTTTTTATTTATTGCTTCCGTAATTAACTCCACACCATATTCCCAAGTAAGTCCTCCTGGTACCGGAGTGCCAGTGCCGGGCATAACGCTCGGGTCAAATCCATCCGTGTCTATGGAAATGTAGAGGTATTTTGTTTTAATGCTTTTTATAATTTCTTTAATAGTTGGAATTTTCTTGTTATTACCCCACTCAAAGACAGTAATATTGTTTGCCTTGTTGTTGAAGTATTTGTATTCATCTTCGTGATACGTCCTTATGCCTACCTGTATAATTTTATAACCAAGCTCGCTCGCTCGGCGCATCACCGTCGAGTGAGCTAATGGGGAAGGAGTTTCACTGTAGTCGCTGTCATCATTCCGGAGGTCGCAGTGCGCGTCAATTAGTAAAATAGTTACATCTTCTGGCGGGTACTTTTTAGCTAAAGCTTGTAAGTGCCCCGTTGAAACGGAATGCTCGCCCCCTAATAGCAAAATGAATTTATTATCTCTGATTAATTCTTCACAAGTACCTTTAATTTTATTAAGTGTTTCTTCTGGGGACAGGCTCTCCAGATTCCCTAGGTCTTGGTGCGCAGTTAAAACGCGATCATTTACATTAACTTTGAATTTTCTATCGAAGAATTCTATTTGGGTATCTAGGCAGGCAACGACTTTAGCGGGACCATTAACAGTTCCTTTGTGGCTTGAGGCGGTCTTCTCGTAGGCTGCGGATACCAAGATCACATCTGACCCTTTTATATTTTTTGTATTTATGATACTCTTTATCATATTATTTATAATAGTATCATTTTCCCTTTTTAATGCAAAGGAGAGGTGAGTAAATTATTTTTTATGTTTTATAAACACAACGATAACTATACGGTTGAGTCAGTAACTTCTGGACATCCAGATAAAGTCTGTGATCAAATTTCAGATGCGATACTAGATGCATGCTTAGCTCAAGATCCGAAGAGTCGGGTGGCGGTAGAGAACTTCGGTGGGCATGGCAAGCTCGTTATTGGTGGAGAGGTGACTACCTTAGCTAAGGTAGATTATGAAAAGATAGCACGAGAGGTGTATAAAAGTATTGGTTATGACGCTGATTTAGAAATATTAGTAAATATTGTGACTCAATCCGGAGACATTGCTCAGGGCGTGGATACCGGTGGAGCAGGAGATCAGGGAATAATGTATGGTTTTGCCACCGATGAAACTAAAGAGTTAATGCCTCGGGGTATAGTGTTAGTGCACAAGCTTGCCAAGAGACTCCAAGAAGCCAGAGAGAATGGGGAAATAAAGTGGCTCAGGCCTGATGGTAAGACCCAGGTCACTTATCGAGATGGCAAACTAGCAACTGTGCTAGTAAGCACACAGCATAACCCGGAAGTATCCCAGGAGGAAATAAAAAAAGAAATTACAGATAAAATAATTTTACCATTACTGCAAGACTCAGAGAAAAACATAACAATTTTAGTAAATCCAACAGGAAAGTTTGTGCAAGGCGGATTTGAAGCGGATACAGGACTTACTGGCAGGAAAATAATGGTGGATACATACGGCGGGCTCATTCCACATGGTGGTGGATGCTTTTCAGGTAAAGATGCTACAAAAGTGGATCGTTCCGCAGCTTATATGTGCCGATTCGTGGCCAAAAATTTAGTTGCGGCCGATTATGGGAAGGAGTGCCTGGTTTCCGTAGCGTATGCTATTGGTATGGCGGATCCGCTCATGATAGAAGCGATAAATGAAAAAGGGGAAGACCTTTCCGATATAGTAAAAAAGAACTTTGATTTTAGGCCGAGAGAAATAATAAAACGCCTGGGTTTAAATAAACCAATCTACCAGCAAACAGCTACCTACGGACACTTTGGCAAGGACGGCTTGCCTTGGGAAAACATAGAAAAACTAGAAAAATAAAATCTTGACGGAAGTACTTTTTTAGTGTAAAAATAAAGAGTAATTGTTCTACACTTTTTCATACCTCTAGAAAGGAGGCCTTCCGTGTTCGAGCGAATTTTTAAGCCAGAAGAGGATAGAGTGCCTCCTAATAAGGTGCCTTCGGTGGCCGTGAAGTTGCATGTCAGAACCGCGTGCTGCGGGTGCGTGATATGGAGCTACACAGAGCCGGCCAAAGATCACTACAATGCTCAGCCCACTACCTTCACGGACTGTCACGTGAAGGGTTTCAACTGTGCGGACCCAACCCACAAGCCAAACAGCCCGATCGAATAACCTTCGTGGCCGCGCGCGCTCCCATGGAGCCGCGCGGCCAGCTCGTTTTTATTTGGATTATATTTTAGAAATTTTTGGACCAGTTGCAGAACCTGCCTCGCCGGCAGGCAGGTCTTTTACTTCGTAGCCGAGAGTATTTATTTTATCTCGAATCTCATCTGAATTTTTAAAATCTTTTTTAAGTCGTGCTTCCTCACGTTCGTGCACTAATTTCTTTACTTCTTCCGGAATATTTATATTTGTTTCATTTTCCTTTTTCTCCGCATTTGCAAAGTCGAGTCCCAGCACCTTGTCAAAGTCTAAAATCGTCGCTTTTTTATCTGCATCTGACACACTGTCGTCCTTTATTAGGTCCCATAGCAAGGAAAGCCCCCTAGGAGTATCTAGGTCGTCGGCTATACGTTCTTGGAACTTGGATTGGTACTCCTGGCTTACTTTACCAATCTCTTTACCAAGGCCAACATAGAGCCCGTAGAGGCGTTTTAGGGCTGTTTCTGCTCCTTCTAGGGCATCCCAATTGAAGTTCATCTTAGTTCGATAACTAGCCATTAGAACCCAAAAACGATATGTTAAAGGGTTAATTCCTTTTTCTGTAAGGCTTGCTAGTCTAAGGAAATTTCCTCCAGATTTTGCCATCTTTGCTCCTACTACATCTATGTGCTCGCTATGTATCCAAAATTTAACAAAAGGTTTTTTACCAGTCGCGCTTTCTGATTGCGCAATCTCGTTGGTATGGTGGGTGGGAATGAGATCAACACCTCCAGTATGAATATCAAATTGTTCTCCTAGAAATTTCATACCGATTGCAGAACATTCTATGTGCCAGCCTGGAAATCCAGTACCCCACGGGGACTCAAATCCAATTTTTGGATTAAATTTCCAAAGAGCAAAGTCTTCTGGGCTTTTTTTCTGCGGATTTTCCGCAATTCTTGTGTGAGCCTCATCTCTAGTGGTTTTTCCGCCTTGCAATATTCCGTAGTCAGGCATTTTAGACGTATCGAAATAAATTCCGTCGCTTGTTTTATAAGCGAAGCCTTTTTCTTCAAGTTGTTGTACAAGCTGAACGTCTTCTTTTATATAATCACTCGCGAAATAAATTCCACTTGGTACTTTTATATTTAGTTCAACCAGGTCATCTTTAAATTTGTCGGTATAAAATTCTGCCAACTCTCGCATGTTCTTTAGTGTTAGTTCCTTTCCTTCGCGCACAAGCGCCATTGTCATCTTGTCTTCGCCGCTATCTGCATCACTAGATAAAATTCCGATATCTGTGATATTCATAACCCGTTTAACTTCGTAGCCAGAATATTCAAAAGTTTTTTGTAAAATATCAGCAAAGATATATGCACGCAGGTTGCCTATGTGGGCATAGTTATTAACTGTTGGTCCACAAGTATACATGCTAACCTCGCCCGCTTTAAGTGGTATAAATTCTTCTTTGGTTCGGGAGAGGGTGTTATACAGCTGCATTTTCTTTAAATTCATTTCTGTAAATTGAGATGAGAGTATAGAGTAAGCTGATGGTGAGTGGTCCCACCAAGATGCCGACAGGACCCAACAGTGAGATGCCACCAAGTACTGCAAAAAGAATTAAGAGAGGAGGAATGTTTGTTTTCCTAGATACCAAGATCGGGCTTAAGAAATTGTCTATCATACCCACAACAATTATCGCCCAGAGCAAAAGTCCTACCGCGGACGCAGTGTTGCCCGTAGCAAAGAGGAAAAGTATCGCCGGTAGGGAGACTAGAGAAGTTCCGAAGGTTGGTAATAAGGAAGTCACGGCCGCTACTACACCCCAGAGCGCGCCATTTGGTACATTGAATAGCCAGAGTCCAAAGCCCATCAGTATTCCCTGGATGAGCGCTATTAACAAGTTGCCCATAATGACGCCGTTCACCGCTAGTCCCAAGCGGTCGATTATTTTCTGGTCACTTTCGTCTGCTAAGGGGCTCAAAACCACAATTGCTTTCTTCCAGCGGTCGCCGTCCTTGAGAAAATAGAAAATAATTAAGAGCATTAATAAAAATGAAAAGAAAGCGGAGAGAGTGGTGCTGAATATGTTTGCCACATTGCCGGAGAGGTAGGAAATAAATTCTGAACTTTTTTCTTTAGAATTTAGATTTATACCGTCTGGAAGAATTTGATTCACTTTAGTGTCTAGCTTGTCGAAAAATGGTTGAGGCCCGCCATTATGCACCACGAAATTGTATACATCCTGACTTTGGTTAAAAATTATTACTCCAATTCCTAAAAGCGGGCCACAGAGGAGAATAATAAAGAAAAATACAGTGAGGAGAGATGCGAGCGTGCCATGGAAGCGCTTTGAGGTAAGCCAAAGATAGATAGGATAGAGAACAATAGAGAAAGAAACTCCAAGTACTAACACTATCCAAAAAGGACGGAAAATCATGAAGGTAAAGAACAGGGTGGCAAAAAATAGTCCAAAGAAGAAATACCTTTCAATTATTTTTGTTTGCATAACACTGTTATTGTAGCAAATACTTGCTTTTTAGCCAAATTTCGTATAGTATGGAACCCATGGAATTCGCAGTCATACAAACAGGGGGCAAGCAATACAAGGCATCCGTCGGAGGCCTACTTTCTATTGAGAAAATAAAAGGGGAGTATAAAAAGGGGGATAAAATTTCCTTCGATAAAGTTCTCCTAGTAGATGACGGCAAAGACACAACTATCGGCACACCTTACATTGACGGAGCATCTGTCGGCGCGGAAATTGTAGAAATAGGCCGCTCTCGCAAAGTGATGGTTATAAAATATAAACAAAAGTCTCGTTACCTAAGGCGCAACGGCCACCGCCAGCCTTTCTTTAAGGTAAAAATTACTTCGATAAAATAAATTCTTATGAGTGAAAAGGCTCCAGGTAAATATCCTCTTACTCCTGATGAGCTAGCTATCTTGCATAAACAAGATCAAGCAAAAATAGAAGAAGCTAGTAAAAAATTAAATGAGTTAGCTCAGTCTATGGGTTATACTCCTGTCTCAACATTTGATGACCTAGGTTTGACTAGCGAAGAGATTGCTCAAATTCATTATAGATCTTTAACAGAAAGAAGACCTACAGCTCGATATTATGTAGCAGATCGAAAAGATGGAGGTAAAGCTAAATTAGTTGCTCTGCCAAGAACTGATGGGTGCTATTTTGCAAGTTTTTTCTCTCCAAGTGGTCACGGAACTAATCATGATTTTTCTTTATGGGAAATGAAGGGGAACATGGAGAACTATTTAAATAGAGGAAAGGACGGTAACTTAATTTAACTATTTTAACTGAGATACAGAGGAGTTTCCTCCGTATGGTTACCTTTACTCGTTAAAGTTTAACCATTCAAAAAGCTCGTTCTGGTGATCAGTGGGATTCTTGAAATATAGAGGAAATTCTATGGGATTCGTGACTTCAAACTTGTTGTCTAAGTATTCTTTCAAACTCGAGTATTGATATTGAAATATATACTCTAGAAGCTTAGTAACATTTCTATCTGCTTTATCTCTCCAATTTTTATCTATTATTTTGGCTGGGTTCAGGTGTATGTAGGAATAAAGATATTTTAAATAATTGTCTTTTTCTAGGTGAGTTGATTTAAATACGCCCTCATATAATTTACCAGTTCTTTTATATTTTTTATTAAAGTACATTGAGTATCCAGTCAACAACTTACGCATGTATGTAGATATACCACTTTCAACTTTTTCACGGACAAGAATGTGAAAATGGTTTGACATCAAACAGTATGCCCCAATATCAATTATTGTTTCTCCACGATCAAAATTTTCATCAATATGTCTTAGTTCAATACTCTTCTTGCTGTTGCAGATGTACATTAAAAACAAAAAATGTCGATAGTCTTTTTTATCTAAAAATATAATTCTTTTTTCTGTGCCACGGTTATACAAATGATAGTATTCGCCGGTTGCAAAAGATTGTTTTCGTAAAGCCATATAGCTAGTATATCATAGTTACGGAGGAAACTCCTCCGTAAAACTTTATTGCCTATTCTTTAACGCATTCTTGAGAGTCTCGTTGTCTGAATACTCGAGCTCGGTGCCGGTGGAGAGTCCTCGGCCCAAGGAGGAGACTTTGATATTTTTCTTTAGAGCGAGATCTTTTATCTGCTCTCTGATGTATGAATCTGTGTGGTCACCCTGCGGAGAGAGAGAAAAGGCCAGGATTATTTCTTGCAAACCATTAATCTTTTTAATTTTTTCTTTTAACTCTTCCACTCGCACGCGGCTTTTAGTACTCTTCTCCACTACTGGTACTAGTCCGCCCAAGAGGAAATATTTTCCCTGGTATGCGTGGCTCTTTCGGACGCTCTCTAAATCAGAATCTTTTTCTACTACCATTAGAATGGAGGAGTCCGTATTCGGATCGGCACAAATTTCACAGACTTGCCCGCCCTTTGGCGTGGTATTACCGTTATTTTTAACTAAGAAAAATCTAAAGCATTCACGACATTGGGTCACTTCCTTTTTTAAGTCTAAAATCATCCGGGATAAATTTTCCGCATAGTTTCCATTTCGAGACATGAGGAAATACACAAAACGCTTGGCTTGTCGCTCGCCAATGCCAGGGAATTCTTTAAATATCTCAGCCAATTTTTCTATCGAATCCATGTCTAATTTATAAGGAACGAAGAGACTATATAAATCGACACCCTGTTAAATAACTTTTTCTCAGAAAAAGTTGCCTTAAGGACATTTAACAGGGTAAAAAAAATTATATTCGCTTTTCTCATTAATTTTAATTTAAAATTCATCCAACTCTCCACTGACTTTGGCCGGAGAGAAGTCAGAAAGACTGCTTTTCTCAAGACTTAGGAATGTAGTAGTTTTTTCATCAAAGAACAGATCAACCTTGCCGACAGGGCCATTTCGATGTTTTTCAATTAAAATTTCTGCGATGTTTGTCTTTTCGGATTCATCCTTACCTTTATCATCTCGGTGAATAAACATAACAACGTCCGCATCCTGTTCGATGGATCCAGAGTCGCGGAGGTCGGAGAGGCGAGGCTTGCCGCCGCGAGATTCCACGGCACGGTTCAACTGAGAGAGCGCCAAGACTGGTACGTCTAATTCCTTCGCCAGACTTTTTAGCGACCTAGAAATTTCCGTAACTTGGTTGACCATGGAATCGTAATTTTTAGAAGTGGTCATGAGCTGTAAGTAGTCTACGATAATAAAATCTAATCCCTTTTCTGCTTTAATACGGCGGGAAAGAGCTTTCATCCGGACGATAGAATTGCCGGGCTGGTCGTCAATAAATATTTTTGCTTTAGCGAGTTTATCTAAAGAATCACGTATTTGGGAGAATTCACGATCAGAAGAAATGCGGCCAGTGCGCAAGTTCCAAGCGTTCACGCGAGATTCAGCCGAGAGCATACGGTCTACCAGCTGTTGAGAGGACATTTCCAATGAAAAGATAAGGATGGACTTTTCATGGGTGACTGCAGCCATGCGCGCCATGTCGAGCGCAAGAGTTGTCTTACCCATAGATGGACGAGCTGCCAGTATTATCAAATCAGAATTTTGGAGACCGGAGAGCATAGTATCTAGATCTTTGAATCCGGTCGGAAGTCCGCGAAGCATTCCTTTGTTCTCGTGCAACTTCTCTAGTCTCTCATACGCTTCCGGTAACGCTTCTTTAAGGCTCGTATATTTTTGATTCTTTGGAGAAGACACTACGGCAAAAACTTTCTTCTCCGCCATATCTAGAATGTCATCCATATGGTCATCGCCTTCTTCGAAAGCGAGCTCGGAGACGAAGTCCGCCGCTTCTATTAAACTTCTAAGAACATATTTCTTTTGGACTATTTCTGCATAGTGCTTGATGTTGGTGCTCGATGGGACAGTATTCACAATTTCTGCCAAGTACTGGTTGCCGCCGATTCGTTCAATTTGTTTCTTTTCGGCGAGCTTGGTGGAGAGGGATAGCATATCTATCGGTTCATTCTTACTTGATAGTTCGAGCATGGTCTGGAAAATTATTTTATTTTTTTCAACATAAAAAGAGTCGGGTGAGATCATGTCTTCTACTTCGTGCATCGCATTCTTGCGGAGCATAATGGAGCCCAGAACGGCTTGCTCGGACGGTATGCTCTGTGGTGGGATGCGTAAATTTGTTTTATTTTTATTCTGGCCTTGCATTAAAGTCATTCTATCATGCTAGCGGAATAGGGGAAGCATTCAAGGGGATATATGTGTTATTAAAATGTGGACAAATATGATAATATATTTGTATGGAAAATAAAGAAAAGATAGTGCTCACGGGCGACCGGCCGACAGGAAGACTTCATCTGGGGCATTATGTAGGCTCAATAAAAAATAGAGTAAAATTGCAGGATGAAGCCAGTAAGTCTTTTTACATGATTGCAGATGTCCAAGCTCTTACTGATAATGCCGATAATCCAGAAAAAGTTCGAAGTAATGTCATAGAAGTAATACTTGATAATTTAGCTTGCGGAGTTGATCCAAAGAAAACAATTTTCTTTATTCAATCACAAGTACCAGAGATCGCGGAGCTCACAGTATTTTTTATGAATCTTGTGACTTTCCAACAACTCTCTCACAATCCAACTATTAAGACAGAAATAAAAGAAAAAGGATTTGAAAAAAGCACTCCATTTGGATTTTTAGCTTATCCTGTATCTCAAGCAGCGGACATCCTGTTTTGTAAAGCCAACACTGTGCCAGTCGGAATAGATCAGATGCCGGTCCTAGAACAAGCAAATGAAATTGTTAAAAAATTTAATGCAACATACAACGTAGATTTATTTTCTAAAATTAACGGAGTTATTAGTAAGAACTCACGACTTGTCGGCACTGATGGAAACGCTAAAATGTCAAAGTCGTTGGGTAATTGTATTTACCTGTCGGATTCAGATGAAGAAATTGAAAAGAAAATCATGCAAGCATATACAGACCCAGGCCATATTCACGTAGAAGATAAGGGTAAGGTTGAGGGGAATGTTGTATTTACATATCTTGATGTGTTCGATGAAGATAAAGAGGGCGTAGCGGAACTAAAAACTCAATATCAAAAAGGTGGGCTCGGCGATGTGGTATTAAAGAAGAGATTAATTAAAGTTTTAATAGATATAATTACACCAATACGCACAAGAAGGGAAGATCTTGCTAAAAACCCTAGTCAAGTTATGAAAATTTTAGAACAGGGAACCAAAGAAGCACGCAAGGAAGCAGAAAAAACAATGATAGAAGTACGAACGGCGCTCAAGATTGATTACTTTAATTAAAATGACATACTGACAGCGTACTAGTATGGTGATATAAAAATCATGAAGAATAATTCGGAACAATATAAAAGAGAATTGATTGACATCTTGTCAAAAGTTGCAAATGACAAGGACCTCTTGGCGGATTTTGTTAAAGAAATATTAACACCGCGCGAATTTGAAAATATTGGTGTACGCTGGCAGATAGTGAAGCGGCTGGCAAAAGGGGAGCATCATGCCTCGATAGCAGAGGCTCTACATTTAGGAGTGGCCACAGTAACTCGCGGTAGTCGAGAAATGAGGAAAGAGAAAGGAGGATTCCGTCGGGCATTAAAGCTAGTAAGATAAGGCTCAATCAACTGACTAGAAATAAGTTATCCACACCTCGGCAATCTCCCCTCTTGCTTTTATTTTTTATATATACTAGCATACTAGTATGATAGTATTAAAAAATTTACAAACAAAGTCACTTGGGTACCGAGCAGGGTATTGGTGGGGCGCAAGCATTCGAGCTTTTGCGCCGTTTTGTTGATTTCTTTTATCCACTAGTCACTAGCGACTAGAACCTAACTCATAAGGAATCCACTGACCAGCGCATGAGCGCTGTGTTTTGTTCTTTGGAAAGGGGGGTTGTAAAGATGATTAATAATGAACACTTCGTTGTAACAAGCCAGGAAGCCAGAAAGGTGGTGGAAGCGATTATGGAACATGCGGAAGCCACAGAGAGGTCAGTGGGCAAGGTTTTAGAAGAAGTAGTGAGTGGCCTCTTGGTTGTGGTTCACTGGAAAGAGGGTCAGCTTACGCTCCTTTACAGCAGTCCAAACGGGCTGTAATTACTAGAAGAGCGGTGAGTAATAGAAAGGAATACAATCCAATCTATTACTCACAGCTTTATTTAAAAATAACTTTTATGAAATCATATTTTGGAAAATTTGGTGGACAGTTTGTTCCTGAGACTCTCATGCCTTCACTTTTGGAATTAGAAGAGTCGTATAAAAAGTTTAAAAAAGATAAAAATATACAAGCGGAATTAAAAAACTTGCAACAGAGTTTTATTGGTCGTCCGACTCCTCTGTACTTTGCTAAGAATTTATCTAAAATTACTAGTCAAAAAATTTACCTTAAACGGGAAGACCTCGCACATACCGGTGCTCATAAAATAAACAATGCCCTTGGGCAAGCCCTGCTCGCAAAATTTATGGGTAAAAATCGCATTATCGCCGAAACTGGCGCAGGTCAACACGGCGTTGCTACGGCGGCAGTATGTGCCAAGCTTGGCTTGGCCTGTACTATATATATGGGTGAAGTGGATGTAAAAAGACAACAACCAAATGTATTACGAATGCGATTGTTGGGAGCAAAAGTTGTTTCAGTTTCTACTGGTAGTAAGACACTAAAAGATGCAATAAATGAGGCAATACGAGAATGGATTAGTAGTGCTGAAACCACCCATTATATGCTGGGTTCGGTTTTGGGCCCACATCCATATCCGACGATAGTTAGAGATTTTCAGAAAGTAATTGGTAAGGAATCTAGAAATCAAATTTTAAAAATTGAAGGTAAATTACCAGATTATTTAATTGCATGCGTTGGCGGTGGAAGTAATTCTATTGGCTTGTTCCATAAATTCTTAAATGATTCAAAAGTTAAAATGATTGGAGTGGAAGCCGGGGGTATGGGAATTAAAAGTGGCAAGCACGCTGCAAGATTTTCTGGAGGACGGGAAGGAATTTTACACGGTACGAAATCCTTTGTTTTGCAAGATAAAGATGGCCAAATTACAGAAACCCATAGCATTTCAGCTGGACTTGATTATCCTAGCATTGGACCCGAGCACAGCTACCTATATAAGCTAGGTCGAATTCAATATGTTTCAATTACCGACCAAGAAGCTTTGGATGCATTTATCTTGTTGTCAAAAATGGAGGGCGTAATTCCTGCGTTAGAATCAGCTCATGCCGTAGCTTTTACTTTAAAGTTGGCAAAAAAATTGCCTAAAAATAAATTAATTATAGTTAACTTGTCAGGTCGTGGCGATAAAGATTTATTAGAAATGACAAAAGGATTAAATATATGAATAAAATTGATTTAGTTTTTGAGAAGCTAAGAGGGGAGAAACGTTGCGGACTGATGCCATTTTTAGTTGCAGGATTTCCAAATTTTAATAGTTCATTAAGCTTGCTAAAGTTGCTTGCACAGCACTCAGATTTTTTAGAAATAGGTTTTCCTTACTCTGATCCTTTGGCTGATGGTCCAATAATTCAAAAGGCTGATCAAGTGGCTTTAAGAGCTGGATCAACTTCAGATTACGTCTTTAAACTTATTAGTAAACTACGGGAAACTACTAAAATTCCTATCACAGTTTTAGTATATGCTAATTTAATATATCAGCGAGGTGTAAATAAATTTTATTCTGATGCTAAAGCTGCCGGCATAGACGGGGTTTTAATACCAGATATTCCATTTGAGGAGATGGATATATTTGTAAAAGCGGCAAAGAAAAATAATGTAGCCAATATTTATTTACTTTCATCTAGTACTAGTGAGCAGCGCCTCGTTAATATTTTGAAAGTTGCAGAAGGGTATCTTTATTTGACTTCTATTGTTGGTATTACTGGTGTTAAAAAAGATATCCCACAAGATACATTAGATTACATAAAAAAACTGAAAAAGAAAACTAAACTACCGGTGGCTGTGGGATTTGGCATATCAAATTCTACTCAAGTAAAAAAATTAAAAAAAGCTGGCGCAAATGGGGTAATTATGGGAAGTAGTTTAATTCAACTTATCCAAAGATCCCCTAAAGTAAATAGAAGTGCTATCGTAGGATTTTTAGAAAGATTTAAGATCTAAAATATCTGAGTACTTGCGTTTTTATCCATAAATCAATTCAATAGACTCTTTTATGACTAAGCGCTACTGTAGCGTCTAGTTCTTTCGGAGGTAGATATGCCCAAGGACACGTTCGAAGTATGGCTCTCGAAGCGGAGTTCGAGTCGCACACGCATGACAGTTCCGGCCCATGTGAAGAAACTCGCGTGCGGCTGCAGTCGCGAAGAACTCCGTTCGCCTAGGTTCAACATTGGGCTCAAGGAGGACGGATGGGTTCACGTCGGGTGGGATACGCATGACCCCCTCCACCTGCGGCCGGCCCCACCAATGGGTTCGGCGTGTGCGACGACAGTTCTCGCCCCCTCTGACGCGACAAAGGGGCCGGGACACCCCATTGATTCAAAGTCAGTGCGGGAGGATAGTGGCTGGGAGGGGTACTAGAAGTCTTCAGGCGGGCGGATCCGA
>DATDWM010000022.1:0-2848 GCA_036517375.1 Minisyncoccota bacterium
TTTAAGGGTGTTATGTTATAATAATTTAACATGGATTCATCACCACCAAACATTTTTGCCAAACATGGGCACAGTCAAATAAAAATATGTGTCTCCGGCGCGGCCGACACTGGCCACTGTGGTCCTGATGCATTATCTAAAACCAAAGAACTTGGACGTGAGGTAGTGCGCCAGGGAGCTATCCTGGTGACAGGGGCAACGACTGGTTTCCCGCTCTGGGCTGCCATGGGCGCCAAGGAAGAGGGCGGTATCTCCATTGGATTTTCTCCAGCGGCGACGGAAAAGGAGCACATAGAAGTCTACAAGTTGCCGATAGACTATATGGATTTAATTATTTACACCGGCTTTGGTTACCCAGGACGCGACCTACTACTCACTCGTTCGGTAGACGCAGTCATTTGTGGTTGTGGGCGCATTGGCACCATTCATGAATTTACGGTGGCCTTCGAAGATGACAAACCCATCGGTATATTCGAAGGGCCTTGGGAGATGGGAGAGCAACTTCGAGAGATATTGGAGAAATCACATCGCCCCTATGCTAAAGTAGCCTACGGTAGTGACCCTAAGAAATTAGTAGAAGAAGTTATCGTGATGGTTAAAAAATATAGGGCAGGGGAACTAAAGATAACCAGGTCCTAAGTTTAACCTAAAGATTTAATAATTCTCGCAAAGGTATCTGGATGATGCTCCGCTAGGTCTGCCATGATCTTCCTGTCCACGAGGATTTTTTTCTTATTTAATTTATCTATAAGTTGAGAATAAGTCGTGCCGAGCTCTCGAGATCCCGCATTTATCTTTATATTCCAGAGCTTGCGGTTGTGAGACTTCTTGTCACGTCGGTGTGCAAAGGCGTAGGCTCCAGCGTGCAGTATCGCTTCTTTAGCTTGGCGTTCCTTGGTACTTCGGCCGTGGCGGAAGCCCTTGGTCTGCTTTAAGACACTCCTTCTTCGCTTTAATGCATGTACTCCCTTTTTTACTCTTGTCATTGTTGCTGGTTTAAATTAAAAATTTATAAAATACTAACTGAAAGGTAGTAGGTGACTCTTTGGCTTGTTCTTGATTACGAAATTTTTACCTTTGCGTCCGGCTAACTGGGTGTTGCGAGATTGCTTGGCATTGAAATGGTTGAAGCCAGGCTTGCGGGAAAGTATTTTTCCGTTCTTAGTTATCTTTAATCTTTTACTAAATGATTTATTGGTTTTCATATTGTTCTTCTTAAGCCTTTTACTATTTTGCTTTTTCTATGGTTATAAATAATCCTTTGGGTCCTCTTTTATAATTGTCCGATACTTTATATTCCTCAGTAATAAGGTGGAGTACTCGGTCCAGCCTCTCTCTCAAGAACTTTTCATCCATATACTTCGTACGTCCAGCTAGGAAAAGTTCTATTTTTATTCTATGTCCTTCCTTAAGCCACTTGGAAGCAGTCTTGGCCTTGAGTTCCAAATCGTGGTCCCCAGTTCCTACTTTTACTTGAATGGACTTGGTTTCGGTTGTTTTAGATCCTGCCTTAGCCTTCTTTAATTTCTTACTTGTCTCGTACTGATACTTGCCGAAATTCATTATCTTCGCCACAGGAGGGTTCCCGTTTGGTGAGATCTCAATCAAGTCCAAGTTCTGGTTTTGTGCCAATTCCAGCGCTTCTTTAATGCTTAAAACACCGAGATTTTTATTTTCACCGTCTAAAACTCGAAGTTCTTTAGCTCGTATTTGATTGTTTATTCTTTCGCGCAATGGATCTAAATGAAGCCCGCCAATGGCGGCGGACAAGCTTTGACTCAAAGATAATAGCTTATTCGAGGCTTAAAGTCAAGATTATGATAATATGTACCTATGGCTAGTTATGCGGAAAACAGAAAGGCGCGGTTTAACTATGAAATCCTGGAAAAATACGAGGCGGGTATTGAGCTTTTAGGCACGGAAGTAAAGTCCGTCCGAGGCGGGCAGATGTCGCTTGAGGGCGCCTTTGTGATAGTTCGGGGAGGGGAAGTGTATTTAATAAATGCGAATGTGCCCCCTTATCAGGCTAAAAATTCGCCGAAGGAGTATGATCCACTCCGGAATAGGAAACTTTTGCTGACCAAAAAAGAGATAGATGAGCTTGCCGGTAATGAGAAAAATAAAAGTTTGACAATAGTGCCTATTTCAGTGTATAATAAAGGTAGGAAGATCAAAGTAGAAATTGCGCAAGTAAAGGGTAAGAAAAAATTTGATAAACGTGAGACACTAAAGAAGCGCGACACTGAGCGCGACATTAGAAGAACTTTGAAAGAATAATACATGGGGATGCAAGGCATAGACAGTAGGCCTCATTGCTCAAAATGCATACCGAGCATGAACATAATCTCGTAAAAATTTGTTCAACAGCTTAATTGCAAAATTAGCTTCCAAGGCTAAAGCAACAGCTTCTCCTTACTTCGGTAAGGCGGACTTTGCTTTCGCTCCAGCTTTCGCGTAAGCCCAAGCTGGCGTCTCTCTCATAGACTTCCGATATATGAGTAGAGGTGTAATATTATCGGGATAGGATAAAGAATTGACCCGCCAATATCCGAAACAAAGGGACTCGATTGGGAAATATTTGGCTCGTTTCTAAATTTTTCAATTTAAACAAAAAAGCGCGCTAAGTATGTAGACTTTTTGGCAAAAACCTATTGCACACGAGTTCAATTCTCGTCATCTCCACAATCGGGAAAGTTCCCAGAAAAAATGGTCGCGCGCTTGCGCGCGATAATGGCGAGAGGGTGGGCGAATTTCGTTCCCGCCTTGCAAGCAAATGCAAATTCGGTGGGTGGGCAAAATGAGATTGAGACGGACTTTTCACACAATACAGGGTTCGTTCCAATTTTTT
>DATDWM010000023.1:0-3152 GCA_036517375.1 Minisyncoccota bacterium
GATTCAGTGGAAAATTATCTAAAGAGACTCCAGGAGCTCGAAGCCTTGGTAAATGCATTTCCAGCCGTAGAAAAATCCTACGCCCTCCAAGCCGGTCGTGAAATCCGCATCTTTGTTACACCAGAGAAAATCTCCGACGCCGAAGCTAAGCTGATGGCCCGCGACATTGCTACCAAAATAGAGCAAGAACTTAAATACCCGGGAGAAATCAAGGTGACGATGATCCGTGAGACCAGAATTATAGAGTATGCGAGATAGTTAAACGGCTCATTTATTCCCATTTGAGCCGTTTAGTTTAAATTCGTTAGCCCTTGCCTTAAAAAACCCTTGGTATATAATGAATTAAGACTACAAGGGTAGTAATTATATGGGCCAATTGGTCGAGTAATTATAAAAATAACTTAATAATATATGAACAAACAAGCATTAGCCGAATGGGTACACGGAAAATTGGGCAGCACCAAGGTGCAGGCTGAAGAAGTCGTGGACGGAATGTTTGATGCTATCATCGGAACCTTGAAAAAAGGCGGTGAAGTATCAATCGCCGGCTTCGGAATCTTTTCTGTTAAGCAAAGAGCTGCTAGAATGGCTCGCAATCCAAAGACTGGGGAGCAAGTCAAAGTAGCTGCCAAGAGAGTTCCAAAATTCCGACCTGCAAAAGGTCTGAAGGACACAGTTGCTTAAACCTGTCCGTCCTCTGGCGGATTCTTTTCGCGCGAAAAGAATGAAAACTAAAAAGCCCCTTCAAGGGGGCTTTTTAGTTTAGTATTTCCTCAGTATTTTCTGATCACCGCTTTTAATACCGCGATCACATTTAGGCTGTGCTCGGGATAGATCGGCTGGTAGTTTTTGTTAGCTGGCTCGAGCCAGACTTTGTTCCCAGATTTTTTAAAATATTTCATCGTATATTCCCCATCCACTTCAGCGATGACTATCTCCCCGTCTTTGGCATTATTCGCCCGCTCTACCAAGACCATATCTCCCTTTTCAATGTGCGCATCGATCATCGAGTCCCCGTCCACTTCGAGCATATAAGTCAGTGCTTTATTTTTAACAAGTAAATTGTCTAAGTTCACGGTATCTGCCAATTCTTCTTCCACGGTTGCGGGTAGCCCCGCCGTCACGAGTCCGAGCATCGGCACGCTGGTAAGTGATTCTGCAAAAGAATCGTTCGGCACGAGTCTGCCCAAATGATCTTTCGCTACTATCCCTGCTTCCACCATTTTCCCGACAATTTTATAAATCGCATTCTTAGACTTGAAGTCAAAGAGCTTCATCATCTCCGAATAAGTCGGCATCCGTTTGTTTTGCAAGTAAAAAGATTCGATTTTGGTTTGGTAAATGTTCCGCATTTAAAATTGAAATTTTAAGAAGGTCGGGAAAAATCTACTAACCAAACTTCTCCTGGTGTGATAGCGAACTTTTTGTAAGAGAAGTTTGTGATCTCTCGCCTCTTTGAAATACGCCTCCCCTTGGAGAATCTTTAGATCAATTTTCTTATTAATCTTCTGTATCTCCTTCTCTAACATTTTTAAATATTGTGATTGCGACATACTTGTCTCGCCGTAGCTTATTAAGCCAAAGCGAATTTTTATACTACTAATTACGACTAATTTAGTATAAGTGAACGCTCGTTCACTGTCAATAGATGGCTGTGGATAACTTTATTGGAAAAGCGCTCGACGCCGCCCCGTCGAGACTTTTCCTTTTTATTTTACTAAATGTTACAAACTCAGCGATAGCAGAATTTGTAACATTCTATGTATTCACCTTCGACCTGCCGGTATTTGCAACTAGAGCAAAAAGCATAAAATACTTCTCCAAATCCTTCAGGTTGCTCTTGTATTCTCGGCCCCCCAAGACCGCATCTGCAAAAACTTCCCTAGCACGATCAAGCTCGGTACGGCGCTTAGACCAGCGTTTATCATTTTGAGTAAGGTCAAATAAATCCATGGCGCGGGAAGTAGCGCCCCAAAAGGCACCCTCATCATTTCCTTGCCACTTTGCGGCCCGCCCTACTTCGCTCCCAATATTCCCGAGTTGCTCGGCGAGCGTAAATGTATGCCATCTTTCTTTGGAAACAGTTGCCATTATTCTTTAATTAACTTATCGACAATTTCACGAATTTGATTTTTGATTTCAGAATTTTCTACATTACGACTTCGATTCCCTAAATTAGGCTTTAGATTTATCATCGAGTCAAACTCAATAAAATCATCTCCAGTCTTTTCTAAATAAAAGTTTATCCCCCAAGTATCTTCCCCTTTAGAATTTTCCTTTTCAATAAGTATAGATTGTATGTCCACATGCAACTCTCCGCCAACACCCATAATATTCTGCCGGACATCGACTACGGCTTTGATTATATCCCCATATTGCTCGTGGGCAAGAGTTTTGAGTTCCATTCGACTTATTTTGTCTTTTACAATTCTAGTTTCCATAATTTTATTATAGCAGATTCCTGCGCATTCGTTCTCTGTCCTTCGCCTTACTTATAAATCCGCGATAGCAGAGTTATAAGTATTTTAGGTATTAACCTTCGGGCGATACTGTATCGCCTCTAATATATGATTTGCTTTTACTTCGGGCGAACCTTCGAGGTCGGCGATGGTGCAAGCTATTTTGATGACTCGATGATAAGCGCGAGCCGAGAGGCCGAGGCGCTCCGCGCTGTCATCCAAGAGGTCACGCACTTCTTTTGTGAGCTTTACAATGTTCGACAAGTCTTTCACACCCATCTCGCTATTGGTGCTGATTGCTCGACCTAATTTTTGAAATCTATTTTTTTGAATCACTCGCGCCCGTGATACCCTTTCTTTTATTCTTTCACTTTTCTCCCCCGTCCCTTCTCCGCCGAGCTTTTTGTAATCCACATTTCCGACTGATACCCATAAATCAATGCGGTCCATTATTGGTCCCGAGAGTTTTCTTTTATATCTATCTAAGTCGGAAGGTTTGCAAATGCAGGCTTTTTGTTTACTCCCAGCATTCCCGCACGGACAAGGATTCATCGCCGCTACGAGGATAAAATTT
Organism: Minisyncoccota bacterium; assembly: GCA_036517375.1. Taxonomy (GTDB): domain Bacteria; phylum Patescibacteriota; class Minisyncoccia; order Phycocordibacterales; family UBA9973; genus UBA9973. The sequence goes on from DATDWM010000023.1 coordinate 3,034, forward strand.
GAAGGAAAAATTGCCGAGCCTTTGGCGCGGGAAATGGAAACGATGTTGTCTTCCAGTGGTTGACGTAATGACTCTATTACCCTCTTTTCAAACTCCGGAAATTCATCTAAAAAGAGCAC
>DATDWM010000024.1:0-12543 GCA_036517375.1 Minisyncoccota bacterium
AATAATGTTCCATTTATATCCATACGAAAGAGCAAGCGCCGCGAGGCCCGCATAAATATGATTCCTACCGAAAACTCCTTCCACCACCACCGGCAAGCTTGTTCCTCCCACATCCGCGCGGAAAATTATTCCTTCCGGACCCGTCCCTTCACCATAAAAAATATTCTCCCCGGAACCCAGGATGTCGGAACCTTCCTTCCAGCCATAAGTAATGATTAGGTTCCTGGTTTTTTCTTTCATCTCGAGCATGGCCTCATCGTCCATATTCAATATTAGAAGTCCGTCTTTCTTTAGAGTCCTGACAAGTCCGCTTTTTTCTTCTATCAGATGTTTACGTGATTCAAAAAATTCAATGTGCGCCGGAGTCTCCCCGATGGCGGTTATCACCACTACATCCGTCCGGAGCCAGGAAGCGGTCTCCCGCATGTCTCCGGGCTTTCCTACCCCCACTTCTAGTACTAGCCACTTCGGATATTTATGCGGCCAGAGAAAGAGCCATAAGCCTTTTAAAATATTTACACTCCAGCCAGTCGGACTATTCCAAGCATTAGTGCATCCCAGTATAGTAAGCGGTAACCCGAGCTCGCTGTTGTAGCTCTTCTCGCTCTTCCGAACATAATAATTTTTAGAAATAACGGCATATATCGCATCCTTAGTGGAGGTCTTACCTACGGATCCAGTAATAGCAATAATCTTGGGCTTGTATTTATACAAGACCAGTCGAGATTCTATTTTTAGAATAAAAGATATTATTTTTCGTAAAGTAGTCTTCATGTGATTTTACTAAATTCTATCTATCTGGCGGAACGTCGTAATAGTTTAACAGAAATTTAGTAATCTCGATAAATGGATCAGCCCAAGTTTCGGACGCATACAGCACCCCCTTTGGATTCACCGCATAGAGGAGCACCACAAACTGTGGATCATAGGCCGGGAAATATCCAAAGAATGAATGAGTGTGCCTATCTTCATAATATCCTCCAGTAACGCTGTTGGCAACTTGCGCCGTTCCGGTTTTTACTGCCACACTGTAGTGTTCCATCTTGGCGGCTCCGTTTTTAAGCGCCTTATCCATCACTTCCACCAGCATGCGAGTTATTTCGTCTCCAGTAGCGGGAGTAATTTTAACCTGGGATGTTTCATACTCCATCTTTTTCTCCGTGCCATCGTCATACTTTATTTTATTCACCACGTGTGGCACTACCAGCTTGCCACCATTACCTAAGGAGGCAAGAGCGCGGATCATTGCCATTGGAGTGAGCGCAATACCCTGTCCGAAAGAAGCGTTAGCGTACTCTAGCTCACGTTTAACTTTTAAAATATTACTTACTAAGCCACTTGTTTCGTTCGGTAAATCAACTCCTGTTTTTTGATCTATTCCATAAGAAAGTAGGTACTCGCGCAGTCTGTCTCGTCCCAGCTTCTGCTCCACGAAGACCATACCAGTGTTGAGCGACTGGCTTAAGACATCCTGCATGCTAGTACCGGGACCTCGTCCCTTTTTGTCGAAGTTAAATATTTCCTTTTTCTCCACTATTACCGAGCCTTTATCATTATAGGTGGTGTTAGCGCTTATGACCCCAGTATCAAGCCCAGCGGCCATGACCAAGGGCTTGACCACTGAGCCCCACTCCAGCACGTTTTCCACTAGAGGGTTAGAGAATGTGGAAGCCTGCTTCACTTGCGAGAAATCATTGGGATTGAAGTCGGGCTTAATAGAGAGCGCATAGATAGACCCGTCGCGAGGATCCATAATAATCCCACCAATGGCATCCGCGCCATACTTACTCTTCACGACGGACAACTTCTTTTCTAAAAAGTCTGCGACCGTGGGCTCGATGGTGGTCACAATGTCTCCAGTCTCTTTGTCGCCGTTAAATAATTTATTATTTATATTAGAAAAAACTTCCGCAAAGAAATTTATATACGGACTATCCCCGCTCCTAGATAGTTCATCGTTATACTGACGCTCGAGGCCGTAACGTCCCCCGAGCTCGTCTCCCTTGTAGGCTACCAGGCCCAAAGTGTGCGATGCTAAATCCTCGCCCGGATACAAGCGCCACTTTTCTTTAAAAATACTAACGCCGGGAATCTTCAACGCTGAGACTGCGTCGGCATCCTTCTGGCTTAAATGGAAAGCTACTTCTTCATAGGGATCACCCTCCTTCTCAGCCTTGGCTAGGAAATCTTCCCGGCTTAGGCTTACCTTCTCGGCTAGTTTCTTATAAGAATTTTCGGGTGAAGTTAGCTTAGTGGGATTGATAGCTACCTTAAATCCGGAGGCTTGGGTTGCTGCTGAAACCAGAGAGCCATCCTTGCTTTGGAAATAAATAGTACCTCGCTCAAATAGATTCTGAGATGGAGTGGCATACTGACGGTTAGCGGAGTCGGAATAAAATTTGCTATGCACTATTTGTACTAAAAAAAGCTTGGTCAACAGGATGACCACAAAAAGTAAAAAGAAACAAAGTAAAATCCTGCTTCTTGGTAGAAAACTAGATTTCATTGCGCGTAACTTTTATATTACGAGATCCAAGAGGGTTTGAAGTTTTACGAGTGGCAAAGGTGGCTTTTATTTCCTTAAATCCTTCCGCGTGCGCAAAAGCAAGGTCGACTTTACTAGATAGAGCTAAATAATTCTGTTCCAAATCCGCCACATCGTTAGAAAGTTTATGCGCCTGTGCTTCCAAGGCCTTCCGCTCTATAATATTTAAAACCATACTGCCTAAAAGGAGAACGTAGAAGATAGCTAAGGCGCCCAAAGAAAAAATAAGAGTATTCAAAAGCGCACCCTCCATGCCTTTGGTTACTATATCCTCCGCGTAACTCTTCATTTTTATTGCTATTGTTCTCATTTTTTCTATTTCTTTATTGTTTTTATTTTTTTTCTAAAATTCTTAATTTCGCGCTTCGGGCTCGGGGGTTACTTTTAAGCTCTGCTTCCCCGGATATTATCGGCTTTTTATTTATAATCTTAGCCAGTCCTTCCTTTTCCTTCTCTTTATAAAATCTTTTTACTATCCTATCTTCTAAACTATGGAAACTTATCACTGACATCCTACCGCCGGACCCCAAAGCATCGAAACTCTTCCTTAATCCTTCCGACAATGCGCCCAGTTCGTCATTCACAGCAATCCTTAGCGCCTGAAATGTGCGAGTAGCGAAGTGTATCCTTGATCTCTTGTACATTCCTGGTACGACGGCCTCTATAGCGCTAACCAGGTCGAACGTCGTCTCGAGATCTGCTCTCTTCCTCGCCTCCACAATTCCTCGTGCTATCCTGCCACTGAACTTCTCCTCTCCATAACCGTAAATAATTTTCTTTAAACTCTCTTCACTCCAATTATTTACTATGTCCTTGGCCGTTAGGCCTTCTGAAGAAGGATTTTCTTTCATGCTTTTTTGAAAGGTCATGAGCAAAGGCTCGTCCTTCATGAAAGAAAATCCTCGTCCAGAATTCTCTAGTTGATCGGAACTAAGTCCGACGTCTAAAATTACTCCATCTACACTACCGACTTTCTCACTTTTCAAAACTTCATCCAAATTTCTGAAATTCGTATTGTGGAAAGAAATGTCGCATCCGAGGTCCTTAAACTTTTCCTTGCCGATCTCGAGCGCTCCTTGGTCCTGATCGATGGCAATTATTTTTACACTTGCCTGTCCTTTGGCATGGCCCTTTTGCCTTTTACAAATCTCCGCACTGTGTCCACCTCCGCCGAAGGTTCCATCCACGATTACCAGCTTCTTACTCCCGCCTTCGCCCTGCTTCGGTGAGGCAAGTAAACCGTCTATAGCTTCATTTAAAAGAACTGTCTTGTGCATTGTTATCTCTTTGAAAACATAACTTTGAAAGGGGGTTTCGAGGCTGTCGAGCCGAGAACTTCAGGATTTTTTATTCTTCAAAAAATCCGTACCCGTCAAAAGTTATGTTTTCAAATTAATCTTCTCCTAGCTTCTCCGCTAACTGCTCTGCTTCCTTGGCCACCTTCTCCTTCTGTTCCGACCACGCCTTTTCATTCCAGACTTCCACTCGATCAGAAACTCCGATGATGGCCGCTTTGTCTCGTAGGCGTATCCCCTCCTGCAAAAATTCTGGGATCAGCATCCTGCCGATGGAATCTATCTCGACTTCCGCCGCTCGGCCGAACATGTATCTGTTGAAACTTCTCTGATCGGCTTTCAGGAAAGATAAATCGGATTCCGAATCAGAAAGTTTCTTGGAAACCTTTTCCCACTCTTTGGTTGTAAAAATGAACAAGCACTGTCCAAGTCCAGGAGTGATAATAATTTTCTTGCCCATTTCTTTTCGAAACTTGACCGGCAGAGATACTCTATTCTTTTCATCAATGGTATGTATGTATTCTCCGATTAACATATTTCTTTTTTGGGCTGATTTCCCTTAAATTATTATTTCCCACTTTTTCCCACCTGATATATATTATATTCCACCTAGGTAAATAACTCCAAGCCCTAACTGTGGATAACTCCCCTACTAAATAAAGACCATTTGACGTATGGCTTTATTGGTTGTAATCTGTTTTTGAGGGAACCCATGTCTGACATCGTAGTCGTCGCTCTCAAGGTGGTAGGAACAGTGAGTGCAATTTTCATGGCTCCTACCACATTCGATTTCTTCCTCCGGGAGAAAGGAGAAGACACAAGTTGGAAGAGTTTTAATAGGGCAGCGGCTATAGCATTCATCAGCTGCATGCTTGTTGTCGTGGCAATCTGGGTATGAAGAAGTTGCCATAAACCCCACCGTGAAGACTGCCGGCGGGTAAGGTTAGTAATAGTTCTTTAACTTTAATATCGTGCACCAAAGCGCCCCTATGCTCCGCATCGGGGCATCGCTATTTATACTATATTTATTTCGGCTTCATGAGTGGGAAAGTTTGAAGTTCTCGGAGAGGCTTGTCCGCAAGAATAGAAAAGAGTCTTTCACCAAATCCAAAGCCGCAAGTTGGCGGCATTCCGTACTCGAGCATCTCCACAAATTCATCATCCGGCATCATTGCTTCAGCGTCTCCGCTGTCTATTAATTTCTGCTGAGCTTCGAAGCGCGCCTTCTGGTCCAGTGGATCATTTAATTCCGAGTAACCATTCCCTACTTCACTTCCGGCAATGATGGGCTGGAATCTTTCGGTCGTCATTTTATTATCTCCATTTTCTTTTGAAAGTGGGGCTACTATTTTCGGATGATTTATTAAAAAGGCGGGACCAGAGATTTGCTTCCGGCAATATTTCCAAAGAGTATCCGTCAAGCGCTCCCTATTGTTGCCATCATATTTTACTCCAAGCTCTTTAAGCTTCTTTTCCATCTCTTTGGCACTCGCACTCAATACATCAACTCCAGTTAATTCTTTTATTTTTGAAACATAATCAATCCGTTCCCATTCACTACCTAAATCAAAGGTATGTCCTTGGCTCATGAACTTAGTCGTACCGAAAACTCGCTCGGCAATATTTATATACATCTCTCGCACGAGCTCCATGCCGTCATTGTAGTTAGCATAAGCCCAGTAGAATTCCATATTAGTAAATTCCTGAGCGTGCTCCGGGCTAGTGCCTTCGTTCCTGTAAGCTCTACCTATTTCGAAAGTTTTCGGAAAGCCTGCAGCCATCAGCCTCTTTTGCCACAGCTCGCCTATGGAGATGCGTAGATACACATCGAGGTCAAAGTCACTGTGATGCGTTTTAAACGGAGTCGCTTCCGCGCCGCCGGTAGTAGTTTCAAGTGTCGGAGTTTCTACTTCTAAAAATCCGTGGTTCTTCATAAACTCGCGTGTAGCATCCCAGAATTTAGATTTTTTTTCTACGAGGTCTTTTAATTCCGGATTCATGAGGAAATCCAGATATCGCTTTCTGTATCGTTCCTCCACGTCCGTAAGTCCGTGCCACTTTTCCGGCAGTGGTAACAAACTTTTAGAAAGCATGCGCCAGTCCGTGGCTTCCACTGTTTTCTCCCCTCTCTTTGTAGTAAAGAATTTTCCCTGTACTTCCACAAAGTCTCCAATGTCTACCACCTCGCTCCAGAAATTAAGTTTTTCCTCTCCTAAAATATCTTTCTTGAGCAATCCCTGGAAAGTCCCCGTGCCATCATAAAGCGTAATGAAAACTATCGCTCCCTGCCCACGAATGGACATGATACGTCCAGAAATCCACTTGCTAGCGCCAGACTTTTCTAAATTTTCAAAGCCTAGAATAGCCTCCCCTAAAGAGAGCTCTCGATTAGACTCCGCGGGGTACGGGTTCACACCTCTCGCGCGCAAGAGTTCCAGCTTTTTTATCCGCAGTCCCCTAATCTCGTCAATTGAAGACATATTTAAATTAAACTACTAAATTAACTTGATAACCTTATTTTTCTTTGGCTACGCAACACTTATGATTTTATAATTCACTACACCATTCGGAGTTTGGAAAGAAACTTTGTCGCTTTTCTTTTTTCCAAAAAGCGCTTCGCCAAAGGGAGAGCGATTAGAAATTTTCCCTTCCGCCATGTTGGCCTCCTCAGACCCTACTATAACATAAGTCTTCTCTTCTTTGGTGCCGTCTTTCTGCACTACTACCCGGGAGCCCACCTCCACGATGTCTCCACCACCGCCCTTGACCACCTGAGAGGATTGTAAAATTTGTTCTACCTTTGCAATGCGTTCTTCGAGCTTACCCTGATCTTCCCGCGCCTGATGGTATTCCGCATTTTCCGACAAGTCACCGAGCGACTTCGCGTACGCTAAATTCTCTAAGATATCTTTCCTTTTAGGGCCTTTCAAGTCTGCGAGCTCTTTCAAAAGTAATTTTTTCTTCTCTTCAGTTATATAATCCGCCGCCTGCATCATAGATGGTTATATTATATTTATTTTGACAAAAAGTCAATTTATGATAATCTGTATTAGTCCCCGCCCAAAGCGGGCAAGTATATGGCAAAAACAGTAATTGAAGTAAAGAAGAATCCAAACGAGAACAACGCGAGCGTATTGCGTCGTTTTTCACGTCGGATTCAAGAATCAGGAATAATCCACAAGGTTAAAGGCGCTCGCTACAATGAACGCAAGGAGTCAAAACTAAAAGTAAAAAAGAGCGCACTCAAAAGAATGAGCCGCCGAAAAGAAATAGAAGTCCTTCGCAAGCTAGGGAAAATAGGCACCAAAATAGGGCAAAGATAAAACCAGAATAGATAGTATGTATGAGCGAATCAAAGATGATATCTTAGGTAAGGAATACTCTTTATCTATCGCCTTCATCTCCGCCCCTAAATCAAGAGAAGTAAATAAAAAATATCGAAAGAGGGACAAGCCGACAAATGTCCTCTCTTTCCCATTTTCAAAAAGTGAGGGGGAAATTTTACTCTGCGCTAGCGTGATTAAAAAAGAAGCAAAGCTCTTCAAAAAAACTTACGAAGAGTTCTTGCTGTTTTTAGTTATCCACGGAATGCTTCATTTGAAAGGAATGCTACATAGTAGTAGAATGGAGAGAGCCGAAAATATTTTCTACAAAAAATATCAAGGAAAATATAATGCGAAACATTTCAATAGGCATAGACGTGGGGACACAGACGACACGGGTCGTGGTGGCAGAATTCTTAAAGGGAGAAAAAAATCCTAAAATTGTTGGCGTGGGTGAGGTTCCAACTCTAGGTATGCGCCATGGCTACATCACAGAATTCGAAGAAACAGTGAAGTCCATCAAGAGGGCGGTGCTTGAAGCCGAAAAGACCTCCGGTATCAAAATAAAGCGCGCCTTCGTCTCCCTCTCTGGCGTTACTCTTCGCGCCGTGGCAAGCTCGGGTGTAGCTATTATTTCCAAGGCGGATGGTGAAGTAACTGCACTCGACGTAAACAAGGCCCTAGCAGACTGCGAAGAGAATTTAAATTTAAATAATAAAAAGGTCATCCAGATCTCCCCTCTCTCCCACCGCCTAGACGGAGTGGAAGTATTGGGCCGGTTGGAAGGAATGCGGGGAAACAAGCTCGAAGTTAAAGCGCTTTTCGTTACCTATTCTACCGTACATCTCGAAGACCTGGTCACCGCCATCTCACGCGCCGGAGTAGAAACCATCGATGTGATTCCCGCAGCCGTGGCCGCAAGCTACATCGCGCTGTCGGAGAAACAGAAAATTGTGGGTAGTGCCCTGGTCAATATTGGCTCCGAGACAGTCTCTTTAGCTGTTTTTGAAAACGGGTCTCTGCTCTCCGCCCACACCTTCTCGATTGGGGGGGCAGACATTACTAACGACATTGCCTTAGGGCTCAAGATTCCACTCGAGAATGCTGAAAGTTTCAAACTTGGAAACATCGATGGCGAACATTCTAAGAAGAAACTGGATGAAATAATCGAGGCGCGCTTTACGGACATTTTCGAACTCTTAGATACACACTTGAAGAAAATAAAAAGGTCCGAACTCTTGCCCGCAGGGGCAATCTTTGTCGGTGGAGGCGCCAACACTTTAGGGCTACCAGAATTTGCAAAAGAAGAATTAGGACTTCCCTCGACTTTGGGCACGACGGAAATTTTCGGTAGCTTGAAGACCAAGCTCCGAGACCCATCTTGGTTCACCGTCTTAGGACTAGTGGTAGGAGGTAGAGAGAATGATAATTTTGAAAATGGAACTTTCGGAGGGATTTTTAAAGATCTCAAAAACACAATCAAGGGAAGCCTCAAGCAGTTAATGCCCTAGTTGCTTTTTTTTACCCTAATGATAGTATGGGAAGTATGCCAAAAGTAAATCAAGCAATAGAGAGTTTCGCTAGAATTATGGTAATCGGAGTCGGTGGCTCTGGTAAAAACGCTATAAATCATATGATTAATTCCAAAGTAAAGGGCGTATCCTTTATTTGCATGAATACCGACACTCAGGACCTACACAACTCCCTAGCTGAAAAGAAAATCCACATTGGCAAGAACTTGACCAAGGGCCTAGGCGCAGGCATGAACCCAGACGTGGGCCGAAAAGCAGCCGAAGAAACGAAAGCAGAAATTCAAGACGTCATCAAGGGCGCTGATATGATCTTCCTCGCCTGCGGAATGGGTGGTGGTACTGGTACTGGTGCGGCTCCCATAGTTGCGCGCGCTGCCAAGGAACAAGGCATACTGACTGTAGCTGTTGTCACCAAGCCATTCTTCTTCGAAGGAAATCACCGCATGAAAATAGCGGAGAAAGGAATAGAGGATCTGGCCAAGGAAGTGGACGCAATCATAATTATTCCAAATGATAAATTAATTCACCTCGCAGACAAGAATACAAATTTCAAAACAGCCTTCGCAAGTGCCGACGATGTCCTCCGCCAAGCAGTGGAAGGAATCTCCGACCTCATCACAACTCCTGGAATCATAAACGTAGACTTCGCGGACATCCGGGCAATCATGGCGGATGCAGGTAGCGCGCTTATGGGTATCGGTTCTGCTTCTGGCGAGAAGCGCGCAGAAAAAGCAGCTCTCATGGCCATCAACTCCCCTCTACTTGAAGTTTCTATCAACGGCGCGAAAGGTGTACTCTTTGCGATATCTGGTGGTGAAGACATAACCATCCATGAAATCCAGGAAGCAGCTAAGATAATTACGGAATCTATTGATAAAGATGCTAAGGTAATCTTCGGTACTATTCATGACGAAAAGTCTAAGAAGGGCGAGCTGAAAGTTACCGTTATCGCTACTAGCTTCTCCGGTGAAGTACCTAAGAAAAGCCTCTTCGGTAACACTGCTACCCCCGCAAGCCCAACAGTAAAGGAAGACGTAGCGACAGCAAAAAAAGAAATTCACAATACTATCGATAGGAACATAGGCACGAGCAATGACTTCCTAAAAAAAATAGATACAGTCAAGAAAGACACTGCGGAAGAAATAATAGTAGACGACGATCATGATGACTGGAGCGCTGTTCCAGCATTTCTAAGACGAAAGAAATAGTACGAGACACATAACCCATAACTCGTAACAATATTGCTTGTTGTATGTTATATGTTATATGATATGTGATATATGTTGCGTGATACTTACGATTTAATAATAATTGGTGGTGGGCCAGCTGGAAGCGCGGCCGCTGTATATGCCGCTCGTAAACGCCTTAGAACCCTCTTTGTAACTACTGAGTGGGGTGGGCAGAGCGTTGTGTCCGAACAAATTTATAATTGGATCGGGACCCCATCGCTGTCCGGCTCGGAGCTCGCAGAAAACTTTAAAAAGCATGTACTGGCAAATACTGCCGCTACGGTAGGCGCAAGTTCTACCTTGGAAGTAAAAGATGGCGAAAAGGTAGTATCTCTAGAAAAAGAAAATGATAATTTTAAAGTTAAAACAGAAACGAGAGAAGAATTCATAGCAAAAACAATCCTTATAACCACCGGTAGCAGCCGGAGGAAGCTCGAAGCTAAAAATGCGGACGCTCTGGAACATAAAGGCCTAACCTACTGCGCTTCGTGCGACGGTCCCCTTTTTGAAGGACAAGATGTGGTGGTTATCGGTGGAGGTAATGCCGGATTTGAAACAGCCGCCCAGCTACTCGCCTACTGTAAGTCCGTCACCCTACTACATCGAAGTGACACTTTCCGCGCGGATGAAATAACGGTAGAAAAAGTTTTGAAAAATCCAAAGATGCAAGCAATAAAAAACGTGGAAATTCTAGAAGTTAAGGGTGATAAATTTGTAGAAGGAATAGTTTATAAAGAATTAGCTACTGGTGAAGAAAAAACCCTAGCCGTAACCGGAATCTTCGTGGAGATAGGCCAGATACCTAACACCGACTTTGCTAAAGGTGTGGTACCGCTCAACGACTACGGCCAAGTAAAAATAAATCCTCTAAACCAGAAGACCAACACTCCCGGCATCTGGGCCGCCGGAGATTGCACTGATGTGCTCTACCACCAGAACAACATTGCCGCTGGCGATGCTGTGCGCGCGCTCGAAGATATTTACCTCGCGATACATACGAAGTAACCAAATACACGGAGGCGTAGCTATGAAATATAAACTGCTCTATATTTCATCTCATGTTGTAATTTTGAAACGTGTTATAATGTTGGTATGACCTTGAAAAATAATTCCCAAAGAGCTTTTACTCTAATAGAACTGCTGGTTGTAATAGCAATTATTGGAATACTGACAACGGTAGTAATTACTTTTACTAAACCCGCGAGAGATAAAGCTCGAGACGCAAGGAGAAAAACCGAGTTAAAATCATTAGTTACTAGCATAGAAACTTTCTACCTGGACAACGGATATTATCCACTACACTATGGAGACCCCGATACTGGCAGCTGTCCCGCTGCTGGAAAATGTTCTGCCTGTACCGGATGGTGCAGAGACGGAACTCCGTCAAAAGATCCCGGAGGAGCTTCCTGGAATATGCTAAAATCAGAACTACTTCCTTATGCAAAGGTACTCCCAGACGGTCCTACACCGGCATACTGGATGGGCTATGTATATACCACTTCCGTACGAATAAACCCCATAGGAGATATTTGGACCAACCAAAACGAGACAACGCCCCAAAGATATTGCGTGGGTACATACTTGAAAGATCCAAACGATATTAGTATTAATAACCCAACGGCAAATCCAGAAGGAACTATTTTGTCTTCTTGTAATAAATTTATGTGGGGATGTGGAGCAAATTACTTCATCTGCGACAGACCTCCAGATCTGCCTTAATGGAGAATCAATAAATTTATAGGGAAAAGTTAAAAAATATGGATTGACCTCACCATACATACGAAGTAATCTAAATTTTATTCCGTGACTGTCACCACGCCCGTCATCGAGCTATGGTAAACACATCGATAGTAGTAAGTGCCAACGGAATCGAAGGTGTAGCTGTATTGTTCACTTTCTTGCAAAATTGGGCTACCCAATACTCCATCGTTTCCGGTCACTGTGTGCACAGATGAATCCTTGTTGGTCCAGACTGCCGTATCCCCTTTCTTTATAGTCAAAGCAGGCTTGTTGAAGTTAAAGCTCACAATATCGATGCTGTGGGTCATGGGGCCCACAGGAGTAGGCGTGGGCGTGGGTAGAGGCAATGGCTCAGGCGCTGGCGCTGGGCTCGGATTTAAATTATCCAAATTATACACGGGCACTGGGGTGGGAGCGGGCGCTGGTGCGTCCGGAGATATAGGGAAAGAAAGGTTGCTTGCAGGGTTAGGAACGGCGGAAGTTAAACTTTTATTTATGAAAAAATAAATTCCAATAATGACAGCCAACGCAAGGATAAAAATTGCCGCCCAACCTTTTTTATTCATACTGCTAAATTATACGTTTCCGGATTTTTTAAGTCAAACTAGAAAGCGGAGGGTACAGGGCTCGAACCTGTAAGGGATTGCTCCCGCTGGTTTTCGAAACCAGTGCATTACCATTCTGCCAACCCTCCATATATTTACTCTATTAACTTTTTATTTACCTTACAAGCTAGATGACGAATTTCGGGATTTGATATACGAAATTATTGATTTTTCTTTTTCGGGTTCTGGTTACGGAGTTTTCGTTTCAGGTTTTGATTCTTCAAATGTATCGCCATGTTTTCGCACCTCGAAGTTCCCGAAACGAATCCAATTT
>DATDWM010000025.1:0-22374 GCA_036517375.1 Minisyncoccota bacterium
CTCCATGGCATAAATGACACGCTCATCGTGGACGATACTTACAATTCCTCTCCTTTTGCCTGCGAGTCTGCACTCCGGACTTTAAGCGGGGTGAAATGCATGGGTCGAAGGATTGCTGTTTTAGGCGACATGCTAGAGCTCGGCAAGTACACTATTGAAGCACATAAAAGCATTGGCAATTTAGTGAAAGAAAGTGTTGATATACTGGTAGTAGTGGGGCCGCGCGCACAAGCTATTAAAGAAGGCGCTCAGGAATCTGGAATGAGTGAAGAGAATATTTTTGAATTTACGAATTCAAAGGAGGCTGGGGAATTTATAAAAACTTTTATACAAAAAGGGGATTTAGTGCTAGTTAAAGGTTCCCAGGGTATGCGTATGGAGCGGGTAGTGGGTGAGATTTTAATGGATCAAAAAAATAAATTTAAACTTCTCGTGCGGCAAGATCCGGAATGGCTGAAGAAAGAATAAATTTAAAAATTCAAAAAATTGGGTAAAAACTTTTCGGACCGGCACTCTACTGGTAGTGTGCCGGTCCGAAGATAAGGGCCTTATGGGCCCATGTTGTCCCGCTTCCGCAGGAATGCCCCGATGATGGCGAAGGTGCTGACACTGACCGCGATTAGTGCCAATCGCCATCCATCGCTCATGATGGGCCATCTCGGAGCGAACGCCAAGATACTGAACACGAACACTCCGACGATCAGGATTGTAGACGACGTCATGCGATACCCCCGGGAGCAAGAAGCAAGAACCAAGTTAGTCATGTTTATTATCTCACAATTACTAGGAAAAGCTAAGCTGTATTTTTTATAAAAAAATGTTATATTCTGCTAAGTATCTTTTAGGCTCTATCGTCTAACGGTTAGGACGAGTCCTTCTCAAGGATTAAATCCGGGTTCGATTCCCGGTAGAGTCACCGCTACAAAAAGGTGTACTGAGCCTGTAAGGTTCGATAAAGCAAAGCCGGTCCCGGCATAGTCACCGATCTTGTGATATAATATATCCATGAATATATTTAAAAATTACACATATAGTTGGTGGCAGGTTGGAATATTAAAATTAGCGCTACTTTCTTTTGGTCTTGCAGTCGGTGCGTATTGGCACGAAGTTTTTTCTCAGTACATCACTCTTTTTGTGCTAATAGGAGTAGTCTGTGCTGTTTACATTGGGTTCGTTTCACTTAAAAAATAAAAAACCATGAAGAAGAATTTTGTTGTTGCTTTAATAAAAGTTCTCGTACTTTGCATTATTATATTTTCTATCAGTGCTTATTTTGTATATGATGTAAAAATTATAGGCTGGACTGTATTTGGTCTAGGTCTGTTGTGTCTTATTTTTTTAAAGTTCTCAAAAATTGCTTTAGAGCATGTCTGGCCGGATATCGTGTTTGGACTAGTTGATAACGGTATCCTGGCCGTTATGGCAGTGATTGGTGGAGAAGTAGCTGGTGTGACTGGAGCAATTATCGGTGGAGTGGTAGGTAATTCTATTACTGATGGTATCGCTGGAATTTTTGAGGGTGAAATCGCTGAAAAACTGCGAGAAAAGAAAATATTAGAAGAGCGAACAATGCTAGGTTCAGCAGTTGGGAAGATGGCTGGATGTCTTTTAGGAGCTGGAGTAATACTAGTCATAGCTAGTTTCATTTAACTCTGGACGCTCTAATTCTTTATTAGAGTCACAGAATCTTTTATGTTAAACTAATTTCATGCACGACGTTATAAATCCGCGCTATCTGAAGATCATTGCCGGTGTTCTCTTATTGCTCTTTTTGTTCGGGTTATTCTTTAGTGAATTCGTCGTAAACTTTTTCCTCTCATATCTTCTTTTATATAAATACACCACTCTTTTCATAATTGTCTTTCTGGCAGGCTTCTGCGTGCCGATACCCATGAACATACTGCTGACGGCTATCGGAGCTCTTACTATTAAAGGAGACTTTAATATAGTTTTGGCTTTAATGATTTCTATCACCGCCAACCTCATCGGGGACATGGCGGCGGTACTCATTTTCCGGAAATACGGTCACGCTATACTTCGAGATAGATATGTAGAAAAGTACCCTTTTTTCTTACGTCTGGAAAAATTCTTTCAAGCTCATACCAATATATCCATTTTTATTTCCCGCATTATTGGCATATTCGGCACGCCGGTGAATTTCCTTTCCGGATATTTAAAAATTTCCCTTTTGCGCTTTGCCATCGTTGATGTTATAGGTAACTTTGTTTTTGCCTCATTTTTTCTAAGCTTGGGTTATATGGTAGGGGACAAATGGCTTGCCGTTTCAGACTTTGTAAATACCATTCTAAGTATCTTTGCAGTAATAATTTTTTCTTTTCTTTTAAGTATTTTGTTTTATAACAAAAAGCCGAGTCATTAGTTTTTTTTAATCTTCAACTTTTGGCTTTTCTACTTCCAAGAGAGAGAGTGCAGGGGAGGAGCCGGCGATTTTCAATACATCTTTATCTATCTTTTTAAGTTCTTTGTTTGAAGCATTGTAATGGTTTACCACCGTACCTAGAGCGTTCCCAAGCTTGTTGTGGTATTCATCATAAGACTTTAAATGTTTACCGAGTTCTCCAACTCTTTTTATAATTTCTGATGCTTCTTTTTCAATTTTTAATGCGTTTAAGCCTTGCAAAACAGTTTGCAAATAAGCGAGGAAGGAAGTAGGGGACACGATGATAACTTTGTATTTATTGGCGGCACGCTGGATTAAATTTTCGTTTTCGTCTTTACCCACTCTGCCGATCAATAAGTCATAATAAATAGCTTCATGGGGGATAAACATAAAGGCAAATCCTAAGGTGTTTAATTCTGGGCGGACATATTTTGCAGTTTCTGTAATTCTGTTTTTCAAGTCGCTTTCAAAAATTTTCTCTAAACGCTCGCGCTCGACAGGGTCACGTTCGTCGATGATGCGATTGTAATTTTCGAGTGAGAACTTTGAATCAATAGGAATTATTTTCTCTCTTACGAATACGACAGCATCAGGGATCAAGTCTTCTTCATCCTCATTTTTCCCAAGCTTATACTGCATTTCGTAACTCCCTGGGGGCATGGTATTTTTAAGTAATGTTTCTAGATAATACTCGCCCAGGACTCCGCGTTGCTTCGGATTTTTTAAAATATTTTCTAAACTCTGCAACTGGTCGGCAAAGGAGATGACCTGCTTGTTCGTTTCATCAAGGCGAGTCAGACGTTCCGTCACATCGCGGATAATTTTATTGGATTCGCTGGAGTGGAATTTTAAACTCTCGTTTACTTGCTTGTGGGACTCACCGATTTTGTTATCTACAGTTCGGGAGAGTTCGTTGATTTGAGTCAGTATAAGGTTGAGCCCGGTGTCGGTTTTTTCACCGGTTTCTTTTTTCCTCCCCCATATTAAATAAGTTAAATAAGCGAAAGTGATTCCGCTAAGAACTCCAAGTATTATCCAAAGAATTTGCATACCTTTATTCTAACATCATTTACCCAAAAAATGCCTCAAAGTATAAATCCAGTCTTCATCTATTTCATCTCCATCGAGCTTCTGAGTCAGTAGCCACTCCAGGTACCCGCGATCAATGCGAGCCACTTCCTCTATTTGTTTGCCGTTATGCTTGCCAAATTTGAAACTTCGGAAGAGGGAAGGGTGTGAAGAAATTTCTATCATTTCCTCTAACGCCTCACTAGCGTTCTGTCTTTTAGCTTCCATGACTTTATTCTTTAAGCGTTCAAAGAGTTGCTCTAAAACCAGCACGTCACCCAGTGCGTCGTGCGCAGTAGCATCAATTTCTATCTCAAGTAAGTAGCGTAAATATTGCAAGTTGTATCTATCAATCTTCTCTTCCGGATCCAAGTGCCGAGCGACCCTGAGTGTGCAGATAAATCGCAGAGGAAGGATATTTTCCTTTTTAATAATCATCAAGTCAAAGGGGGCATTGTGCGCCACCACGACTGAATTATTGTCTTCAAAAAGTTTTTTAATCTTTTCGCGGTCGCCGCTATCTTTAAATGAAGGCTTGTCGGCTACCATTTTATTCGTGATGTGATGCACGGCGGAGGCTTCTGGGGGGATTTTTATTTCAGGTTTATATAGCGCGGTAAATTCTTCCTCGTCGGTTTTGTATGCTATTTGGCACAGGAAATCGTTTTCCGTGTTGCCTGTTGTTTCCGTGTCAAAAAATATTGTTTTAGGCATTTGGATATTCTAACATAAATTTGGTACAATTCAGCCATGTTACATGAACAAATAAAAAGTGGAATCAAAGAAGCGATGATGGCCAAAGACGCACTAAAGCTCAAGGCGTATCGCGCTATGTCCGTCGCCTTTACAAATGAACTGGTGGCTAAAAATAAAAAGCCACAGGAAATGCTCACAGATGAAGAGGCATTGGCAGTGATAACCAAGCTTGCTAAGCAGAGAAAGGACTCAATTGAGCAATTTAAAAAGGGGAATCGGGAAGATTTGGTTAAAGAAGAAGAAGCTGAGCTCTCTATACTCGAAACATATTTGCCTAAGATGATGGACAGGCGCGAGGTAGAAAAATTTGCCAAAGCCAAACAGGCAGAATTATCAATCACTGATGTTAGTAAAAAAGGTATGTTGATGTCGGCACTAATGAAGGATTTGAAAGGCAAGGCAGATGGCTCGGTCGTGAAAGAAGTAGCGGATTCTCTTTTTTAGTTATGATTAAATTAGTTACTCATGATGGATCTTTTCACACCGATGATATTTTCGCCGCGGCTACACTCTCCATCATGCTTGAGAGTAAAGGCGAGGTGTTTGAAATAATCCGCACCCGCGACGAAGAAATAATAAAAAATGGCGATTATATATTTGACATAGGTGGCATTTATGATGCTGATAAAAATAGATTTGATCATCATCAAGTTGGTGGTGCAGGAAAGCGGAGCGGAGAAGGAGAAATAGAGTATGCGTCTATAGGTTTGGTTTGGAAAAAGTTTAGCGCAGAATTGTGTGGTGGTACGAAAGCGGCTGATTTAATAGACAGGAAACTCATTGCACCCATAGATGCTTGGGACAATGGAATGAACTTAGTAACAAATAATTATAAAGAAGTATCACCATACTTTCTACAACATGTTTTCTTTACAATGGAGCCCACTTGGCGAGAAGAAGATCTAAATATTAATGACATGTTTTTAAAAAGTGTAGCGATAGCAAAGGAAGTTTTATTACGAGAAATAATTCAAGCAAAGGATGCTATCTTGGCCGAAGAAGCAGTTCTAGAAATCTATAAAAACACAAAAGATAAAGAAATAATTATTTTGGACAAGAATTATCCTTGTCAGTATGTTCTAAATGAATTTTCCGAGCCTTTATTTATAGTGTATCCTAGAAAGACTAACGGTTGGTGGGGCGCAAAGGCTGTTCGTAATGATCCAAAAAGTTTTAAAAACAGAAAAGATTTTCCTACTGCTTGGGGTGGAGTCCGTGAGGAAGAATTGCAAAAAATTACAGGAGTTAGTGACGCAGTGTTTTGTCATAAAGGACTATACATGGTTGTATCTAAAACCAAGGAGGGGGCTATCAAATTAGCCCAAATTGCGCTAGAATCTTAAACGACCCTAGGTTTTGCTAGAAATACATAGGCAAGACCTATGGGGTAAAATTAATTATGGCATTTATCGATGAATTAACAATTGAAGCCTCGGCTGGCCGAGGGGGTAATGGTGTAGTGCGTTGGCGCCAGGAAAAATTCGTACCAAAAGGGGGCCCTGCAGGCGGGGACGGTGGCCGGGGCGGTGACTTCTTTGCTTTGGCGGTGCGAGATGTGCATATACTTTCGAAATATAAAGCGAAGAAAAAGTTCGTTGCTTCTCGAGGGGAAGATGGAGGCAAGAAGAGTTTGCATGGCAAGAGTGGTGAAGACTTTGTTTTAGAACTTCCCATCGGCTCTACTATTACTAATTTAGAAACAGAAGAAAAGTGGACTCTGCTTACCGAAGGTGAGAAAGTTTTGCTTCTACGTGGGGGTTACGGCGGATTTGGCAACGAACATTTTAAAAGTTCTGTAAATACCACTCCGATGGAATCACGTGAAGGCCAAGATGGTGAACGTGGCAATTTCAAAGTCGAGCTCGAACTCTTTGCGGACTTAGGACTAGTCGGCTTACCGAACGCGGGCAAGTCTTCATTGCTGAATTCTATTACTAATGCGGAATCCAAGGTGGGGGATTATGCCTTCACTACTCTTGATCCAAATTTGGGAGATTTCTACGGGTATATTCTGGCTGACATTCCGGGAATCATTGAAGGTGCGTCGGAAGGTAAGGGCCTCGGGGTTAAATTCCTACGTCACATCAAGCGCACCAAGATGCTCGCTCATTTAGTATCCTTTGAAAACGAGAATATGCTTAAAACTTACAAAGAAGTCCGTAAAGAGCTCACCAAGTATGATAAAAGCGCCGGACTCGGCAGTGACGGACTGTCAGCTAAAGAAGAAATAATTATTCTTACTAAGACCGACGTAGTTACGGATCCTAAAATTATCACTAAAGCAATGAAAGCTTTTGAAAAATTAGATAAAAAAGTTTTCGTGCTCTCTTTGTTCGACGACAAGATGATAAAAGACTTCAAGAAAGAATTAACCCGCGTTTTAAAGGCGTAACAATATACCTTTTTACATAATTAGGGTTTCTATGATAAGATAAAAAATATATGAAAAATATACTTAATATTGTTAAAAAATACAAAAAATCTTTGATAATCGGGCTTCTGGTCTTGCTAGCTGTGCTCTATTTTGTGTTTACTGGCGGGGGGAATAGCACTGAGGCTTATCTGGTAAAAGAAGCAAATATAGAGCAGTCTGTGATACTTTCCGGCAAGATTCAAACAACCAACAGAGCGGATTTAGGCTTTGCGGCTACGGGTAGACTTGCTAAAATTTCGGTAAAGAATGATCAAAAAGTTGCTCAAGGTCAGGTACTGGCGCAGCTAGAAATAGGTGACCTTTTAGCTGATTTAAAAATCAAAGAATTAAATTCTAAAACTTCCGATGTGGATCTAAAGGCGGCAGAAGAGGAACTGGAAAATGTTACCACCGAAGAGAACACAAAGGTGCAAAACGCGGAACGAGCAATGCTCTCCGCCGACCTGGAGCTGGTATCCAATTCTTCCACCTATGAGATGGACCCCCCAATAATTAGTGGGGCATACACTGGGGTGGCTGGGCAGTATCGAGTACGTATTGATATGGTAAGTATAAATGATTCAAAACCTACCATCCGAACTACAGGCTTGGAAAGTACAACAAAAATGATTCATAAATCTGGCGCAACTCCGCTCGGATCACGAGGACTTTATATTTCTTTTCTTGGAGAACCGGATGACTATGAGGACACTGTTTGGTTTCTAGATATACCAAACAAGGCTGGCGCTTCTTATACCGCAAATTTAAACGCCTATGAAGAGGCGAATGATGCAAGAGATTTAGCAATAAAAGCGGCCGAGAAGGAATACAAGAAACTTTTGACGGAAAATGATGGCGGGAATTCTGTAGCTCAAGCTGAAGTACAAAAGATCCGAGCAGAAATTACCAAGAATACTATTTACGCGCCGTTTGCCGGCAAGGTTACAAACATCGAAAAAGAAGTAGGGGAGAATGCATCTACTGGGGAGCGAGTCATCTCAATTCTAGGAGAGAGCAATCTCGAGGTAGTGCTGCAAGTTTCCGAGCTCGATGTTTCGAAGCTTGTACCAGGGGCAGAAATAAAAATTTCCATCGACGCGCTGCCAAGGGAAGAATTTATTGGATCACTTACAACTGTGAATAGCCGAGAAACTGAAATAGACGGTGTGCCAGTATATGAAGCTTTTGTGGAGCTAGAGTCTGATGTCCGAATTAAAACTGGAATGAACGCCAAGGGTATCATTGTGCTTGAAAGCAAGGCTAATGTCATCGCTGTTCCATTGTATCTAATTAGGAAAGTTGAAAATAAAAACTTTGTGGACGTAATTACAGCAAATGGATCTACGCAAGAGCGGGAAGTGACTATCGGGCTTACTGGCTCTGACAGCATGGTTGAAATAATTTCAGGATTAAATATTGGAGAGAAGTTAGTAACTGATACCGATGAAAAATAAATGGACCAAGGTATTAAGAGTTGGATGGTTTCTAGCTAAGCGACAAATCAAGGGCTCCAACATAGCCACCACGGTACTCATCGTGTTTATCATGATGCTTACCTTCTTAAACTTGGTCGTTGTTTCAGGTATTTTGATCGGCTTGATTGAAGGAGCAAATCGCGCGAACAAAGAGCAATATACCGGAGATGTTATTATCACCACTCTCTCTGGGGAAGAAGACATAGGCCATTCTCATGAAATTGAGAGCACCATCCGTGCTATGTTCGGCATACAGGACTTGAGTGTTCGTTATTTAGAGTCTGGCCAAATTGAAGCCAATTATAAAACCAGACGCGACTTCGATATATTGCAGGATGTTGCAGGTACGCAGATTACTGGACTCACGCTTGCGGATGAAGAAGACCTCTCTGGAATTTCTAAATTCGTGGTGGAAGGAGAGTTTTTAAATGAATCGGAAAGTGGCTACATTTTAATTGGCGCAAACTTACTATATAGATACTCAGCAGGCTTCGGGGATTTCTTCGCTTCACTCGAGGGTGTGTATCCGGGAGATGAAGTTAAGGTGAGTGTGGGAGAAAATACTAAAACATTTATCGTGAAAGGAATACTGGATACAAAAGTTGACCAAGTTTCCCTGCGAGCTTTTATGACCAAGGATGATTTCTGGCGTCTGGTGGATAGGCCGGGACTCAATGCTAATGAATTCGCTATGCGCATATCGCCTACCTCTACGCTCACTGGAGACCAAGTTAAAAGTAATTTAGTGGCATCGGGCTTTGCTAGCGATGGCAAGATCCAGACGGCAACCGAGGCTATACCAGACTTTTTAAATCAAATTAGGCTAGCCTTCGGACTACTTGGAAACGTGATCGGTGCAGTGGGCATTGTGGTGGCATCCATCACTATCTTCATCGTTATCTTCATTAATGCGGTGACTCGTAGAAAGTATATTGGAATCATGAAAGGTATCGGAATATCCGAGAGAGCTATAGAGATTTCATATATAATTCAATCCATCTTTTATGCCTCACTCGGAGGACTACTCGGTATCTTTATCATTTATGTTTTACTTGTGCCTCTCTTTAATGCGTATCCACTCGACTTTCCTTTCTCGGACGGAATACTAGTAGCGCCAGTGGACGGCACGTTGTTTAAGTTCTTCTTGCTTCTTTTTGTAACAATAATTGCCGGATACATTCCAGCTAGAAGAATCGTGAAGAAGAATACCTTAGATAGTATCTTAGGACGCTAAAAATAAAATTATGAAAAACAATATCATCAGCATTAAAAATTTATATAAGATATACGGCACCAAGGATATGGAGACTCCAGTGTTGCGCGGCATTGACCTTGAAGTCTCCGAAGGGGAATTCCTAGGCATCATGGGTAAGTCGGGCGCCGGCAAGTCTACCCTCATGTATCAGATTGGACTTTTGGATCATCCTACTTCTGGAGAAATTATTTTAAATGATATCAATACGGAAAAATTAACCACCGAAGAGCGGACTAATTTGCGCCTTGGTATGTTGGGCTACGTCTTCCAGGATTACGCGCTCATCCCAGAGCTTACTGCAAGTGAAAATGTGATGATACCACTCCTTATGCAAGGCAAGTCGATGACTGAGGCGAAGAAAATTTCAGAAAACATGCTTGAGAGAGTAGGCCTCGCTCACCGCATACTGAACAAGCCAAGCCAGCTCTCCGGAGGGGAACAGCAAAGAGTCTCTATTGCCCGAGCTATGGCTCACAGTCCTAAAATTTTATTTGCCGATGAACCTACCGCAAACCTAGACACTGTTTCTGGTAATTCTATCATTGAACTTTTTAAAGAAATTCACAGTAAAGGGCAGACCATAGTCATGGTGACCCACGAAGAAGAATACTCAAAGTATTGCGATCGAATAGTGTATCTGGAAGACGGCAAAATCGTACGAGAACATAAACAAAAGCCCATTTAGACATTTTTGGGGTTGCTGTGATATACTTTTAACACTTATGTCAGAGACATCGGAGAAGTATTACTATACTGTGGGCTTGGAAGTTCACGCGGAACTGAAAACAAACACCAAAATGTTTTGTAGTTGCAAGAACGATCCAGATGAAGAAAAACCAAATATAAATATCTGCCCAGTCTGTATGGCGCACCCGGGAGCCTTGCCGGTAATAAATAAAAAAGCTATAGAACACGTAATAAAAGTGGGACTTGCCATAGATGGGAGTGTGGCTGACTTTACGGAATTTGACCGCAAGAATTATTTTTATCCAGACATTCCTAAGGGGTATCAAATTTCTCAATACAAATTTCCAATAGTTTCTAGTGGGCACTTGGCGGATTTCGCTATTACGAGGGTGCACCTTGAGGAAGATACAGCGAACAATAAGCATTTTGGAAGTGACCCCGCCGGGGGCGGGGCAAGTTTCTCCCTTGTGGATTTCAACCGCGCTGGAGTGCCTCTTATGGAGCTCGTGACGGAAGCGCATACATTTAAGAGTGTGGAAGAAACAGCTAAGGCTGCTTCAAAATTTGCTAAGGAGTATCAGTTACTTTTGTGGTACTTGGGAGTCTCGGAAGCAAACATGGAGAAAGGGGAAATGCGAGTGGAAGCAAATGTCTCACTGTCTTCAGACCCCAAGAAGCTAGGCACAAAAGTAGAAGTAAAAAATTTAAATTCCTTCCGAAGTGTAGAGCGCGCGATAAAATATGAGCTCGAACGTATGCAAGAGTTATTAGATGATGGCAAAGGCGCGGAAATAATTCAGGAGACTCGGGGCTGGGATGAAAACAAGCAGAGCACTTTTTCTCAGCGGTCTAAGGAGTCGAGTGAGGACTATCGGTATTTCCCAGATCCGGATTTACCGAAGATGAAGCTCCATGAGGCATTTGATTTAGAAGCCATGAAGCAGGCGCTACCTGAGCTACCAGTAGCCAAGCGCGCTCGGTACGAAAAAGGTTTTGGCATTAAAGCTGAGGATATAGAGGTTTATATAAATGACCCAGTACTGGGTAGTTGGTTTGAAGGTGTCGCTGGAATTTTGAGAGACAAGGATAAAGCTAAGATTGCTTCGAATTTTGTTACCTCGGATTATTTAGGGATAAAAAAGTCGAACGAAGAGGCTAAGCTTCCAAGTGTAGAAAACTTTGCCGAACTTGTGACTATTTTTAGCGAAGGTAAAATTTCTTCACGTGCCACTAAGGATATTTTAGGCAGGATTGTAGTTAATGATGAATCACCTAAAAAGATTGCCGAAGAAAATAATTTATTCCAAACAAGTGACGAAGGAGTCTTGAAGGAAATAGTGGAAAAGATAATAACTGAAAATCCAGATGTGGTTAGTGTCTACAAAAGTGGTAAAGAAAATGCCATAATGTCTTTAGTGGGAAAAATCATTAAAGAGTCCAACGGTTCTGCGAATCCGCAAGTTGTTATTAAATTATTAAAAGAAAAACTTGCCCGTCCTTAGGCGGGTGTAAATAAACTCATGACTGAAGAATTTTTAGCACAAACAGCCAAAAGGTTAACCTCTCCACCAAAGGGGATACTCGCCATCGACGAGAGCTTAAGCACTTGTAACAAGCGTTTTGAGCCTCTGGGTGTGCCTACTACGATTGAGAAGCGCCAGGAATACCGTGAGCTTCTAATCACTACTCCTGGCATTGAAGACTACATTTCTGGGTATATTCTTTTCGATGAGACAATCCGTCAGAGTGCTCTGGATGGCCGCAGCTTTACATCTATTATGAAAGAAAAGGGGCTGGATATCGGAATTAAAGTAGACGAAGGTCCGGTGGAATTTCCGGATCACCCAGGAGAGAAAATTACCAAAGGGCTCATCGGCCTCGACGCGCGGCTGAAGGAATACAAAGCTATGGGAGCGACATTTGCCAAGTGGCGCGCGGTTTATACTATTACAGACACTACTCCGTCCGAGGTGTGTATGAAAGCCAATGCGCAGATTTTTGTAAAATATGTACAAGCTTGTCAGGATAATGACATTGTGCCCTTAGTGGAACCCGAAGTTTTAATGAATGGGAATCATTTGATTGAAAAGTGTTATGAGGTTACTGCGCGGAATTTACAGATAGTTTTCGATGAGCTTAAGGCTGCGCAAGTTTTCTTGCCGGGGATTATTTTAAAAACAAATATGGTTTTACCCGGCCAAGGTGCAGATATCACTGTTGACCATGCTGAAATAGCCAGAATGACCATAAAATGTCTGAAAGAAAAAGTTCCAGAAGAAATAGGCGGAATTGTTTTCCTCTCCGGTGGACAAAAGGATGAAGAAGCCACGATGAGGCTGCAAGAAATGCATAAGCTTGGATCACTGCCATGGCCGCTGACCTTTTCCTACGGTCGCGCAATCCAAGACCACGCGCTCGAGAGCTGGGCGGCAAATCCTGATGACATAACTACCGCTCAAGATGCGTTACTTTTTGCCGCAAGGAATGACAGTCTGGCTACCCTTGGACAATACAAAGGAGAGGCGCATCTGGGAAAAGGTCAATAAGATGATGAAAGAAGAAATTAAGAAATTTTTCAAAGGGGAAGTTGATGACAGTCCTGAAACACTTTCCAAATATTCGCACGATGCTTCGCTCTTAGAAGTGCGTCCACTTGTCGTGCTCTATCCGCTCGACTCTACAGATGTAGAGAATTTAGTAAAGTGGGTGGGGGAGAACAAGCAGAAATATCCTGAGCTCTCCATTACTGCCAGATGCGCTGGTACAGACATGTCTGGCGGAGCTATCGGGGAGTCTATAATTTTAGATTTTTCTAGGCACATGAATAAGTTAATAGCATTCCAGCCGGAGCAGAAAAATCTCGCCGCTTTAGCTGGAAGTGGGTCAGGACACGGACTTAATTTTTCTGCTCCGGCTTCCATCACAGTAGAGCCGGGAATGTTTTATAGAGACTTTGAGAAAATAACTTTAGAAAAGGGTTTAATTTTGCCTTGTTATACGGCTTCGAAGAGTATCAATGCTATGGGTGGAATGTTTGGCAACAATTCGGCGGGAGAGAGGACTCTGAAATATGGAAAAACAGAGGACTACGTAATGGAAGCGAAAGTTGTTTTTGCTGACGGAGTAGAGCGAGTAGTCAAGCCTATTTCTCTGAACGAAATTTCTGGAGCAGAAGAGGTGTATAAAAACATTTATAATTTAATACAAGAACATGGTGAAGAAATAAAATTAGCCAAGCCTAAAGTGCACAAGAATTCCGCTGGCTACTACATCTGGAATGTTTTGCATGATAATGTCTTCGATTTAAATAAATTACTGGTGGGTTCCCAGGGAACTCTGGGCATAGCTACCGAGATTACTTTTCGTCTAGTGCCGAATACTAAATATTCTAAATTGGTCGCTATTGTGATGAACGACCTAGAACCACTGGGCCGTCTGGTGGGAGAGATTCTAGTTGATAATCCGGAAACACTGGAGACCTATGATGACAAGACCATGAAGCTCGCGGCGAGGTTCTTCCCAGATTTTCTTAAGAATAAAGGTCTATTTGGGATGCTAAAATTTATGTGGTCATTTTTGCCAGAATTTTCCATCATGTTGCGGAGTCTCTTGGGTGGGAAAGGTTTCCCGAAGCTAATTCTATTAGTCGAGTTTGCCGGAGAAAATCCTGAAGAAGTGGAGGCAAAGTGTCAGAAGCTAGTGGAGAGAATAAGTAGCTTCAAATTAAAAGTACACATAACCAAATCCGTGTCGGAAGCAAGTAAGTATTGGGATATTCGTCGGGATAGCTTTGCTTTACTGCGTAAACACGTGAAGAGTAGACGTACGGCGCCATTTATTGATGACATAATAGTTCGTCCAGAAT
Organism: Minisyncoccota bacterium; assembly: GCA_036517375.1. Lineage (GTDB taxonomy): Bacteria > Patescibacteriota > Minisyncoccia > Phycocordibacterales > UBA9973 > UBA9973. The sequence continues at coordinate 13,921 of DATDWM010000025.1, forward strand.
TCTTGCCTAAGTTTATTCCAGCGCTCAATGAAATTCTAGAACAGTACAACCTAACCTATACCATCGCGGGTCACGCAGGCGATGGGAACTTCCACGTCATTCCACTGATGGATTTTTCCAAACCAGAGACGGGTAAAATAATTCTTGAGCTCGGAGAAAAGGTCTATGATCTAGTACTAGAGTACCATGGTTCGATAACAGCAGAACACAACGATGGGCTCATTCGCACGCCATATTTAGAGAAGATGTATGGGGCAAAGGTAATTTCAATATTTAAACAAATTAAGCAAATCTTTGATCCTAAAAATATTTTCAATCCCGGCAAAAAAATAGCCAGTCCCGACGGAGCCGGTACAAAAGAATACATTTCCTCCCACCTTGCCATAGAACACAAAGCTGTTCACAAGGTGTAATAAATATGTGTAATCTCTAAGTGTAATCTGTTTGTACAATCTCCCTGTCCACCAAGATAGTATATGCGGGCTCAGTGGACAGATTTAACTATGGTGTATATAATGCTTAAATGCGCGGAGAAACAATGTATAAAATTTTAGATTTCTTAGACGATAGAAGTTTAGACATGGGTGATTTCCTTAAAGTATTTGTTAAATCAGGATACGGAATAAGCCTCAATAAGTTTCATAGAAAAATAAAAACAGAAGAAATTAAAAGAAATAATTACCTCGCCCTGCGAGAGAGGAGAAGATTTTTGCAGAAATATCTCTACAAGCTAAAGAGTGATGGGTTAATAGAAAGAAATAAGAGCAATCAACTTCTGATTTCTGTTAAAGGCAAAGAAAGGCTAAAGTTGTTACGCAGGGATAAATTGTTGGATAAAAACAATTTCCATAAAGAAGTCGGAAGTGAATTTATTATTGTCAGTTACGATTTACCAAATAGATTTAACAGAGAACGTGACAAATTGAGAGAAGTATTGGTAGCGCTAGGCTTTAAAAGAGTACACAAGAGCGTTTGGGTGGGGAAGGTTAAATTGCCTCTAAGTTTCATTAAGGGTTTGGAAAGATTGGGCATATTGAAGTTTATAGAAATTCTCGAGGTTACTAAGAAAGGAACCTTAAAAGAGTTAGTTTAAAGAATAAGAAATACGATCTAACTAGATACGGTGTTTTTATTTTACTTGTCTACTGAGACAGTATATGCGGGTTCAGTGGACATTTAACAGTAGGTATTTTAAGGTACTTCACTCCAGGAATTTATGACAATATTTTTTAAGGAAATAGATCCGGGCGTAGAAGGTCCAGTGAATACGAATGCAAAATCAGGATTTTGCAAAGTCGCTGAGACATTAAGCTTGCTCCAAGTTTTATTGTAAGTTGCTTCTGTTTCTATAGTTGCTACCTTTCTATGGTTTGCATCTTCAGCGCCCAGAGATACGGACCTAATAATACACTCCGTAGGGGGATTGGCGCTCGGATTTATGGAAATTACTATCCCACCCCCTGAAGGACTATAGTCTGGATCAAGAAGATAGTTGTAGTTATAGTCTTGAGCCATTTTAAGTAGTGCAATGTGAACACAAGACTCTGCCAGCCCTAGTCCAACCTTTTTATATTCACTGTCCAGAATACTAAAACGTGAGAAAAACCCATTGTTACTTTGGCCAAAAGTAGCACCGAGGAGGGTAATTGAAATGATAATCACTGCCATCAATGCTATAAAACCATTTTTATCCAAAAGTTTCATAATTTATTTCTTTAAATATTTTGTACTTTTAAAATTCTGGCTAATAGCTTTTCCATCCAATGTCATGGTATTTAAAGTAAAACTTGAGGTAAGCCATTCTACATAATCATTACTGCCATAAGTAAATAGCATGTTGCTAGCTTTGATGTTTGTATTATTGAGGGTTTCGGTAATGCCTCCTCGCGTGAGTACTATATTGTCACCACTTAGTTCAATTTCTATGGAACCAACTCCAGGATTTATGCTAGTTACTAAAAGATTTTGACTAGATGTATCAAGAGTAGGGGAATTGACTTCCGAGATACTAGAGAGTGCCCAGTTGATTTTAGCTAGTAAGAAATTTCCTTCTTCTTGCATGATTATTGCAGCATTGCCTCTGTTGGCTGATTCCAGTAAGCTATAGGCGGCTGTAAATGCTCCAGCCATAAGGATTCCAAAAAGTGCAAGATAGACAATAACCTCAATTAAAGAAAATCCAGAAATTTTAGTAATTTTATTTTTCATCAGGATGAAGTTATTATAGTAATAGATCCCTTGTTGCTTCCATCGGTTGATCCAATGTAAAAATAGTTTCCTTCACAATCCATTGTAGTATTGTTGCCAGAGACAGAGGGTACGGTAATGGAGTTTGTATCGTATCTAACGATAGAATCCGGGTCATCAACCTTTAAGATTTGGAATTGTCCTGCCGTATTTAAAATAAAAGCTAAGTAATCCCGCACAATTAAACTATTGATGCTGGTACCACTGCCAGTTTGATTGAGGTATCCAAGTTCCGTAATGATTGGTAAATTCTTTGTATCAAGTATAAATAATTCATTAGTCCCCAAAGTTCTGCCTAGGTATATCGTATCTCCAACAACGTATAAGCTTTTTCCATGATTTTGACTTGGACCTGGAGGTGTTAAAGGGGTGGAGAAGCTACCGACTGGTGTCATAGACGTAGAGAGTTTATTAACAGCGACATTGAAAACTAAAACATTGTTAGCATTTGGGCTCGCGACATAAGCCAAGTTACCTAAAACATAAATAGAATTTACTCCATTTCCAATAGTAGCGTTCCCTACGATGGTAGGATTTGAAGGGTTGTGGACATCAATGACATTGAACTCCTTGGGTCCTCCAGATGTATTAGTGAGTCCTAAATAAACATAACCACTTTTATAAAAGATACTATTTCCTTTACTCGTTCCAGTAGTTCCAATTTTTAACGTAGATACTACTTTTGAGGGAGTAGAATTTATGTCAATTATTTCTAGTTGTCCAACTGAACTATCTGTCGCTATGTAGGCGTAGTTATCATTCACAGCTACTGCATTAAAACCTGCACCAACTGAAGGTGCGAGCGGAGTCGTCATGAGTTCACTTACCGCGGTAGGATTTTCTGGATCTGAAGTATCTAGAATATAGAATTGTTTTATGTAATTTACGGTAATGCGAACATGGTCAACTTGTGCGTCTCTATTGTTTCCAGAGGAAGACATTCCTTTAGCGCTGATAGCCACTCCAAAATTTGCATTATTAATGTCGGATGCGGTCCAATTTTCTCCCCACAAGTCAGTGGTACTTCCATAAGAAGTATAAGTATCTGCGGTAGGCCAATTGGTTGTTTTGGATTTATTTTGGCTGCCCAATGTTCCATCTGATTTTATAATTTTTATTTCATTGTCCCGTATTTCAATACTCGGGCCTATGTCGCTGGTTCTACTTCTTTCAATTCCCACTGATATTCCTAAAATTGTAGCCCCTTTCGGGATAGAAAAGCTAAAGTTGGTTGCCTTTAGATAATTTGTAGCGGCTGTGCCATTCATTGTGCTAGTAGCATACAAGTTATCACTGGTATTTAAAATATTTGGTATTACCCCCGGGGTATTCCAGGACAGGGTTCCGACATCTGAAGCATTATTTGCCGAATCCGGATCTTTAGGGCCAACTATCTGGCTAGTTTCCTTTACTGTTACATAGGTCTTGCCTATGTAACTATCTAAATCTGTTATTAAATATGTACCAGATGGATCCCCTAGGATGTCTGGCAGGCTGGTGGTGCCAGTATTTACAATTTTGGGTTCCTGCCAGTCTCCCGATAAAACAGAATAGCAAGTATCACCACCCACTGCGTTTTCAAAATTAGTTATGAGGGAAGTCAGATCTATGCGTCCAGGACGGAATCTATCCGCGCTCCAGGTGAGGGAACTCGTTATCTTTTTAGTAAAGTAATCTACGGTCGAAACAGATATCGTTTTTTGATAGATGCCATCTTGCACTCCCACTTTAGGGTTAATCATTTTAAAATCTTTTCTGGCTAGCGCTTGCTGTTCTTCTAGAAGCTCCTCCGCTTTTATTAAGGCTTCACCATTTGCTTCAATGTCTATTTGTAAAGATTGATTACCAAAGGTTACAAAAATAACTGCAGACAGAACCATGACCAGAATAGTCATGGCAATAAGTAGCTCCAGAGTAGAAAATCCTGCAGATATTGATCTTTGAAAAGGATCTAAGTTTTTATATTTTTTATCCATTTTTAATTATATGAAATTAATTCGTCCAGGAAATCTGCCCAAAATTATTTATAGTTATTATTGAATTCTTGCCAGTGGTCATATCTATGAGCGTTAATTCGTGGGTATCAGAGGGTAGGGTAGTGGCGTCTCCAGAGAGATTCGAAAAAACAACCTCTGTGAAACCCCCAGGAGTTATCTTTAAATTTGGCCCTATATTTATGATTTCATCAGTTCCACTGTCTCGAGTGTCGTAAGTACTACCTTGGAAAATTGTGTAGCTGGTAGAAGTTATATGAACTCCATGTGGCTTGCCACCATCACAATTCCCTAGGCAGATATTGTTTATAGAAAAACTACGTGCGCGCCTGAGCGCTGCTACTAGCGCATCACGTTCTGTCCTAAAAGAAGAACCATAGTAGCTATTCATACTTATAAAGGATGTCAGGGAAATTATTATTCCCATTAGTGCTAAAACTAAAATAATTTCTATTAGAGTGAATCCTCTTTTAGGCATGCAAGTTTTGGGTCAGACTATAAATTGGAGTAATTATAGAAATTGCAATAAATCCCACCACTATACCCATAAAAATCATAAGTATCGGCTCAACTAGGCTTGAAATATTTTTTGTTAAATCTTCCACCTCGTTTTCATAAAGTTCTGAGAGGTAGATAAGAGAGCTTGATAAATTTCCACTTCGTTCACCTACCGAAATTATTTGAGTTAGGACATCCGGAAATAAATTTCTATTGGTGGCGAGGTGGGTAGAGAGGCGCTCCCCGCGATTTACTACTTCTGTCATGGATTCAAATTCTTTTTTATAAACAAGGTTTAGAGATACTCGGGTAGTTATTTCTAAGGTCTCGCTTAGAGTAATACCGCTTTTTAAAAGCAGACCCATAGTGCGAGTTGTGTTTGTTAAATTATAATTCCTTACCGCAGGTCCAATGATGGGAATCAACATTATTATTTTAGTGATAAAAAAATTAATTTTTGATATCTTCTTCGTTGTCACAATCAAAGCAATAATGGAAAATGCACCAAATCCTGCCAATAGTAGTCCGTAATCAACCAAGAAATTACTTAAAAATATTACAATTCTAGTAGACAGCGGGAGATTCATATGTAAGCTCTCAAATACGGGTATAATTTTAGGGAAAAGATAAATAATTAAAAACAGAGTGATGGACAGAGTAGCTAGCACGATAACTAAAGGGTAAACAAAAGCCCCTAAGATTTTTTTACGTAAAGCATTTTTCTTCTTTAATTCATCCGCTAGGTAGGATAAGTTTTCTGAAAGTATGCCAGTAGATTCCCCAAAAGAAATTATGTTGATAGAAAAGTCCCCAAATACATGCCGGAATTTAGATAGAGCAGTAGATAAATATTGACCACTTGAAACATCCCCGATTATTACCTCTAGCATGGTTATGTGACTCTTCTTACGAGTCTGATCTTTAATAATGATCAAGCTCTCGAGCACCGGTACTCCTGCCTTAATGAGGAAGGAAAGGCGTTTAATAAAGAAACCCTGTTCTTTGATCGACATTCTAGTAAAAAATAAATTTACAATATTTTTCATGAATTTTATTCGTGCACTACACGCAAAACTTCTTCAATGGAAGTAATTCCAGATTCAACTTTTTTAAATCCGTCTTCGAACATGGTAGTCATACCATGATGGATTGCAATGGCTTTTATTTCCGACGAAGGCGCCTTCCGTAGAATGGCTTCCCGGATTGGGTCGCTCGCTACCAAAACTTCATTGATACATGTCCTACCTCTATATCCACTGCCATGGCAAGCATCGCATCCTTTACCTTTATAAAATATTTGATTTTCATTCAGAAAATTACCAATGGGGGTATTTTTTAAACTCTCCTTAATAGCGTTTGTCATAGTGTATTTTTCTTTACAATCAGGACAAATTTTCCTGACCAATCTCTGTCCGATGGCAATAGATACCGTGGAGGCTACTAAGTATTCCTCAATACCCATGTCTAGAAGTCGGGGTAGGGTAGTGGCGGCGTCATTAGTGTGAAGTGTAGAAAGTAGTAAATGCCCCGTAAGCGCAGTATTAATAGCTATATTAGCCGTTTCTGCGTCTCGAATCTCACCTACCATTACAATATTTGGGTCTTGCCTCAAGATACTTCTTAAGCCATTGGCAAAGCTTATTCCAGAATGAGAATTTACTTGAATTTGCTCCACATTACTTATTGCATACTCAATGGGATCTTCTATAGTAACAATAGAAACTTGCGGCGAGTTTAACATCTTAATGAGTGTATAAAGTGTAGTAGTTTTACCGGAGCCTGTGGGGCCAGTAGCTAGTATCATGCCGTTTGGTTTCTTGAGCGCGTGTATAATTTTACTCCTATCATTCTCGCTGAAACCTAAATTTTCTAAAGTTAAATTTTCAGCCTTGTCAGACAGGAGTCGCATTACGGCGTTCTCGCCGTGATAAGTGGGAACTATGGAAACACGAATATCTAGAAATTCATTTGTTCCCGGAAAGACATGTCGGAATCTTCCGTCTTGAGTTGCTTGATGTTCGTCCGTGCGTAGACGGGAAAGAATTTTTATTCTCGAAATTATTTCACCGTGAATATTTTTCGGTAGGGAATGAGAGTCTTCTAGTACGCCGTCTACTCGGAACCTGACTCGGATACTTTTCTCCAGCGGATCTATGTGAATGTCTGAGGCGTGGATTCGGGAGGCGTGTTTAATTATGAGGTCAAGGAGATCAATAATGGAAAGTTTCGCCCCGCGGGCTAATTCTTGTTCTAGGGTTTTATTGAATTCGTCCATAATTTAGTGTTATTTTTATAGGAGAATTTCAAAAAAATCATATCAAATATATATAATTTAAGCAATACAGGCCTCGGTAAGTTATGAACCTGTTTTCCACAACAGACATTGACCAACCTAGTATTAGTGGTACGCTGTGTTTAGGTATGAAATTTTTTTTTACTTGAAACGTCTTATTATACAAGACTAATATATCGGTTCTTTGAGTAATTTAGAGGGTTTAGTAATTAAAGGTCTGTTTTAGTTTTATTATTATAATTTATTTTTATGAAAAAAATATTATCGTTTTTAGTTATGTTTTCAATGGTGTTCTCAATGGTCGGCGTGTTGCCTAACACAGCTAGTGCCATTGTTGTGCAAGAATGTACTCCTTATGAGCAGACTTTTGTTAGTTCTGATTCTGATGCTGGTGCAGTTGCTACAGGATTCGAACATATAAGCTGGGTTTCTTCTTCTGTAGTTGACGGAGCAGATTGGATTTGGTATGAAGATCCAGTAAGTAGTCCTACATTAGACGATGATTTCACATTCTCAAAAACTATAAACGTAACAGGTACGACTTTTATTTCTGCAGAAATCGAAATCGCGGCTGATAATGGTTATGAGATAAAGGTGAATGGTTCTAGTGTGGTAAATAACTTAGCGATAGAAGATAATTATAGTTCTCTAAGCAATCATTCTTTAACTTTCAATCCTGGAAACAACACCCTAGAAATTACAGTTAAGAACTTTGCTCAAGACGGCGGCACTACAGATTCCAACCCAGCTGGTTTGCTCTACAAACTAGTAGTAGAAAGTAAAACATGTGAGGGCCCATCAAATAATACTGCAACAGTCGTAGCAACAAAGATAGTTTGTCCAACTGAAGATTTACTTCCTAATTGGGGAGGTGGAGATTCTTCCTTACAGGAAGTTACGTCAAATACTGCTGATAGATTCTTAAATGCAAATCCTTCATGTCACCTAGAAGAGTGGGACTTCCAATATAAAATTACTGGGGATCAGAGTAACCCGGGTGGAACTACAATAGGTGAACTTGATTCTCCATGGGAAACTTTTACAAATTCCGTAAACATTCCCGTAGAAAATGTATCTCTTATTCAAATGAGAGAAGTTCTACCGACAGGATACATTCCTTTCACTGACGATAATAATAACAATGTTTCAGCGGAGTTTTATTGTGGAAGTGATGTGGCAGGTTACGACAACTGGGAGTGGATTAATAATCCAGTAGCTCTAGATACTTATTACTGTGTAGGCTTTAATGTGTCTACCGAAGAGCCAGAAACTCCTTCCACTACCATTTCTGCAACAAAGATAGTTTGTCCAACTGAAGATTTACTTCCTAATTGGGGAGGTGGAGATTCTTCCTTACAGGAAGTTACGTCAAATACTGCTGATAGATTCTTAAATGCAAATCCTTCATGTCACCTAGAAGAG
>DATDWM010000026.1:0-18464 GCA_036517375.1 Minisyncoccota bacterium
ATCTGCAGGTGGCTACCAACCTCGCGCGCGCCATGGTGACACGCTGGGGAATGTCCGACATCATTGGCCCAGTGGCTTTAAATGGCGGCGGCGGTAGAACACCTTTCGGAGAAGAAGTAGCAAAAGAATATTCTGAAACAGTAGCTACAAAAATAGATGCGGAAGTTTCAAAAATAATTAATGATGGAATCCAGTCTGCCGAGAAAGTCTTGTCCGAACACCGTAAAGCTTTCGACGCTATTGCGCACAAACTTATTGAGGTAGAGACCTTAGAACAAGCAGACTACGAGAAGCTAATTTTAGCTCATGGCATCGAACTGAAAAAGAAAGAAGAAAAGGCGACACTCGAGGTGGCTAGGTAGCCTCTCTGTGTGTTTGTTTTTTTGGTAGATATAATATATTCTGTCATTATAACCGTCCTTAGCTCAGTTGGTTAGAGCACAGAGCTTATACCTCTGGGGTCCTTGGTTCGAATCCAAGAGGACGGACAAGTGTGATATCATTAATCTATGAAAGAAAAAATCAAACAACAACCCATACCTCTAACACCTGCTTCGCGCGCAGAGGCTCTGACCAAACTAGCTCCAGAACGAGAAGGTTCTTTTAAGTTATTTTCTGCTCTCTCTGCAGCAACACAGGATTTTATTCTGGCAGATATTACAGAAAAAATAAAAAATGGAATGAATAGAAAAGATGCCTTAGATAGGCTAGAATTTCTAGTCGGGAAAGGAAGTGACTTTGAAGATATCACTGTGGAGGATTCAGATAGGGATATAAATTTTAAAGTAATGACTCCTGACGACTCAGACAAGACTCATAAGCCACAGCCTTCCCAGGAAGAAACAAAATTAAAAAGGGAAATAGATGATAGAATGAAAGACTTTAGTAAATACGAAGAAGCTACAAGAGAAATTGCAGAAAAGCCTGCCAAAAAGAAAGAGAACTAAATTTATTACTCAAAATGAAACTCATTGGTTTTTTGGTGGACTTTTTGTTTTAGGAGGGGATAGTCATGAAGTTCGGGATCTTCTTCGATAAGTCTGATCGCTTCCGTGCGAGCGGCTTCTACCATTTTAATATTTTTAATAGCTTCCATGCCGAGGTCAGTGATGCCCCACTGCTTGGAGCCTCCTAGCTCGCCCGCTCCGCGAAGCGTGAGGTCGAGCTCGGCTAATTCAAAGCCATTCTTGGCAGTCTTTAGAGCTTTCAATCTCTCAATTGTTTTTTCACTTTTGGCTTCTGCAAAGACATAGCAGTAGGCTTGGTGCGTGCTTCGGATTACGCGTCCACGGAGCTGGTGGAGCTGAGCGAGTCCGAAGCGCTCGGCACCCTCGATGATTATTACCGTAGCGTTCGGCACATTTACTCCAACTTCGACGACGCTTGTAGCGCATAAAATATGTATTTTCCCATCCGTAAAATCTTGCATCACTTCTTCCTTTTTTTCTTTACTCATTTTACTATGCAGAACACTTACCTCGTATTTAGGGAACACGTCTTTCTTTAGGCGCTTCGCTTCTTCTACGGCAGACTTTACATTTAGCGCCGCTTCTTTTTCAGGATCTGGTTCAAAAATTCTCGGGCAGATTACATATAGTTGTCTACCGGCTTCCAACTCTTTTCGTATTTTTTCATATGTTTCGTCACGTTTGTTGGGCGTAATTATTTCCGTAATTACTTCTTTGCGTCCGGCTGGCATCTCATCTAAGAGTGATAAATCCAGGTCGCCATAAATTGTGAGCGCAAGCGTACGAGGAATGGGGGTCGCCGTCATGGAGAGTAAATGCGGCGCTAAGCCGTCTTTGCGGACAAGTTTGCGCCGTTGCGCCGTTCCGAATCTGTGCTGTTCATCTATTATCGAGAGGGCTAAATTTTTAAATTTTACTGATTTTTGAATTAAGGCATGGGTACCGATTAAAATGGGTATCTCGCCATTAGCTACCCATTTCAAAAGTTGGGCGCGGGAGATAGTGGTCCAAGTGGGGGTTCGCCAGTTGGCGGAGGATTTAGATGGAAACTTTCTACATCCCGAGCCAGTAATAAGACCGATATTGATAGGCAGTCCACCGGCTGGCGGACTGAAATATTGGATGAAAGATTCAAAGTGTTGAGTGGCTAGGATTTCAGTTGGGGCCATGTAAGCTACTTGTAAATTGCCAAAGTTCTGCCCATTTGGCCGCTGTTGTACTGTCATATATGAAGCGGTGGCGGCTACAGCTGTTTTACCACTGCCGACGTCACCCTCAAGTAGGCGCGACATGGGGAAGTTCTTAGCCATGTCTTCTAGAATCGTTCGAATGGATTTTTCCTGAGAATTGGTAGGTTCGAAAGGAAAGCGTTTTAAAAATTCTTGAACGGTATCTGGATCTGGCAATATCTGAAAAGACTTATTTTTCCTGTACTCATGTTTGTCATGTTGGCGTTCGAGCTGGATACAGAAAACTTCTTCAAAGGCGAAGCGCTTGCGCGCGGACTCGGCGTCCTTCTTGTTTTTAGGTTTATGAATCCAGACTAGGGAAGTCTTAAGCGTAGGTAAATTATATTTATTTAAAATATCTGCCGGAATATAGTCATTCACTTTGTCTAATGTTTTGTCTCTTAATACTTTCTCTATGGTGTGGTAGAACCATTTTGAAGTTATGCCTCTAGTTTCCGGATAAATAGGGTAGGAGAGACCACCCCCAACCCCCTCCTTGTAAAGGTGGGGAGGATTCCTCTCCCCATGCGAAGGGGGAGTGCCCAAATTTAAACTAGGGCGAGGGGGTTTAAATAAACTATCGTGAGAGTCGATAGGCATATTTCCAATTTTTTCAAATTCTGGATTGGCTAGGTAGAGGCCATTTTTACTGAGGGTGACTTTACCCGTGAGCTTTACGCCATCTCCATTATGGAGCATCTTTGCTAAGTAGGCTTGGTTAAACCAAATTATTTTTATTTTCCCAGAGATGTCTTCTATTTGCCCCTCGGCCATTGGCACCTTTGAGTGGAAGCCTTTTTTTGTTTTTAATTTTGAAACTTTTCCGTAGACGGTGGCATTTTCGCCCGGGATTAAATCTGCCACTTTCATAACAGTGCTAATTTCGCTATAACGAACAGGGAAGTGGAAAAGTAGGTCCGCTACCGAGAAAAGCTTAAGGCGATGCAAGGCTTTTTTCTGACTTGGGTCCAGGCGGAATTTTAGTTCGAGTTTGTCATGAAGTTCCATCTTTAGATTATATGAGTTTTCTCTATTGTTTGCTAGGTAATGATTGTATCGTAATTATATTTATGTTATATTCAAATTATGAATTCCATTTTAAATTCAGAGATTTTCTTTTTCATATCCTCCTTCGGATTTGTATTTTTGTGGATTTTGACCGCAATATTATTGTTTTATCTTATTCGCGCTACAAAAACCTTCTACAGGATTATGAGTAAGGTTGAGGGTGATATAGATGCCATAGGCGACACTACAAAAGAAATTCTGGAAGATATGCGAGATAGCACTGTCTTTAACTTTCTATTTAAAAAGAAAAGAAAGTCTCGCAAAGAATAAAATATTTTAATTTGCGGAGGCGGTGAGATTCGAACTCACGGTCCAATAAAGGACGGCGGTTTAGTAAACCGCTGATTTAAACCACTCATCCACGCCTCCAATATACTTCGTATTGTCGCAATGCTGTGAATGAGTGGTTCTCTCTCTTCGCTCGCGGGTAAGAGCAAAGCAGTTTGCCCTTACCCCATCTCATCCACGTCTCCAAAATACAGCCAGAGTATAACAGGAAAAATGGAAAAATACCAAGAATGTGTTAGAGTAATTACGTAATTAAATACGTATTTAATTACGTATGGAGCCGTGTCAGAGCGGTCTAACGTACCTCTTTGCTAAAGAGGCAGGGGCTTCAAAACCCCTCGGCGGTTCGAATCCGCCCGGCTCCGCCAGTAGTTTTGAAAAATGAGCATCAAAGTAACCTTATTTTGCGCTACATTTCAAAACGAAAAAGTGATAAAATGAGTAAGCCCTAAAGGGATTCGAACTTATATGAGCAAAGAAGCAACATTAGAAAAAGTTTTAAAACTCAGAAAGATCTTCCAGACTGGGCTAATTCCTATTGTTGAGAATCATGAAGCTCATCCCGAAGAACTAGATAAAGGGAGCAGAGAGCGATATCTCTATTTTACTCTTGTCCCCGCTTTGAACTTTCAACGAAACTCACCCAACCTTTGGAAGTCGGCTTATGAGACATGGCAAGATGAAAAGACTAATTACGTTTTCTTCCCAGAGAAAGTAGTGGTCGCAGACTATAAGACTTTCCAAGCCGATCTTAATAAACACAAGCTTTCGCTTCAGCCGAATAAGCATGCGCATATTTGGTTTACGCTTTGCAAGACACTGCACGAAGAATTTGAAAGTGACCCAAGAAAACTTTTGAGTAATGTTTTGTTTGATGTGCCGGCAGCAATCCAGCATCTTCTAGATAACAAAAAGCAATTTCCTTACTTAAGCGGGCCGAAACTTTCCAATTACTGGCTCTATATTCTTGATTATTATACTGATGTGAAGTTTCAAAACAAAAGCGAAATTTCTATTATTCCTGATACTCACATTATTCAGTCTTCGATTCAATTAGGTTTAGTTTCAGATACAGCTAAACCAGAAGAAGTCGCATCGGCTTGGAAGACAATCCTATCGGGTACGGAGCTTTCACCCTCACAAATGCATTCAGCGCTTTGGCACTGGAGTAGAAATGGATTTTTACCAGCGATTTAGATACACCTTATGACAAAACTTAAAAGCACAAAAAAGAACCTTAGTATCTCACCAGAACGGCTGGCACAACTTCGTCGCGCCACACTCATTGCTTCTGCTGGTTCATCTACACGTCTTGAAGGCTCAACACTCTCGGATAAAGAAGTAGAGCAGGTGGCTAATATTGTTTTTGGGCAAAAGTAGGAATATCGAAGAGGGCAGGATTTTCTTTGTAGATTCGCCTTAGATCACGTACAATTTTATCAACGCTCCTGAAATCAAGCCGTCTCGGTTCTAATTTCGGGACACCACCACCGCATAGCAAGTCTAGAACGGTAGAATTATTGGCTCATGGGTGCTATAATTAAAATATGGAAACGATAAAAAATAATTGGGTGCTGGCTTTATTTATAGCCCTAGTTTTATTCTCTGCTGTTTTCTTTATTTCAGCCAGAGGTTTTTCTGGACAAGGATCTTATGTTGAAGTGAAAGGTCTTTCAGAAAGGATTGTAAAAGCAGATACGGCTATCTGGTCTATGAGCTTTGAAGTAAAGTCTAACAACATTGATTTACTTTATTCTGACATAGAAAACAACATAGGTATAATAAAAAAGTTTCTAGCAGACAAAGGATTTGAGAACTTGGAAATAAACGTTGCGCCGGTAAATATTTACCAAGATACATTCCGAGACGCTTCTTTCCGATACAATTCCACAAATCAAGTATCCGTCTATACCAAGAAAGTTGATCTAGCTAAATCAGCTTCGAATGAAACACTGCTACTGGTCAAAAATGGAGTAGTTCTAAATCAGAACAATATCTCATTTGAATTTTCAGATCTTAATAGTATAAAACCAGAAATGCTTGCGGAAGCGATAAAGAATGCCCGTGACACAGCATCTCAGTTTGCTCAAAATACAGATGCTTCTATCGGTAGTGTGGCCCGTGGCAACCAAGGAGTTTTCGATATCACGGAAAAGGATCCTGGCTCTCCAGAATATAAAAAGATCCGTCTTGTTTCAACCCTACGTTTCTTGTTGAAATAAATACAAACCAATATTTTACTTAACAGTCTTCTTTGCTTTAGATACCGCGCTTTTTACACTCTTTTCTGTAGTCGACTTGATATGTTTCCAGTCCTTCTTTAGCGCTTTTGTAAAAGCGGCAATCTCTGTAGCTGTCGCGCCCCGAGATACATAAGGCTTCACCACGTCATCTATAATGTTGCTGTACAAAGACTCACTTAAATTTTTTGCTTTTCTAAGTTCCCCTGAGATTTTCTTGCTCGCTTCCACTGTCCACTTTTTTGCGGACTTTTGATGTTTCCTTCCTTCGGGCCCTAAGAAATAATATGCCGCACTTCCTAGAGCGGCTGCGGAAGCTCCGAGAGCCATTATTTTACCCCCTGATATTGACTTACCTTTTTTAGTTTTTTTCATAAATATTATTTAATGTAATTAAATATAATAATTTCGGCCACAAGGTAATTGTACCATATTTTATATAGTTTCTGGTATAATATTTGTATGTTAAAAGATTTTAAACAATTCTTATTGAGAGGCAACGTGGTGGATCTAGCTGTGGGTGTGGTTATCGGAGCGGCCTTCGGCACAGTTGTTACAGCTCTAGTTTCCGACTTGCTGACCCCATTTATCTCAGCTATTGCCCGCGTGCCGGATTTTAGCGGATTATTGTTTACCTTCAATGGAAGCAAATTTATGTACGGCCATTTTCTAAATGCTGTAATTTCTTTTGTATTGGTGGCGAGCGCGGTGTTTTTCTTTGTAGTGAAGCCCATGAATTTACTCATTTCTCGTTCCCATAAAGGACCTCCAGCTGACCCAACTACCAAAAAGTGTTCGGAATGCCTAAGTGAAATACCAATAGGGGCTAAGAGGTGCAGTGCTTGTACCCAGGTGATAGCGTAGACTTTTAAAAAGTATGCTAAAATAAAGGGGTCGGGGATTATCAATTTTAGAATTAAATTTTCTATGATTAAAGGAGACCACTAAGACGTGAAATACTTATTGTGAGAAGAGGCAACACCGAGAGTTATTTGGGTTGCTTCTTTTGTGTTATTATTGGAATTATTATGCAAACGAGCGAACCTAAGGTTATGAAAAGTTCTTGTTCCTACTGCGGGGATGCTCCGGTAAATCATACGCTATCTTTCCTCGAGGGTTTTATTACCAACACTGTAGATGCTCACGCATTTAAAATTATCAAGCATGCCCCTTCTTTTTTAAAAAAGTTCGTTGATTTTATTCCTGGGTTTTTATTTGAAAATTTAGCCCTGTTCGGACTTGTAGAATTTTCAACCGACATCGGCAAATCTGCCACCTTTCGTTCTAAAATTATTTGGGAAGAGGCCAAGCGGAGGGGGATACTGATGGAGCAAGTTATTTTCAACGGCCGACCGCTCGACTACTATAGAGCTCCGCTCAAACTTAAAAATAAAATCCAGAAGTTTTACTTTGAAAGTATTCCTATCCGTCCCGAGCTTGCGGAGATGAGCCAGAATTGGGATGACAAGGTAATCCTTAAGAGAGAATTTACTAAACATAATATTCCAATACCCGCCTATTACGAAATAGCACTCTGGAACCTTAAAAAGAGAGAAGAAATATTTTCTAAACTTAAAAAGCCGGTAATAGTAAAACCCCGGGTAGGTTCTCGCGGTAGGCACACTATCACTAATATAAATAATTTAAACCAGCTAGAGGATGGTGTGCGGGTTTCCTCACAACTCTGCCCGTACCTTATCATTGAAGAGCACTTACAGGGGAGTGTCTGCCGGGCGACTTTTGTAAATGGAATTTTAGCGGGATTTTATCGTGGACAGGCGCCCGCCATTGTGGGCGACGGCAAAAAAACGATAAAAGAACTTATTGAAGAGAAGGATCGAGCAAGGAATGAACGAGTAGAGCCAGTGCGAATTTCCAAAGAATTTCATAACCATATTGGGCGTTCCGGATTTACATTTTTAGATATTTTACCTGAAGGTGTGATACTGCCACTTTCACACCGTATCGGAAGGCTCTTCGGAGGTACAACTCGGGAAATGCTAGATGATTTACATCCGAGCTTCATTCCTATTTTAAAAGAAGCAGAAAAGGTGGTGGGGCTCTCGGTGGTGGGCTTCGACTGCATAATCCCAGACCCGACTAAGGACGCTAACTCTCAAAGGTGGGGGATTATAGAATGTAATTCCTTACCATTTATAGATTTGCATTATTTTGCGCTCGAAGGTAAGCCCAAGAATATAGCCGGCATGATCTGGGATATGTGGGAATAAAAATATCATGATATAAATACATACTAGTGCGCTATAGTGAAGGCGATTACTTTTTTAGCGCCGGCTTGCTTTAGAGTTTTGCGGGCCTCACCGAGAGTAGCGCCGGTGGTGGTTACATCATCTATTAAAATTATGTTTCTATTTTTTATTCTCTCGGGATTTTTCGTAGTGAAGGAGCCGATGATGTTCTGGAGGCGATCTCGGCGGTTTTCAATATGGGCTTGATGTTTCTGGTCGCTGGTTTTGATTAAGACATCATTTTCTAATTTAAAATTTTCATTTTTGTCTAAAGTCACCAAATTTTTACATATTAGTTCTGCTTGGTTAAATCCGCGCTCTCGTCGCCGCGAGGAAGAGAGGGGGACGGGCACCAAGAGAGCATTATGGAAATTCTCCATCACAGATAAATCACCAAGCTCTTCTAGAATTCTGCCATACAGAACTTCGGCGAAGACTTGGGCCAGCTTCTTTTTGCCGTTATACTTTAGAAGCCAGACGGATTTCTTGATAGGTGGGTGGCGGTAGTCGAAAAGCGGGAAAATCCATTTAGCACTTTCACGTTCTGCATTTGGGGAGGAGGATAAGCATGCTATGCATAAATCCGCTCCGCTTACTCCACAGGAGATACAGCGAGTCGGGAAAACTATCTCCAATATAGTGTTTAAAATCCACATTATGATATAATATTAGCACGACTTTATATGGATAATCCTTTTAGAAAAATACTTGGAAGCATAAATATGTTTGGAGGAGAGGATGGAGGTAACGCTGTCGGAGTAGACATCGGCTCTTCCGCAATAAAAGTAGTAGAAATAAAAAAGAAGAAGGGTAAAGCAGTACTCGAGACTTACGGAGCTATAGCTTTAGGGCCTTATGACGAAACTGACATTGGGCGAGTGACTAATCTGCCGGTACAGAAGATAACTGAAGCACTAATAGAAGTTTTAAAGCAGTCCGGCATTACGGGTGATTCGCTTGCCTTTGCTGTGCCAATACAATCTAGCTTAATCTTCACGGTGGAGCTACCGGTGGCTATTAAAGAGAATGAAATGGAATCAATAGTATCCACTGAGGCTCGGAAGTATATTCCGGTGCCTATTACCGAGGTTTCCTTAGATTATTTTATTTTACCGCATCGTGAAGAATCCTTCGAAGAGAGGAATAGCCCTGACCCTACTTCTAAGCAGGCTTTAAAAAAGCAAGTACTCGTGGTTGCAACGCAGAATGATGCAATTGCAAAAATTAAATCCATCGTTGGCGGCTCTGGACTCAAAGCTTCTTTTTTTGAAATCGAAATATTCTCCTCTATTCGTTCTAATTTTGAACATGAGCTTTCCCCAGTTCTTCTAATTGATTTTGGTGCGTCACGGACTAAGCTTTCTATTGTGGAATTCGGCATGGTGAAGAGTTATCACACTATTGATCGTGGCGGAGCCGATATTTCAGCTTCGATTTCCAAGTCTTTGGGCGTTACTTTCTCGGAAGCGGAAAAAATGAAGAAAGAGTTCGGACTTTTTGGTAATCCGGCGGAGAAAGCATTATCTGAGATCATAAAAACTCACATCGACTATATCTTTTCTGAAACCAATAATGTATTATTAGGATACGAAAAGAAAAATGACCGTACGATAAGCAAGGTTATATTCTCCGGAGGTGGGGCGTTACTCAAAGGACTTCACGAGGTGGCAGTAAATAATTTCAGAGCCGAGATAGTGACAGGGCATCCATTTTCCAAAGTAGGGGCACCGGCCTTTCTAGACAAGGTACTCGAAACAATGGGTCCGGAGTTCGCTGTAGCCTTGGGACTCGCTTTACGAAAATTACAATAGGTGCGATAATTAAGATAGTTCAAAGTATAAATTTCATAAAGTTTGTAAAGTAAAATATGGAGCCAAATTTTCAAACATCATTCATACCTAAAAAGCCGATGATACAACAGCGAGCTGTTCCATCACGTTCGGTGGGGTTGTTTACGATTACTTCAATTTTTATTTTATTTTCCGTTATCATCGCTTCAGGCGGGCTGTTTTTTTACAAAGGAGTTCTAGCTAAGAGTATTACAAGTATGAGCAATGATCTCGAGGTTGCCAAGAACAGATTTGAACCGGCTAAAATAGCTCAACTGCAAGTCTTAGACAAGCGA
The DNA here is from genome assembly GCA_036517375.1 of Minisyncoccota bacterium. Taxonomy (GTDB): domain Bacteria; phylum Patescibacteriota; class Minisyncoccia; order Phycocordibacterales; family UBA9973; genus UBA9973. The sequence continues at coordinate 10,168 of DATDWM010000026.1, forward strand.
TTGAATGCTTCAAGTGAAATTCTTTCATCACATATATCTATCTCTCCGATTTTCAAGGCACTCCAGAACCTGACACTTAAGACAGTTCGTTATACGAAATTTACCTATAGTATAAACGACGAACCGAGCGCAAAAGTGATGGTCAAAATGACTGGAGTTGCCTTGGGCTATCGTTCGGTGGCGCTTCAGGCGGACCTCTTTCCGGATAATAAGAATATCGTAGACCCGGTTTTTTCCAATTTGGTGCTTGACGATAAAGGCAATGTTATGTTTGAGCTTACTTTTTCGGTCGACCCCGCTTTTGTTAATTATGGACAATCTCTAAAAGTAGAGGACGATAGCTCTGAACCCTCTATGCCGGAGACAGGAATATAAATTTATGTCTAGATTCGTAATACCAATCATTTTAATAGGAATATCCGTCGCAACTTTTTTTACCTTTACGGATCCAATCTACAGCGAGATCTCAGCTCTGCAAGAAAAGAAAACATCTTATGATGAGGCGCTGACTAACTCCAAGGCTCTCGAAAACGAGCGTGATAAATTAACCCAAAAGTTTAATTCCATCAGTGGTGAAAACTTGGAAAAGCTGGAGAAGCTTTTGCCTGAGAATGTGGACAACATTCGCTTAATCCTAGAGATTGAACAAATAGCTGCGCCTTACGGCATGGCCCTCAAGGATGTGAGGTACAACACTACTAAGAATGATGCTCTAGCTCAGAATGGTGAAATCCAAGGCGGGCTGACAGAATCTAGCCCTAAGAATTATGGAGCTTGGGATTTGGAATTCAGCACTACGGGTACCTATACTAATTTCATTAATTTTACCAAGGACCTAGAGCGCAATCTCCGTATTGTGGACATCTCTTCTGTTGATTTCTCTTCAGATTCTGTGGACGGAGCAACATCATCTCTCTCAGAAGCATATCAATATAAATTTAAAATAAAGACTTACTGGTTAAAAAATTAAACAATGCCACAAATAAAAAACATATTAATATTCGTAGGAATCGCAGTGGTCTTAATCTTGGCGTATGTTTACTTTATTAAGTCAGATGGAGACGAAGAGAGTCTTGTCTCTTCGTCTCCGTTTGCGTTCGATACCGGTGCGGTATCCCCGGGCGAGGGGGCTGTTTTAGGTCAGGAATTCCTTACTTTATTACTTAATGTTAAGAATATTAGACTTGATGATTCTATTTTTACTGACCCAGCCTTTGCCACTCTTCGTGACTCTAGTATCGTACTTATCCAAGATGGAAACGAAGGTCGGCCGAATCCTTTTGCGCCGATTGGATCTGATAATTTTGGAACCTCCGCTGTAGTTTTGCCTGGAGTGACACCTACTGTGCCTAATGCTACTGAGGGAGCCGCAAATTAATTATGAGTTTTTTAGAAGAGTTAGTTAAAAAGGGCTTAATTGAGAAAAGCCAAATAGATAAAATTAAAAATATCGCCAAAGAAAAACATGGTGGCGATGTTGATGATGCGCTACTCGAGCTCGGTGTCTCTCCAGAGAAAGTCCTAGATGCTAAGGGCACATATTTCAACATCCCAACCAAGACAGTAGATACGTCGAAAATGTCTTTCAATGTGCTCAAGTATATTCCTGAAGATGCGGCAATGAACTATCGCTTTGCTCCTTTTCAGTTGTCTGATGGAGTGCTGGAAGTCGGTATAATAGATCCAGAAAATGTTCAGGCCATGGATGCTCTCCAATTCATCTCGGCCAACCTAGGTATTCCTTTCAAAATTTTCCTCATTTCTAAAAGTGATTACAGTAAAATAATGGAGAATTATAAAGGTATAACCGGCCAAGTAGAAGAAGCGCTGGATGAACTTGACAAAGATGACCTTAAAGAAGCCAAGGCGGTGAGTGAAGAGAGTTTAAGTAAAGAAATAAAAAATGTAAACATGGGGGAAGAGGCGAAGATTGTGGAAGATGCCCCAGTCATAAAGATAGTGGCGGTGATACTCAGGAACGCCATAGAGTCTAATGCTTCAGATATCCATATAGAAAATACTGGTGATAAGGTAAAAGTGCGTTTCCGAGTAGATGGTACGCTCCATACGACTTTAGTTTTACCTACTAGTGTTTACAGTGGTATTGTGGCACGAATAAAAATCTTAGCTAAACTTCGGCTCGATGAAAAAAGGAAACCGCAAGACGGGTCCTTTAGTACGGCGGTGGATAGCCACAAGATTGATTTTCGTGTTTCTACGATGCCCGCTTTCTATGGAGAGAAGGTAGTGATGCGTATTTTGGATTCAGAAAAGGGAGTGAAGCCACTAGATCAGCTGGGTTTGTCCGAGACCAACCTTAAGCTCATAAAAGAAGCATTGACCAAGCCTTACGGAATTATTCTAATTACTGGTCCGACCGGATCTGGAAAGTCTACCACTCTCTATTCGATGATGAACGAGCTCGACAAAGAAAAGAGTAACATTGTGTCCCTGGAAGACCCAGTGGAGTATCATATGCCGAATATCAACCAGTCTCAAATGATGCCGGAGATAGGTTACACCTTTGCTTCAGGACTGCGCTCCATTCTCCGTCAGGACCCAGACATTATCATGGTGGGTGAAATTCGCGATAAGGAAACAGCTCAGCTCGCTATTCAGGCGGCTCTAACTGGCCATCTAGTGCTCTCCACCCTCCACACCAACAACGCTATCGGCGCAATACCTCGTCTAGTAGACATGGGAGTTGATCCGTATCTTATTGCGCCTACCCTTATTCTGTCAGTGGCTCAGCGTCTAGCGCGGCTTACTTGCGCTTCTTCACGTAAGTTAGTTCCTATGGACCCGAGTATTAAAATTCAGATTGAGCAGCAGATGAAGGACTTGCCAGAAGAATTTAAGAAAGAATTAATTGTTAAAGATGAAATGTATGAAACGATTCCATCGTCTGAATGCCCTTCGGGAACTCGCGGGCGTATTGCTGTTTTTGAAATGTTTAAGATAGACAAAGAGTTACAGAGCGTTATTTTGAAGAATCCTGTTAATGATGCAATCTACCAAGTAGCTCGCAAGAAAGGAATGCTCATGATGCGGGAAGACGCCATGCTTAAATCCATAAACGGCATTATCCCATATACTGAAGTTTATAATTTTGCCAACGAAAATGAATAAGATGCGTAGGCTAGCGTTTCTTCAGTACTTTTAGTATTATAATAGTATTATTAATATAGAGATTTTAATTAAAAAATATGGAAACACAAAATACTACAGGAGGATTTATGGAAACATTGCAATATTATCTAGTCACTAAAGCTCCTTTCCAAATCCCAGCCAATATCCGTGAGATTATTGTTAAATTTGGACCATGGTTGAATCTTCTATTTGTGTTAAGTTTTATTCCAGTAGTTCTTTCTCTCCTTGGCCTTAATCATATGTTCTCCTACGGATATATGATGACGGGGTGGTCACTTTATTCCATTTTTTCCTTGGCCTCTTTCGTGCTTTGCGCTTTAGCCTTACCAGGACTTTTCAAAAGAAGTATAAGTGGTTGGAATATGGTTTTCTATTCAAGCATCGTTTCATTCGCAGGTAATGTAATATACGGAGATATACTTGGAGGATTGGTGGGTTTAATCATAGGTCTGTATATTTTATTTCAAATTCGTTCTTATTATAGATAAATAGACATAGTAAGAGTATAATAGTCATAAGGGTTTATTAGGGTTAGAAAAGAAGAATTATGGCTGAGAAAGAAAAAAGCAAAATCTTAATAGTCGACGACGATAGTTTCCTTTTGGATATGTATGCTTTAAAATTCAGCCAGAATAATTTCGAGGTTCATACTGCTTCGGACGGTCTGCAAGCGTTAGAAAAGTTAAAAGCTGGGCTTGCCCCTGAAGTTATCTTGCTCGATATTATTATGCCAAATATGGATGGATTTGAAATGTTGGAAAAGATTAAAGCGGAAAATATCTGTCCCAGCGCAACGAAAGTAATTCTATCTAACAAGAGTGAGCAAAAGGACGTGGAGCGGGGTGGGAGTTTGGGAGTTTCTGGGTATATTGTAAAGGCTAACTCCACTCCAGCAGAAGTTATAGAGCAAGTGACGGGTATCTTAAAGAAAGTTAAACAATAGATTAATTATGGATTATAAAAAAGAACTTGAAGAACTAATTTTGACAGTGATCCGGCAAGGTGGCTCGGACTTACACATTGGTGCTGGTCGTGTTCCGGTAATTCGGGTAGACGGCGAGCTTATTTTTTTAGTAAAAAATGCTGTCTTAACGGAGGAAGACATGATGGGCTTCCTTAACCACATTTTAGAAAAAAGCAAAGTAGATAAATTTATAGAAAATCAGGAAATAGATTTTTCTTACGACTTTCGAGGCGAGGCGCGTCTGCGAGGTAACGCTTTTTTCCAGAAAGGTCTAGTTTGTATGGTTTTTAGGTTGGTGCCTAAGGTAAAAACTTTAGAAGAGTTGCATCTGCCTTCAATACTAGGTGATCTTGCTCGCAAGAAACAAGGCTTCTTCTTGGTGGTAGGTCCAGTAGGGCAAGGTAAGTCCACTACTCTCTCTGCGATGATTGATTTAATAAACAACAGTCAAGCCAGGAATATTGTGACAATTGAAGATCCTATTGAGCACGCATATATTCCTAATAAATCCATGGTTAGTCAGCGGGAAGTGGGGATCGATACTAAGGATTTTCATACCGCGCTCAAGTCCGTTTTCCGGGAAGACGTAAATGTTATCATGATAGGCGAGATGCGTACTCCAGAGACGGTCTCTACCGCTGTAACCGCAGCGGAAACAGGGCACTTGGTCTTATCCACCTTGCACACGAACAACGCTTCACAGACTATTGATAGAATCATCGATGCCTTTCCGGGATATCAACAAGACCAGATTCGTTCCCAGCTTGCGTCGTCCCTCCTTGGTATTTTCTCCCAGCGTCTAGTTCCACGCATAGCGGGCGGCTTGGTGCCTGCTTACGAGCTTTTACTAAACAACAACGCTGTTGCAAATTTAATCCGGGAAAAACGCACTCACGAGGTAGACGTGGTTATAGAGACGGGTTCAGAATCCGGGATGGTGGACTTAAACCATTCCCTGCTTGAGCTGGTCCGAGCCGGGGAGATATCTATTGAAGTAGCTTATCAGTATTCTCTTAATCCTAAGGGTTTAGAGAGGATGATATAACTTTATGTTATTTAAATACAAAGCAGTAGATGCTGAAGGAGCTAATAAAGAAGGAGAAATAGATGCGCCAAATCGTGATATAGCCATAAGCGGCCTACAGCATCGTGGCTTTATTGTTATTTCTATTAAAGACGCAGAGGAAGCCAAGTCACTTTTTAGTCGATCTTTTTTTGAGCGAGTTTCTATGAAAGATATTGTGATACTCTCTCGCCAGATAGCGACCCTCTTCGAAGCGCAGGTCTCTGCGCTTAAAGCGTTTACGATGCTTGCCTCGAACACTGAGAACAAACTTCTAGGGCGCAAACTCATGCAGGTCAGTGATGATTTGCAGGCCGGTGTCTCTATCTCAGGATCCTTAGCTCGCCATCCAGAAATATTTTCAGAATTTTATGTAAACATGGTCAAGGTAGGAGAGGAGACGGGTAAACTCAACCAGACCTTTTTATACTTGGCCGAATACCTAGATCGTCAGTATTCTCTTACTGCTAAGACTAGGAACGCGCTTATCTACCCGATATTCGTGATTGTTACCTTCTTTGTGGTTATGGCACTTATGTTTGTGGTGGTTATACCCAAGCTCTCGGTGATAATACTTGATTCCGGACAAGCTATTCCTTTTTATACTCAAATAATTATTTCTCTTTCAGAATTTTTCGTAAATTATGGTTTCCTGGTTATTATCTTCTTAATACTCTTAGGTATTTGGTTCTGGCGCCTCTCTAGGACTGAGCAAGGTAAAATATATCTAGATGGAGTCCGCCTCGCTACACCTCTAGTGGGGGATTTGTACAAGAAGCTTTACCTCTCTCGTATAGCAGACAACCTAGACACCATGCTTTCTTCCGGTGTTCCGATAATCCGCGCGATAGATATCACTTCTGCAGTGGTGAGTAGTAGAGTGTACAAGACTATTCTAATGCAAGTAGCCGATGGTGTGAAATCCGGACTTGCTCTTTCGGTTGCATTTGAAAAACATCATGAACAAATACCAAATATTATGGTGCAAATGATTAAGGTCGGGGAGGAAACCGGTTCCCTGGGAGCTATTTTAAAAACTTTAACGGATTTCTACCGTCGGGAGGTGGATGGTGCTATCGACACCTTAGTGGGGTTGATCGAGCCAGTGATGATTGTGGTGTTGGGCTTGGGTGTAGGGCTACTTCTGGTTTCTGTGCTTATGCCTATATACAATTTAGCAGGTAGTATCAACTAAGCACGCCTGCAGCAGCTATGCCGAGAGCATTGCGGGTAGGTGTGGATAACTTCCTTTTACAGATGGGATATAATATGAATATTGAAAATAAGTCGAATTATAAGTTTAATTATTATTAGTATAAGAATAAATTATGAAAATGAATTTTAGTAAAAGTTTCAAGTCTGGTTTCACATTGATCGAGCTCTTGGTCGTGGTCGCTATCATTGGTATCTTAGCTTCAGTTGTTTTGGCTTCTCTTAACTCTGCACGAACCAAGGGTACAGATGCAGCTATTAAATCAGCAATGGCTAACGCTCGTGCGCAAGCTGAGCTTTATTACGATGGTGCTCAGTCTTATGACACAGTATGTGCTTCAGCTACTGCGAACGGCGTGTATCCTCTAATATTAAATGCCGCTCAAAAGATTCTTTCTGGAGGAACACCAACTGTTGCTGACGCTACGCCTTTTGCTTATAGTGCTTCTGGTACTGGTGCCTATTCTGTTTGTCATGATAGCGCACTTGGTTGGGCTGCTATTACTTCTTTGAAATCTCCTGCAACTGCCAACTCTGGATGGTGTGTTGACTCTACTGGTGCTTCTAAGGAGGCCACAGTGCTGACTAACGCTTCAGTTGTTTGTGGTTCATAATTAGGCTATATAGTTTAACACAAAATCCACCCTTGGCTTGTCCACAGGGTGGATTTTGTGTTTTTACATCTATGATATAATAAACTCAGTATTTTATTATAAGCATATAAATAATCGCCACAATTTAGTAATTAATTACGTGGCATGGTTTTATGAAATCATATGAAAAATAATATAATTCGTGGTTTCAAGTCTGGTTTCACATTGATCGAGCTCTTGGTCGTGGTCGCTATCATTGGTATCTTAGCTTCAGTTGTTTTGGCTTCTCTTAACTCTGCACGAACCAAGGGTACAGATGCAGCTATTAAGGCAACTATGGCAAATGCTCGCTCCCAGGCCGCTTTGTTTTATGATACTGGTCAGGTATATACAGATGTGTGTACTGCTGCTGGTGGTATTGGTACATTTGTTTTAAATGCGGCTCAGAAGCTTAACATTGCCGCTACTGTTGGGGACGATACCCAGCCATTTATTTATGACCCCACTGGGCTTGTTGCTGGCGCCTCTGTTTGTCACAACGCTGATGATGCTTGGGCAGCTATCACGTCTCTTAAAGGCTCTACTACAAGCTCTGGCTGGTGCGTAGATTCGACTGGTGCTTCTAAAGAGGCTACTGAATTACTTGTAGGAGCTTGGGCTTGTCCGTAATTTTATTAATAAATAAATTTTGTAGATAGTAAAATATATTTTGTGATATAATAATCTTGTGATTTCATTAGTTACAATCATTTTCTTTAGTTTTGGTTTGATTATTGGGAGCTTCTTAAATGTTGTAATTCTTCGGTATCACACAGAGAGGTCCTTTGGCGGACGGAGTGCCTGCATGTCCTGCCGAACCACGCTTTCTTGGTACGAACTTATACCTGTATTTAGTTTTATTGGGCTAAGGGGTAGATGTAAAACCTGTCAAACTGGGATCTCGGTGCAGTATCCATTAGTGGAGTCTGTAACCGGTATTATTTTCGCGCTTCTATTTTTAAAATTTCAAGATATATTCTTTCTAGACACTCTTGCCTTTACCGTAAACTACGCTTACTACGCAGTTATCTTTTGTTTACTTATAGTTATAGCAGCTTATGATCTGAAGCATAAAATCATTCCAGACACGCTGTCTTTAGTGCTCGGCGTAATTTCATTTATTGGGATTTTCTTTATATCTCCAAGTGGTTTCTATTTGCATATGCCGGGGTACTGGGAATTGTTTTCGGGAGTATTGGTCGCTTTACCTTTTGCTTTTCTGTGGCTGGTGTCTCGGGGTACCTGGATGGGTCTCGGGGATGCCAAGCTCGCTTTG
>DATDWM010000027.1:0-7638 GCA_036517375.1 Minisyncoccota bacterium
GCTCGAGGCGAAAGTGGGCTCCCCTATTTCTATTTGGCCTCATTTGGTTGTAAAAGAAACGGCCCTCGAACTATTTGGTTTCCTCGACAAAGAAACTTTGGAAATATTTGAGCTTCTCATAACTATTTCTGGCATTGGGCCGAAAAGTGCTTTGGGAATTCTCAATATTGTAAGCCCAGCTACTCTTAGACAAGCAGTGGCGAGCGAAGATACGACTTATCTAACCCGTGTTTCTGGTATTGGCAAGAAGAATGCGGAGAAAATTGTGCTTGAATTGAAAAATAAACTAAAAGTTACCAAGGATGATCAAAGTGTAGACATGCAATCAGAAGGCGATGCGCTCGAAGCCCTCGTTTCTCTCGGTTACAGTGAACGTGATGCCCGCGATGCCCTAAAAAAAGTTCCGAAAGACATCGAAGGCGCCAGTGAACGCGTCAAAGCCGCTTTGAAACTACTGTCTACTAAATCTTAGTGGGTAGTAATTTCTTTATCTCTTCCGCATTGAGTGTGTAGGCACGTACAAATGAATCATCTACGTGAGCATACAGGGTTCCTTCTCCTTGTCCTGTTTCCACAAACTGGCTAGCAAATGTAATTGCGCGACCTCCATTTTTCCCAGCTTCACTGTCTTGTATAAAAGGTTCCGGAGATACCCAATCTATTTTCCCTTTTTCATAATCATATATAAATAACCCTACTGAAAAATCGCCGTATACAGTATCTTCTCCAACTTTTGTATCAGCTTCGCAACCATTTATTACACCGAGCAACTTACTTTCTCCTACATCAATAAAATTTTTCGAAAAAAGAGGCCCGGGTGAAGCATGGCCAGCTATCCATGGCAAATCATAATCAGCTGGATGAAAAGCTATTTCGCCATATTCCCATATCCCACCCATGTCCCTTGCTATTGCTACTTGAATAATTGAGTATCTGCCTCCCGGATGGCGATCCCTCGACTCAATCAAGTTGTATCGAAAGCCTTGTTTATTAAGCGGCGCAATGGAAACTTCTTTCGCACTGCAAGTATCTGTGGCCAAAAGAGTTGGTTCTGTCATTGTAAGAGAATCAAGATTTTTCCCAACAGCATGGCCAAGATTAACCTTGGTTTTGCTGTTTTTATCTGATGATCTAAACGGTATAGTAAAGTATACGTGCATCAAACCAGCTTCTTCATCTATCCAAATATCTGGATCTTCTAGTCCCAAAAAGTCCCCTTCACCTACCAGTCTAGAAATAATTTCCTTTTCATCCTTTATATCTAATCTTTCACCTATTACAAAATTTTCTAGAGAATCTCCTTTTATCTTATGCAGAACACTTCTATCGGTATTACCTTTAATTGCTAGATTCCCGCTACGGCTGGTAATACAACGGATAATGCCTTCCTTAAAATCAGTTCTCGGATCAAGAGTGATGGCCATTACATGTTCAAACCTATTGTCTGGTACAACCACCTTTTTTTCTTCTATATAAGCTTTTTCTTTCATTAAATAATAATATCACTATACTAAACAGCATGCCTGAATTACCGGAGGTGCAAACAACAGTAAATGGGCTAAATTCGACCGTTAAGGGAAGGAAAATTGTTGATGTAAAAACGACTTACAACAGCAAGTTTTATCGAAATAAAGAAGATATAAAGAATCCAAAATATTTTGTTTTATTTAAGAAAAGGGTTAAGGGTAAGAAGATTTTGGGGGCTGAAAGGAGGGCAAAAAATATCCTGATCCACTTATCTGGTGGAGAAACAATACTGGTCCACATGAAGATGACCGGGCATTTTGTCTACGATAGACCAGACTACCCCTTCACTCGGCTAGATTTTAAGTTAAACAACAACAAACATTTAATCCTTTCTGATATGAGAAAGTTTGCGAAAGTAACACTTCTTAACCACGAACATTTGAGAGATCTCGGCCCAGAACCGTTGAGCAAGAATTTTCAATTTACAATTTTCAATTCTCAATTAATGAAGCGACCGAAAGGCAGAATAAAATCTGTTCTAATGGATCAGGGCTTAATTGCTGGTATCGGCAACATTTATTCAGACGAAATTCTCTGGCGGGCCAGCGTTCACCCACTATCACATCCAGACAAGATTCCAGACAAAAATTTCAAAGAAATGTTTAAGGCTACCAAAGAAACTTTGAGAAAAGGTATCGACTTTGGTGGAGATTCCATGTCCGACTATAGAAATATCGATGGCGAGAGAGGTAAATTCCAAGATCATCATAGAGCTTATCAGAAGCATAAAACTAAGTGCTCTAAAAAAGGTTGTTCTGGTGTTCTTGAGAAGATTAGAGTAGGGGGCAGAACCGCCCACTTCTGCAAGGTGCACCAGAAACTATTCAAATGAGCAACAAAACCTCTGTACTAATACTGGAAAATATCAGAAGTGTGGAAAATACTGCATCTATCTTCCGCTCTGCTAGCTCCTTTAATGTCTCGAAAGTTATTTTAATTGGCACAACCCCTGCCCCACTTGATCGATTCGGGAGAATTCGACAAGACTTTGCCAAAATATCACTTGGGGCAGAAAAGTTAATAAGTTGGGAAGCTACAAAGTCTATAAGTTCAACAATTGAAGAACTTAGAGAACAAGGATTTCAAATTATTTCTCTAGAACAAGATCCGAAATCAGTGAGACTAAAAGATTTCAAAACATCTGACCAGTTTGCACTAATTGTTGGCAACGAGGTGACTGGTGTATCGAAAGAAGTTCTTGAAACATCTGACGCTATAGTGGAAATACCTATGTCTGGCAGTAAGGAGTCGCTAAATGTTGCTGTGGCAACAGGTATAGCATTATTTCACTTATGCTAATATAAAACCATGCTTAACCCGTTTCCAGAGCTTCTTATGTACTCGTTTATCGCCCCTTTTATATTGAGAGTGGTATTGGGACTTATTTTCATCGATCTCGGAATTTTGAAATTGCGGGGAGAGAAAGGAAATTGGCTTGCCTCCTTCGAGACTCTAGGTTTACGTCCGGCATCTCTATTTGTACCTCTCTATGCCTTACTTCAGATAGTCGGGGGCCTATTTCTCTTGGTCGGCTTCTGGACACAAATGGCCACTTTAGCCTTCGTCATCTGTACCGGTATCGAGCTTTATGTAGAGTGGCAAGCACGCGATATTCTCAAGCGCGACGTAGTCTTCTATCTCCTCATTTTCTCCATTTCTTTATCCCTACTTCTCACCGGTGCCGGCGCTTACGCTATAGACATTCCGCTTTAATTGTTGTAACTTTTTAAGCTAAATGCGCCCATAGCTCAGTTGGTAGAGCAGGTCCCTTTTAAGGACAAGGTCGTAGGTTCGATCCCTACTGGGCGCACCAGAGAGGAAATCGATAGGTGGTACAATAAGTGGAAGAAAATTTTTGATATGAACCAAAAAGGATTTGTAAATATATTGCTCATTGTTTTTATTATTGTTTTGGCTGGAGCGGGTGGATATTTTGCTTTGAATAATCGTTCCGCAACACCTACGCCAACACCTCCTATTCTTGAACAACCCACGCCGTCACCAACACCTACTCCGACGCCTAACCCAAGTCCGACTCCAAAACCATCTCCTACCCCCACACCAACACCGATTACTCCTAAAACGGGTGATATAGAGGAAATACAAACACTTCTAAATAAAGAGGCGTGGGTACGAGTCATAGTTATGTTAAAAGGAAATGAATTTACTGCACCAGATTTTATTAGCGATGATACTAAGAAAAAATCTGAAGTCCAAAAAATACAAAGTGCTGTACTCATTACTTTGACCCAGAATGATTTCCAAGTATCCAGCCAGTTTCAGTTTATTACGGGCTTTGTCGGTATGATTAGTAAGTCTGGTATGGAGAAATTGCTTAGGGACCAGCGAGTGATATCGATATCACTCGACAAAGTAAGTTCTCCAAACTAGAAATTGCCGCCAAAGAAAAATTGGAGATTTTCTCTGGTTTTGGGTTATGAATTTTATTACATCTTGTCAGTAAATACTACGAGTCTATCCGAACTTGTTTGCTCTATAGTGTCCCAAATTCCTGTACAGGTGATAAGGTTTAGATGTGAAGAATCATCACTTGGGTCAAAAACTTCTGAGGCGTCGTCATCTTTGCGGTATAACTTAGTCTCTTTTACAATGAAAATTGTTGTTTCTCCTTTTTCATTCTCAATGTATATTTGGTCACCCTTTTTTATTTTTTTTAAATTATCAAACGCTGCCGGCACGTTATCTTTCATACCAGAGTGGCCAGCAATAACAGCATTTCCATTTTCTCCAGGATGAGGACCTAGATCAAACCATCCAACAAGGTCAGGATTATTTGGTATATCCATTGCTCCTTCAGATGTAAGACCGACGTATTCGACACTAGCATCAACATTGATTGATGGAATTTTTAGATGTATCGGGAGAGGAGGACTTTCTCTTTTCAAAGCAGTGATACTTTGTGCTGTGTTTTGATTCGTATAATGAATAGTACGACCTGGCACAAGAGTAAGAAGAAACATTAAGAAAATTACAACTAACAAGGCAAGAAGTACAAATAGCGATAACTTAAGTAAGGTATATATTCTGCTCAGCATATAGAATTGTTTTAAAACTTTTTATTCTGGAGGTAGTCCTGAATTGGGGAAAGTGGGGGTAGAAATTAAAGCAGGGGTTGTCGTTGATATGCCGACAATGACTGCCGCGATTGCCGTAGCAGTGGCTCTTTGATGCGAAGGATCATCGCTGTAACCGGTTGCAGTCGCAGTGTTGATAGTAGTACTCGATAGTATAGCGATGCAACTGTATTGCCAACTTTCAGCTGGATCAAGTTTGTTGTTATTATTAGAATCGCCGGAAAGCATTACTACGGATGGACACATATCGTCAGCTAGCGTAACGTCGACCAGTGGTCGAATTCCTCCAACATTCCAAACCGTATAGTTGTAAATAATGAGGCCGCGTCCTAGGGGTAAAGCGAGCGGGTTCGGAATTTTGTATATTCCGATAGCCGGTAAAATTCTGATGCTATCTCCTGCCCTACTTCCTGACGATGATGGAGTAGGTGGAGGTGGTGGTGGCTCAACTGAAGTTATGGTAGTTGTATCTGTATTATCAGTTGCATCGGAATCGGAAGGAGTACTAATTGTGGCTGTGTTATTAAAAGGAACTCCAGCGGTGTCAGAGTCCACCGTAACGGTAATTGCAAGGGTAGCTGACTCGCCATTGTTCAGATTTCCCACTAGCCAAGTAGTCATATTGTAAGTTCCTTGACTTGCTATATGTGAGACATAAGTAACTTCTGAAGGAAGGGTATCCGTAACTTCAATATCCGTTGCGTCATCCGGGCCATTGTTGGTTACTGTAATTGTATAGACAATCGATTGATCCTCATCCGGGGTGGCGTCATCCACGGTTTTTTCCACTACAAGATCATATACCGGATCGGCGTATCCTCTTAATATAAAAAATGGACAGGAAAAAGAAATACCCGCGCGCGCCACAGGAGTTAAAGAGGCCGCCAATTGATATACGCCTGATTCAAATTCCACTGTGTCCACTGTTTCTAATATGGTTCCATCTGAGACTTGAACCTGGAAAAACTGGGACATTCCTAGATTGGGCGCTATCCGATGCGTCCAAACCCAGAAATTGGCCTCCAGATCAACATCATAGGCTAACCTCGGTGGAGTGAAGGCTGGCAGACCGATGGCGCCAAGATTGTAAGTCCGTATTGTCGCACCAGCTGCATCATAAGCCCGTACAAAAGCGTCACTACCATTACTTGTATGGTATAAAACTATTAATGTGTCGTCGCTAAGCACCAATATATCCGAAGTATAATATGTGGGAACCGCGGCAACTAAATCCGCCATTGGGGTATCTGTTCCCAAATCGTGACGTCTGAGTGGAGTCCCGACATCTCGGTCAGCCCAATAAAGAATTGATCCATCATTGGAAGCCGCTATGCCTCCTAACCCTGTGGCACCCAAATCCCATGTGGTAGGACCTAAGTTTCCTGATGAATCAACTGTTGTAACACTTGCGCCACCACCACCTCCTTCACCAACATAAAAAACATTTTCGGTATGATTCGCGCGTAAACTAATATCGAACCCCATATCGAAGGCAACATCCGTAATTAAATTAAAATCTTTATCAAATAATTGTAATTTACCATTCCAGGCATCGCTGACTAAAATAGTTCCATCTGCCAGTATATCTCCGCCTTCGCCAGCCGGTAACCCATTGAAAGAATTTTTAACCAAGCCAGTCGCTGGATCGACAATTATTCCAGGCAGCCCATGATATGATCCGCTATAGCTACGTGCGGTATCATCATTTATAAAAAGATCTCCGTTTGCCAGTAGAGTGGTGGGAGCAATTTCCGCTTCAACATTTAGAATAGCAGGGGTGGGATTACCAGCATTTGATGTAAATCTAAAATAATAAGTAACTCCAGCTTCAATTCCAACTTGGATTGGTTTTTGTTCGCCATCCTGACCAGCACCGCTACCAGTGCCGCTATCAACTAGTAGTGTAGTTCCAGCATCTCGATAGGCCCGAATGCGTGGAGTGTATGGAGTTAAACCGTCACCATAACCCCAGATCAAAAGTAATTTTTCTCCGGCTTGGGCCGTATATTTATACCAAACTTCGTGAGTCGTCCCAGCATCGTGTACGTCTTGCGTATTTGTATAAGGCAGACTGGTGATGTCTATTGCAGTTCCAGATGTAGTGTTTGAAGGTGGAGCAGCCTCTGTAATTTTAATGTAATTTGGAAGTATCAAAGATAGAATTACACCTAATATAATGCATATACTTATTACGATAATTTTTCTTTTGTAAATTATATTAAACATACCCATTAGTTCAACATAGTTTCAAATAATTTTAGCATAGAAAGGTTACAAAACTATGTTACGCCACAATCCTTTCTACTCGATTCCTACTGGGAGCACCAGTTTTTATCCACAGTTTCAAATATTTTTATAGTTTGATAAGAGTATTATTAATATGGAATTGAAAACGCGGTGGATTACCTACTGCGGAAGGAGAGCTGTGTAATATCGCCCCGCTATACGCGGGCACATTACCAGCATTCACACCCGTGAATGCTGAATGTTTTCAAAGACCGAAGGGGGTCACTGTCGTACCGTCACGCCAGTGGCCCTTTTTTATTTAAAATCCTAAATATTCTAGAATTTTTTCGACGAAAGGTAGGGAATGGAATTCTTCGCGTAGGGAAGTTGAAAGGTCTTCATGTAGTTCCTCTACATCAGTTTCGTTGCCAAGGGGTACGACGATGAGGGGCATAAACATTTTTTCAGACCTAAGTATAATTTTTTTATGCGGATGGTCAGTATCTATCCAGAAAGATACTAGAGTGGAGTATGGATAACGAACTTTGCCTCGAGTCACTCCCTTCTCGTCCACAACTACGTGTAGAGTGCTAGGTGGACGGTTGGCGAAAAGTGAGAGGGCGAAGGCTCCTATGAGCACCAAAATACCAAAAATAATATTGCCGAAGATGGTGGCAGCGATAGCTACAGAAACAGAAATAATTCCTACTGCCCAGAACCAATCGGAGCTTCTTTCTTTATGCTCGTATTCATGAGCATCCCACTCGATTCTAAAAGATGGTCGTGGCAT
>DATDWM010000028.1:0-3011 GCA_036517375.1 Minisyncoccota bacterium
ATGGTCTTGTAGATTTTAGAGTTGTTAGACTGTAGATGCCATATTTCCCATGGGCGGATACGACTCTTATCTTCTTTGACGGTAACTGAAACACCCATTAGTTTACCAATAAGAACAGCCAAGTCGTACATTTTTACCCCATCTTCGCTTCCCATATTATAGACCTCCCCAAATTGACCTTTCTCAAGAAGTTCAACTGCCATAGCTGCTGCATCACCAGCATATTGGAAATCTCGGAATGAATTATTACCAAGTTGAATTTCTACTTTTTTATTTTTATTTTTATTTTCCTCTATCTGTTTGATGATTTCTGGAATAATGTAGGGGTGTGTTTCTCGCTCACCCAAACAATTAAATTGTCTTAAGGCGATAACTGGTGTTTTAGCTTCCTTCCATCGAACTTGAACCATAGCATCTATAGCAGCTTTGGCGGCTCCATATGTCGAATGCGGGCGCACAGGAGCTTCTTCGTCAACCTTGCCTTTGGCGTCTCCATAAATTTCGGCTGAAGATACTTGGAGAATGCCTTTCGCCCCAGCTTCCCAAGCAGCATTGATAATTTTTAAGGCACTTGAAGCATTAATATTGAATACATAGGTAGGTCGTGCAAAAGAAAGCGGGATGTAAGGTTCAGCAGCATAGTTAAATACATATTTAATTTTGTGATGTCGGAAAAGTTTCTTGATGTACTCTTCTGAAGCAGTGATATCAACATGTTCAAAAGTAGCCTTTGGGTGGATAAAGCGCTTTTGCCCCGTGATGAGGTTATCTAAGACAAGCACCTTGCATTTGCGCTTGTCAATAAGATAATTCACCAAATGAGAGCCGATAAATCCAGCGCCTCCCACTACTGCAACATTGACCCTTGTAATGTTTCGTGCCATATGAGTGATGGTTCGTAGTATAACACTTACCCCTTATTCTGTGCCACCAGCTCTTCAAACCAGGTTAATTTCTCAGCACAGGTCACATCATAATCAAATTTGAGAGCAAATTCTCTGCTCTTCTCTCCCATCTTTTTACGCTCTTCCGGCGAGAGCTTCATTAGCTGTAAAATAGCATCGGCAACAGAAGGAATTTTATTAATCGGTACCACGATGCCACTCTCTCCATTTTGAGCCACACGTGGCAAGGCACCATTTTCATACACAACGACAGGGAGCGCACCCGACATAGCTTCTATCAGTGACTGATCGAAACCACACATGCGCTGGGTATGAGAGAGATTGGTATAGACATCCATGGTGCGATGCAATCTACGCAATTCTTCTTCTGAAAGTCTCTGGAAAAGAAAAACCCTATCTTCAACTCCAAGTTCTTTGGCAAGGGCATACCAATTAGCTGGATGTCCACCTCCACAGGCTACGACCCCTACGTTGTGGCCTTGATCACGCAAAATAGCGATTGCTCTAATAAGATGATCGTGACCCTTACGTAGCTCGAAAGCTCCTACAGCACCTACCAGAAACATTTCTTGTGATAATTTAAAATGCTCCCTAAGTTCTGATTTATTTTGTGGAATCTTCTCGCTAAAATATTTGGCACCACCAGTATCGACAAACTCTTTCAGCTTGTCATCTGGGAGATATGAACGCATCTCAACTGAACAGTTGTCTAAGCCGATGACCAAAGAAAAGCGCTTGAGAAAAGCTCGCCAGTAGAAATCGTGCTGATTATTGGTGAGATGGCGATTTTCCCCCATTGAAAGATCTCGCACTTCAGCATACACATCCACCACCACCGGAATATTACGACGACGAGAGATTTCTGCCGCCATAAATGACTTAATCAGCGCTGCTTCTGTTAAAACAATATCGGGCTTAAATATTGAAAATACTTTATCTAGATAAACACCATATGCGGTATACAGAAGTGTCTCTTGTGAGACATGTGGACATATGGCGCGGTGGGCACGGAACAATTGCATATACAACCCAGGATTCGACAAAAAATAATAAAAAAGAAAAAGTACTTTTGCTAATTTAGTCGGATAACTTTTATATTCGTAAAAATATTGTGCTTTAGCACCAATGTCATCAGGATTTGGTGAAGTGTAGGTAAAAGTAATACCTATCTCGTGCCCCTTCTCTCGCCAGCGGCGGGCAGTGTTTAAAATAAGCTTCTGTATGCCGCCATACGGTGGCGGCATACCCTCCCCAGTTGTACCTGTAATAAGAATTTTCATTTATTTGTTCATTCTAACAGCAAAGATAAAGGTATCAAAAAACTTATTAATTAACGGGATCTTTGACAGTATTCCATCTAACTTTACAATCTTTTTTGCCTTATCATTAGTTTTAATAAAACCCTGAACTAATGGGTTGAAGGATAAAAGATTTAACTTTTTAAAAGATATTGTCTCTAGACCAGCCTCTCGTATTTTATTCTTTATACCATCTTCGGTAACAAAATATTGCAATAGTTCTTCTTTATTATTTATTCTATTAAATAACTTTCTTATAAAATACTTGATGGGAAAAAAGCTAAAACTAAAAAAGTTAGTAACTGTAAAGATAAATACACTATCTTGCTTCATCATATTTCTAACATTTTTTAAAGCCTTTGGAACATCATCTATATAGCGCAGCACTTCCATACTGATAATTTTATCGAAGTAATTTTGCGGAAGATTAAGTTGTAAAAGATCATTTTGCATTAGAAAAACATCTGACTGCTTATTATTTAAAACTTCAGTAAAATCGTTAACAATAGAAACGTTTTTATCTTTAAGTAATGAATCCCTCACCCTTTCAAGCATTTGGGTGGATATATCAGTACCATAAATAGGCCTTGTAACTTTCAACAACTCCTTGAGTACCAGCCCTGTACCACAGCCAATTTCTACCACTCGATCCCCCACTTTGAGAGATGCCATTTTAATCATTGAGTTTATAATCTGAAGACGGTAGTAATTGGCCGGCCTCTCTAGGCCATCTTCACTCAAATCCCACTTGTCCTTATACTCAACGCTGTGGGTATTGTAATAATCTTTGGCATTATTCATGCACTTC
>DATDWM010000029.1:0-3819 GCA_036517375.1 Minisyncoccota bacterium
TTGATACTTAATCTTGGAGCCTGCTTCGCGCTTATATGCTTTCAGCGCTTATCAGAACCGAACATAGCTACCGAGCACTGCTCTTGGCAGAACAGCTCGTACACCAGAGGTTCGTTCATCCCGGTCCTCTCGTCATAATCTCATATATCACTATATGTATAGACTATATCTTTCTCCGATCGCCCATGCGATTTAGGAGATCGGCATCTTATAGAAGTTCAATACCCGCCACCTACTGGCGCTGGGCACTGCGCGCCCCTTCGGTCGCTTGAAACTCCTATCCGTCCTCCACTCGTTTAAGAGCTCGGGAACAAGTCGTTACGGGGTCATTTATATCACCCTTGCAATTACTTAACTTATGTGTTTTAATGATTGCAAGGTTCTTTTTAATTGGGGGGGGGAGAATGAAGAAATTCCTTCTTTTCGTTTTGTTTTGCGGTATTTTTCCAAATATTGCTATTACAATACTTACAATACTTGCAACCATTTTCATGATAACAGCATTCTATCTTCTAATTTTATCCCCGCCATTCTCATTGCTCTTGGCACTGATTGAATGGCTACCTTCGAGACAGGAATCATTCAAAAAATGTTTTTTAATGAATTATCCAGCTCTCGATCCAATTCTCAGACAGACACAGTAAGAACTGTGTCTTTTTAATATAAAGACTTCCCACGGTATTAACTCTTGCCTGTTTTGATCTATGCTTTTCGGACCGAATTGCATAGCAAACAAGAGCCTTCACCGTTATTAGCCGAATTAGCCCCGTAATTCACTTTTGTGAATTTTACGGGGTTGTCATCGCGAATTACTTCGCAAAGTAGCAATAAATTTACTAAGGACAACCCTCCTCAAGTATCAACGCCCGCACCAGATATGGACCAACCTGTCTCACGCTAACTCGCTTCGCTCGTAGCCGATGCAAATTTACAAATGCATGCGAATCTACGAATTACGAATCGATAATTCTCTTATTACTAAGAGTATGGACTATACCACATACCACTGCGAAGCAGTGGAAATCCTAAATCCTAATTTCTAAATCCTAAACAAATCCTAAATCCTAATTTCAAATTTTTGAATTTAGAACTTTGATATTGTTTAGAGATTAGGGTTTTGAATTTAGAGTTTTCCAATGTAAAGCATTGGTATATCGACGTTTTAAGTTATGATACATCATAACTTCTTCCTTCTTCGCATAAAGCTTCGAAGGATAAGTCTCTACGGGGAACGTGATTGCGAAGCAATTTTACGTTCTTCCCTCGGAATTGTCCTACCTAACACAGGTAAGAAAAGTATCCGCGTTAATCTGCGTTTTGATCCGCATTTATCCGCGTGTCCACAGCAGTGGACGATAGGATTTCTCCGATATGAGTCGATTTTTTCGATCTAGATTTCTCTGGAAAGCCGCCGTGTGATTGGGAACATTTGTTCCCCTTCCTCGTGTTCAATTTTTGACGGTTTGAACCCAGCTCGCGTACCCTTTTAATTGGCGAACAGCCAAACCCTTGGGGCCTTCTTCAGTCCCAGGATAGGGCGAGCCGACATCGTATATACTTCAACTATTTCTAATTGTATGGACTATATCTTCATCCTTCTTTTTAGAAGGAGCTGGCGTGTTAGCTAATTTTTAAAGTTAGCTAGGATCCTACTTAGGATCGAGTCTCTACGGGGTCATTACACGAGTTTGTATTGCATTGATTGAGGTATGAATTGGCGAATTATATTACAGAATTTTTTAGCATCTCTTTTTACGATTCTAATTCTTTTGTATTCCTTGTCTCTGTTAAGATTAGAAATAATACCGAATTGATCTAATAACAGTTTCTGCAATTTAACTTGATCATCTTCTAAAAACTGCTGAGTATTTAGATATAATGACCCGCCACTTCTTGAACCATCATCCATATACCAAACTGCCAAACTAAATGGATTAATTTCTAGATTATCTGGAATTATTTTCTTGCCATCTTTATAAAAATACCTAAACAAATCTGTAGTTTCAGAGTGGCACCGAGTATAAAATCGACAAGCGATCCTATGCCCATTACCATTTCTTAATTTAGGTTTGCTTTTTACAATTAACTGCAAGATAGAATATTTCCAATTTACATAATCCTTTTGTTGAGCAGAGTGATTTACTTCAAGAAATGCATTTTTTCTTCTTGGAATAATTCTCAAATAACCATCGCCTAAAATGGTTCCAATTATAAGAGATTTCTGTTCTTGTGTAAGACTTCCCACGGTATTATCGCTTAATTCTTCAATATTTTACCATAAAATTAAGTTCAACTCCACCGTTATAAGCCAGTTTTATTGCCTTAAAATTAATTAAGGTCACAGGTACAACATTACTGTCGTAGCACCCCGATTTCTTCTTTAAGGTGCCGAACACTACCGTCGCTATGGACGCTCGGGTAGTACTAGCCTGTTATCCCCGGAGTAGCTTTTATCTGGTGATCTTCTCCGCTCCTACGAGCAAGAGTCGGTTCACTAACACATACTTTCGTATCTGCGCGGCACATCCGCCTTGCAGTTAAGCCGGCTTGTGCGTTTACACTATCGCTGCGATTTCCATCCGCAGCTAGCCGACCTTGATGTACGCCTCCATTACTTTTTAGGCAATTTTGTTACTTCGTACAAAAGTACTTTCGTATGCCTGGCTTAAATTGAAATTATAAGCCATCCGAAAGTCCTAAGATTACGGAGCGAGACATTTCTGCTCGCTTCTGCATGTCACCATGCAGTTCGGACTATATCATAACGCTCACTTTGTTCGCTAAATTTAAAATTTAAAAATCAAAATTTAAAATTTTGGAAGTCGCTTTCAGCGACAACTTTAATTTTACATTTTTCATTTTGCACTTTTAATTTAGCATTTACAAAGTAAATGCGCTTTCGACGTATAGTCTCTACGGGGTCATTCCGTTCAAATTTTTGGACTTGACAAATACAACAAACTAGTTAAAGATGTGTACAGTTCTCTAACAAAAAAAAGGGGGGTGAACATGTTGTTCTTTTTACTCTTAGCATACTCACTTGGTTATATAGTTACTTTAGTCGACCTACTAGTAGCCATACCAAAATCTTCTTTACCAGAAATATTTCCGGCAAAACTACCAACATCATACTTCTACATGTTCTGTACTTTCCCCATCGCATATAATTTTTTTAGTCCTCTTGAATATATTTTAAATGCGAATATAGTTTTCATTCTTTGTCTTGTTATTTCGGTTTTATTGTACCCTCTCACTTTCCCACTTATTATATGGAGTTTGATAAAATACAAATAACCACACGGATCCTGCTTTTCGCAGGATTTTTAAATCCAAAAATTTGAACGGAAGACTTCCCTCGGGATTGTCTCATTTTATTGAGAGGTTCCCCGATACAGTCGAATTTGCGATTTGAGATTTCTCTCAAATGGCCCCACGTGGTTGTAATGTATAACCACCTTAAGGCAAGTGCCCCACTTAAACTGCCCGCCAGGCACTGTCTCGATTATGCCCTTTTAATATGCGAACAAATTTAGCAGGACGCAAAAACTTCCACTACTTTTTGATGGAATACTTTCCTGCGTCCCCTTAAATTCACATACTTAAAGGGCATAACCGGTTAGAGCTACAAATCGTTAAAATGAGTGTTTCATTGGCGGATCCATCACATCCGAAAACGTGACTTCAAATCCTACTCACTACGCTACGTATAACAACTCGTAGACCAATACCAAGCTACAGTAAAGCTTCCGGGGTCTTTCCGTCTTGGTGCGGGTAGTCAGCATCTTTACTGACATTGCATTTTCACCGGGCTATTGGCTG
>DATDWM010000030.1:0-14220 GCA_036517375.1 Minisyncoccota bacterium
CTCCAACCGGCCGACGTCGGCAACGGGAAGAGCCCAGCCGCGCCGATAGAAACCCGGAACGTTCGGGTTTCAAGAAGAAGGACAGCGTCGTTTGCAGATCTCGGAGATCTCTGCAGGCGGCGCTGTTTTATTTTATGTGGATTTAAAATAAGTGTTGGAGTATATTGAATATATGCCGACAGAAGAACATTTAACAGGACTCAATAACGAGCAGAGAGAAGCGGCGCTTCATATGAAGGGTCCGCTTTTGATTGTGGCAGGGGCGGGGGCGGGTAAAACCAAGACCATAACCCACCGCATAGTGAATTTAATAAAGGAGGGTATCAGCCCCAATAAAATTCTTGCCGTAACCTTTACCAACAAGGCCGCCAAGGAAATGCGGGAACGTGTGATTGCTGAAATTGCGAAAAACGCCAAAGGTCAGGATACGATACCCTTCGTCAGCACATTTCACTCCCTAGGAGTCTATATAATTAAGGAAAATGCAGGACTTCTGGGGCTTACTAAGTATTTTACAATCCTGGATGAATCGGATTCTATTTCCATCATTAAAGACACAATGAAAGAGCTCGGCATAGACCCGAAACAATACGAACCAAGGAAAATAAAAAGCATCATCAGCCGAGAAAAGGGTAAATTTATACATTTAGCAGACTATACCGAGGGCGCTCAAAGCCAGATGGGTAGAATAGTGGCGCAGGTATGGAATTTATATGAAAAGAGAAAGGGGAAAGAAAATTCGCTTGACTTCGACGACCTCTTGCTCAAGGCCACTAAATTACTGAAGGAAAATGAAGAACTGAGGAGAATTTATCAGGAAAGGTGGCAATATGTCCACATTGATGAGTACCAGGACACCAATGAAGTGCAGTATCTAATGTCCCGCCTCCTGGTAGGGGAAGATAAAAACATCTGCGTGGTCGGAGATGCGGATCAGAATATTTATTCTTGGCGCGGAGCAAATTTGAAAAATATTTTAAATTTTGAAAAGGATTACCCGAATGCCAAGATAGTTCTACTCGAAGAAAATTATCGTTCGACAAAAAACATACTAGAAGCCGCAAATGAAATAATAAAGAAAAATAAATATCGCCCGGACAAGAACTTGTTTACAGAAAATAAAGTAGGGGAGAAGATTTCTATCTATGAAGCAATGGATGAAAACGACGAAGCTGACTTCGTCGCCACAAAAGTTCTGGAAATGATGGATGGGCCCGGAGCCAGAGATGATTTTTTTGATGGTGACGATGCGAAGCAGGATATCCTAAAAAAAAACATTTCTGGCTCCGCACTAAACTTGAGTGAAGTCGCGGTACTTTACCGTGCCAACTTTCAGTCCCGAGCGCTCGAAGAGGCGATGCTCCGGTACAACGTCCCATACCAAGTTCTGGGGGTTAAATTTTTCGAAAGAAAAGAAATAAAGGATACACTTGCATATCTCAGGGCCGCTTTGAATCCGGAAAGTTTGTCGGACATAAAAAGAATAATAAATTTCCCAGCGCGAGGTATCGGCAAGGTAACTCTGGCCAAGATCTTTGCCAACGACATGGAGGATCTACCAATAAAAGCAAGAATAAAAATAAATAACTTTTATGAATTGTTGGCGGAAATAAAAAATAAAATACAAAATGAAAAAGCAAGTGATGTAGTAAAGTTCACCGTAAAAAAGTCTGGCATTGAAGCGGAACTTTCGGCTGGTAATGAAGAAGAAAAGGAGCGACTAGAAAACATAAAGGAGCTTGCCACTCTTGCGCTCAAATACGACAATTTGCCAAATGGATCAGGAATTGAAAGGCTTTTAGAGGATGCGGCGCTAGCTTCAGATCAAGATTCTTTGATAGAAAGAGGAGAGAGAAAAGAAGGGGGTCGCGCTTCAGATGACACTGCGCGACCTGATTTTGCAAAATCAGCCGTGAAACTCATGACCGTGCATGCATCGAAGGGGCTCGAATTTAAATATGTTTTCGTTACCGGGCTCGAGGATGGACTTTTCCCACACCAAAAGCATGGTGAGACAAAAACAAATGAAGACAGCGAGGAAGAACGCCGACTCTTCTACGTGGCGCTCACTCGAGCCAAAGAAAAATTGTTTTTATCCTTCGCAAACTTCCGCACCATCTTCGGCTCGCGCAATATAAATGCTCCGTCAGAATTTATTAGCGACATCCCAGCAGGCCTAATGGAAAAGGAAGGTGAGAAGAATGGAATAAAAACTATTTATATATGACAATAAATAAAACTTACAGAGCAAAAAAATCCCTAGGGCAGAACTTCTTAAAGTCAGAACTCGCGCTCCGGAAAATTATCGAAACGGGAGAAATAAAAAAGGAGGATGTGATACTCGAAATAGGGCCAGGAAAGGGAGCACTGACAGAAAAACTCTTGGAACATGCCGGACTCGTGATTGCAATAGAAAAAGATTATGAACTTTTTGAATTACTAAAAATTAAATTTAAAACACAGGTAGAGAATAATACTCTTGTACTAGTACGTGATGACATACTAGAATTTAAAATTGAAAGCTATAAGCTACGAGCATCGGGTTATAAGCTAATCGCGAATATTCCTTACAACATAACTGGAGCAATTTTAAAAAAGTTTCTAACCGCAGAGCTTAAACCAGAGCGCATGGTACTCCTAGTCCAGAAGGAGGTAGCAGAAAGAATAGTGGCGAGACCCGCCAGAGGACGGGCGGGCGGCAAAGAAAGCATCCTTTCAACTTCAGTGAAAGCATACGGCACACCCAAGGTGATAATGAAGGTACCCAAGAGGTATTTTTCACCCGCGCCCAAAGTTGATTCCGCTATTATCGTTATTAAAAATATTTCGAGGAAGATTTTCGAGGAAAATGGAGTAGACGAGCAAAAATTTTGGGAAATTGTACGGACGGGCTTCGCTCACAAGAGGAAAAAGCTCTCTGGGAATTTAAAAGGGCTCATTCCAGAAGAGATTTTAGTTAACTTAGGGAATAAAAGAGCCGAAGAACTGACACTTTCAGACTGGATTTCACTTGCAAGATAGTTGAGTAAAATAGTTATCAACAAAGACTCAATAATCCCCTCTAAAATTACGGCTTTTACTTTATAAAAAGTGGTATATGGATTACCATATAACAATGGCACTCGGACATCAAGCAAATTCATTGCTTGTGCTCCTCGTTTATTGTTATAATTAAAGAATAACTAAATTAGATTGGTTAAAAAATAAAAGGGCACTTTTAACCGTTTTAGCGGTGGTATTTGTAATTTCAATTTTCTTCATAAAAACAAAATCCACCTTCCAAAATTCTCCTACTGACAGCGGGATCTCCGGCGGACTTACCTACAACACCTCTATCCTGAAAGATTTAGTAAATAAAGATACAGACGCTGACGGCGTACTAGACTGGGAAGAAGGTCTATGGGGAACAAGCCCTACTCAAAAAGATACAGATGCTGATGGCGTATCGGACAGTACGGAAATAGCTCAACTTAAGGCCCAAGCCAGAGGAAGTGCTGAGGTAGAAATAAGTGAGGAGAATTTGACCCAGACTGATAAATTCTCAAGAGAGCTCGTAGCCACTATGGCGGCCTTAAATCAAAGCGGAGAAATGGACCAAGCCACGATAGAGAAGCTAGGGCAATCTTTAGCTACACAAGTAGAAAACTCTCCTAGTAAAAAAACGTACGGTTCTTCAGATATTAAAGTAATAAAAGACACCAGCCTCCAAGCTGCAGAAAAATACAACAGTGCGATGCGCACGGTATATAGTAAATACGTTATAGTCAGTAGCCCTATTGATATCTTACAAGAATCTCTAACTGAAGATGAAGACCTGGACGGAAGTGTTCTAGAGAAATTAGATCCAATCATAAAACAAACACAGGGAATCATCAACGGGATGATAGCCATAGAAGTACCACAGAATCTGGCGCCATTTCACTTAGCCTTAATAAATGCCTTAGCGAACTTAAACGAAAATTTAAGCAGTGTGCAACTTGTAGACATCGACCCAATCATGGCATTTAGCGCCATGAGTCAATATGAACAGAATGCTACCTTACTAGAATTAGCAGCCACAAATCTTGAAAATGCACTTGAAAAAATAGAGTAATTAACTCCTGAAAATAAAAATGATTTTTAGAAAAAAAATAAATCCAAAAATAATCTCCACGTCAATAATTATTTCAATAATGGTGCCTAGTGTTTTGTTTTTTTCACCGCAAAAAGCAGGTGCCATTGTCTCTACAAGTGGATATATTATCGATTCTTTCGCTCCTCTTATTTATAGCACTGAGACGGTAAACACTATTCAAACTACAACTCAAACAGGAATTCAACTTAAAGAAATTGCAAAGGAGGTCTTTAGGGAAGTATTGAAGAATTTAGCTAAGAGAACTTTGAATAAAATGACAGAGAGCACTATAAACTGGGTTAATACCGGATACAGCGGAAGACCGCTTTTCTTAGAAAATCCTGAATCATTTTTTAAAGACATTGCTAAATACGAAGTTAAGAATTTCGTGGACACTATTGGTTATGATTCTCTCCGCCTACCTTTCGGTAAGGACCTAGCATTAAATACTATTTACACTTACAAAAGACAATTCGAAGAAAATGCGCAGTACAGCTTGAGTAAGGTTACCAACGATCAAGATTATTTAAATAGTTTTAGAAATGATTTCAGTGTCGGGGGATGGGATGGATTTTTATTAAACACACAGTATCCACAAAACAATCCAATAGGATTCCGAATGCTTGCAACAGAGGAGCTAGCAAGGAGACTAGAAGGCACATCTCAAAATGCAGCACAAACAATAAATACAAAATTGGAGCAAGGAGCAGGATTTTTATCTCCTCAAACATGTCCATCAAATCCTAAATACGATACTCTCAAAAATCAATTCCAGCAACCTAAATTTAAATCAACTTTAGAATACTTACCTGAAACTAGGCCGGAAGGACAAACTGAAGAAGAATATTATATTCAATTTAATAAAATGGTTTCCGCTGAACAAACTGAGTGGGAAAAGAAAAATGGTTGCCCAGGTGGGCTCTTCGATACTACGCCTGGATCAGTAGTGGGGAATCAAATAGCAAATGCATTAACTACTGGACAAAGGCAAGGTGAGCTCGCGGTGGCAATGGGTAACAGTGTTTCTGCAATTTTAGATGCCATGCTTAATCAGTTGCTCAATAAAGGATTGAATGCCTTAGCAACCACAGAAAGTCCAAATCCTCCTCCACTCCCAGACGATTGGGAATACTTTGGCAATACCTTAGGTACCACTGAAGCTTACAACAGCACAACCTGGAACTCTGGACCAGATGAGGTAATAGTGCTAAGTCAATTTAAGCAAGAAGTAGAAAGAGATATAATGAACACTGAAATAGACATTGCATTGCTAAGTCAACTCGGTGCAGAATTAACCAAAACGTGGCAACAGATACGACAGCTTGATCAATGCGTACCAGGACCAGATATAAAATGGGATGACAGGCTGGAAGAGGAGAAGCAACGTAATGCTTCTAAGCTTTTAGAAAAAAGTGGTGACGACGACTTAAATGAAGCATCACGAGCAAGAGAAGCTATGAGAGAATTAAATTACGCTGTAACTTTCTTTAAAGACTGGATACAAAGCAGAATGTTGGAGGCATTACCAAATTCACCTGTTTATATAGACACAATACAGAGTATCGACTCACTATACCAGCAATCGACAGAAATAGTAGAAGCCAGGAGAAGGAGGACTGCAGCATTAGCACGACTAAAATCTATTCAGCTAAAATTAGCTTCATACTCTGTAGAGCCAGCGCCTGGCACTCCAGAAGAAACTACTCTCATCACATACAAAAAAGAATATAACGCAACAAAAATCAATAGCTCCAACTCACTTAGTATTGAAGACACTCGAGATCAGCTTAATACTGCGAAAGACAATTTGAAAGATATAGCAAGGATGACCGACCAATGCAAAACAGAGAGGACGGAAAAGGGATGGGGACCTGTTGACATTAATGGAAATGGAATAAGCACAGGAATAGATAGTAGTGGAAGGACCGGCACAGAAAAGCAATTATTCTGCGATTACCCAATAGTGGGTGGATTTTCATATGGAGATGTTGTAAAAGGAGTACGTATCCCTACTACTTATTATATGTTTATAAATCCAGTAGACCCTCCACAGTATGGACCTGATGGGACAGAGGGCTCGCTACCCATGGTAAATGCCAATAATGTTTTCACCTATGATAAAGCATTTGGAAATGGAGAAGTAAATATAAAAATAAAATGTAATATTTTATTCCGAGCTAATGTTCTTGACTATAAGGGCAACATCCCTGGAGTCACCCCTATCGCAGAAAAGGCAGCCCCTCCTGTGGGTCCAGAAGACGAAGAGGGTGGGAACAGTAGTACAGCCGGAGGACAGTGTGCAGATACAGGGAATCAATACGCTGGAGAATTAAGACAGGCTATGGATGTTGTATTGGCTGCAAATCCAAGTGTAGCAAACTTGCCAAATATAGAATCAGGCGGCAGGCAAAATGCTAGAACATTCCTAGCTCTGGTTGAAAGTGAATTAATTTCTATGGGATTGAACGCCACGGATGAAGTACTTAATGGTAATAATAATCCATCCACTGGAGACATCATCGCAGTATGGGATAACGGAGATACTATGATGGAAAGATATGATGCTATTAATGGAGGTGCAAGTACTATTGGTACAGCCGCGCAAACAAATTTTGAAGGATTTATTCCGCTTAACTGTACAAGTTCTGGTGGTGGTAACAACTGCGGCTGCCAAACCATAACTACTCCAGGCGGAAGCGGAACAAGCCCTTCACCTCTCCCAAATCCAACACCCGTACCTAGCACCAGCGGCACACCAGGAATAACCTCAGTAAGTCCGACAGCGGTAATAGGCGGACAGACAACCCTAACCATAAATGGAAAAAATTTGACCTCGACTGTAAGATTCTTCGACTCTTTAGGCACTCGTAGCACTGTAGTCGGCACAGTAAATACAGCCCGGACTCAGACTACTGTCCTCGTACCAGCTGGACTCATTATCGGGAGTGGCTCACTTGATGTCTATGCTTCTTCTAATTCTATTTCCAACAAAGCATTCGTAAATTACGTAACTAGCAGTGCAGGTAGTGGTGGGGGCACACTTTCTACAGCAACTCCAACAAGTACTTGGAACCCTACGCAAACAGGAAACGGCTGGTGGCCGAGGCTCTCGCCAAATGGAAGGTATGTTGCGTATGGAGACTGGCCAGAAAGTTGGGTGACAGACCTGCAGACTGGTCAAAATTATAATCTTGGAACTCCGGCAGATTTAGCAAACGATCCAAGTCATAGTTGTCTAGCGGGAGAGTGGATTACACCAACTAAACTTACATATGTATGTAGCTCAGCAAATATACCAGGAGATCAACTATATAGATACGAAGTAACTATTGGACAATGGACACCTACTAGAACTACGGACAACGTAGGTCTTGTCGCGAATAGTCAGTTTGTTGCGAGAGACGGCCATTGGGCATCATGGATTGCAAATACATCATTTAGACTTGCAAAAGATAATCAACTCGTAGCAACCGGGGTTGGTGGGACAATGGACCTCAGTGGTAACTTACTCATAAATGCTTGTGATAATTCAAACTCTAGACTTTGTCTTCGAACAGGCACAACGCTGACCAAAACTATTGCAGTACTCGCACCTCTCAGTCAAGCGGCGATAACGGATGGATATATAATATACGGTGGATACGGACCCATAAGAGGTGTCACGCCATCAGGAATAGATACAAATCTAAGACTATCAAATTCATATAACGAAGGAGCTGGACGATCGTCTGGAATAAGAAACGGTAGTAGTGCGCAAATATTACTTGTAAATGGAAGTTACTGGGTGGCATCATCAGCTTCGGGAGCAGGAGGAAACTACATCTTCCTAAGGCCGTGGGGAAGTACAACAGCAATAGTGGTATCAGCTGAAGCAGCGTCCCTTGATGTAAAAGTAGTGGGTAGTAACTTCATAATTGCATACAACAACGATCGTGGTGGTGCAGCGGTGATTACGGTTCCAGTAAATTCACCGAGAGTATCGATACCGTAGAAGTTTTTTTAAAAAAAAGTTAATGAAAAAGTTTTTACCTTACATCTTAATATTAATTCTATCGGTAGGACTTTTTGCGCCCCTGAGTAAAGTTGATGCACAATATTCAACATACCAAGAATGTATGGCAGCTGTACAAACAGGAAATGAATCAGAGGAAGTGTGTCAAGGATTGCCAGAGTCTCCATTAAACCCTGAGCAACAATTAAATCAGAAAAATCAAAGTGGTGGCAGTGCTCTCCTAAATCAAATTGGAAATACTTGCGGATTTAATAATCCAATAGGTTGTCTTCTTTATATTGTGTATGCTTTTGCTGTTGTGATACCGTCTGCACTACTCACTTTAACTGCTTATTTCTTTAATTTTATGGCTGCGCTTACGTTGAGTAGCACTATGTACACTGCCAATTTTATTCAAGAAATATGGAGAGTGGTTAGAGACTTCGCAAATATATTCTTTATATTGGTACTACTTTACGCAGCGTTCCAGACAATACTAGGCATAGGCCACGGGGGGGCGAAGAAAATCATCGCCTCAGTTATCGTTATTGCCCTTGTGGTTAACTTTAGTTTATTTTTCACCAAGATAGTTATCGATTCTTCAAATATTCTAGCACTTATTTTTTATAATAAAATAACAGTAACTGGAAGCTCTTACGTACCGATAGACACATCGGCTACAAGCGTAGAGCAAAAAGATATTGCCGGTTCTTTGGTGTCAGCTTTTAACATAAATACTTTTTTCTCTCAGGAATTATTCAGTAAAATAGACAGCGGCAACCAGCAATTTGGAGTAGGGTCTGGGATAAACAACTATACATTATTATCAATGATGTTGATATATGGAATCATCATTGGTGCTCTAACTTATGCTTTCTTTATAGCTGGATTCGCTTTCTTTGGTAGAATGGTTACACTTATTTTATTACTGATCGTGTCTCCATTTGCTTTCGTATCTTACGCCGTGCCAAAACTCAAAGGAATAAATACTATTGGATTTGATAGCTGGATAAGTAAACTTCTGGAAACCTCTTTTGTGGGAGCAATATTCATGTTTATTATTTATATAACGTCAGTAATTTTAAGTAAGGATATATTTGGAACTGCCGTAGACGGCACCTGGACAGGCATGATCCAAACTTTGATTATGCTCTTCCTGCCGGCAATGCTGATTGTAATACTTCTAGTCAAGGGTGCATCATATGCTAAAAAAGCTTCTGGGGAAGTTACAGAAAAAATTATGGGGTATGGAAAAGCGGCGGTAGGGCTCGCTGGCGGAGTAGCTCTTGGTGCAGCTACAGGCGGAGCTGGATTGATAGGACGAGCAACACTTGGAAGAGTGGGTAGTATGGTTGGAAACTCAGCAACTCTAAAAGCCAGAGAGGCACAGGGTGGAGGTTGGGGGTTCTTGGCGGCTAGAACAAGAGACTTGGGTAAACTTACTGGAACCTCTAGTTTTGATGTTAGAGGAGTAAAAGTTGGTGGAAAGAATTTGGCAGGATGGACAGGAGCGAGTGTTGGAAGTTCACAAAAAGGCGGATTTGATCAAATGAGAAAGAATCAAGTAAGAAAAACACAAGAGCGAGCTCATGATTTGGAAGTTGGAGAAGATGAGCAACTAAAACAGAATCTAAATACAATAGAAAGAGATTTGCAAGATCTTCTTAGATCAAATTCCCATGCAATTGAACAAGTTGATAAAAGAATCAAATCAGCAAGAGATAACGCGCGCGATGCTGCAGCAAGATATGGAGCAGGTTCCACACAAGCCATTGCGGCCGGTGATGCACTTGCAGATCTAAAGGGAGAAAGATCAGCAATTAAAAACGCCACAAGGTTTACCACTTCAACAGGAGCAGTTATAGACCATACAGGAAACGTAAGTGCAAGAGGTAGATCAATAAATCAACTAGAAGATACTGACGTTCCACATGCTCACCATGACTTGGAAAGAGAAAATAAAAATAGAAAATGGAATTACGCTGCAAGTAACTCTACTACTACAAGTCGAGTGCTAAACACAGTGGTAAGATTAGGAGGGTATAGTCCTGTAAGAGGAGTAAATGAAGCAGCACATAAGATAAGAATGGAAGCAAAAATTCCAAGTAAGAGTAAAGACAGTGGGGATAGTCACGGTGGCGGAGGGCATGGTGGAGGTGGAGGCGGGGGTGGACATAGTCCCGCACCAGCAGCGCATCCGCCCGCACCGGCAGCTCCCGCAGGCGGGGGTGGACATGCTACTGGCGGACATCATTAATTAAAAATTCATGACAGATAAATTAAACCAAATAATTAAAGACGAATTAGAAAAATTACCGAAAGAATCGCAAGAAGCGATAAATTCTTTGAACTGGCTAAGTATTACTGAAGGAATAGGAATGAATTTTTCTTTGACGGAAGATGAGATAAATGACTTACAGACAGAAACCCTACTGGCCCTTGTTGGGCTTGAAGATCCCAATCGATATCCATCCAATATAGAAGATGTAGTGGGACTTACTCGGGAAGAAGCAGAAAAAATAGCTACAGAGGTGACAGAAAAAATATTTACGCTAATAGCTAACGCTTATGAAAAAAAATCGCCTGGACAAAATATTGAAGGTAAGCTGGATGAACGTTTTGAAAAACTACCGAAGGATATTAAAGACGCCATTGGTGAATCGAATTATCAAACAGCGCTTTATGAAATAGCCCGTGAACACAAGCTAAACATCGAGCAAATGGGAACTCTGGAGGAGTACTTGGTGAGTGTAATGCTGGGTAAAATTTCAGCAACTCAATTTGAAGAAAATATAAAAAATAAAATAAAATTACCAGGAGATGAAGTACAAGAAATAATACGAGCTCTAAACGAAAAAATATTAAGAAAAATTAAGGACAAGCTTATGGCCGTGCCACCATCGCAGATAAATACCGATGAATCAAAGGTACTTGAGAGAGCGGGAATAAAAATTGTTGAGCCGGTAGTGAAACAATCTACTGCTAAAGAGATACCAACATATATTCCACTGGCCGCCACTCCGGAGAGTAAACCAGACCTAAAAATTCCTGAATTAACCGCGGGACACATAGAAACAGAAATCGCCCCAGTTAAAGCACCCCTACTAGCACAAAAGTTTTCAGATTCTTTTAAAATACCAACAGTGAAGACGGAGCATAGCACCGAAGCTACCACAGAAAAATCTACTCCCGCTACTAAAACTTATCCGAAGGGCGCCGACCCTTATAGGGTTATACCGGAATGATGCTCCGAGCTTATAGCTTACTAACTTATAGCTGATTAGCTTATAAATGCCAACAATACATTCATATAAAGAACTGACAGTATGGCAAAGGTCTATTGAGTTAGTGGTAGCAATATATGAAGTGACAGAAAAATTCCCCAGAGAAGAGATTTATGGAATAACTTCACAAATTAGAAGATCTGCTGTTTCAATTCCATCCAATATCGCTGAAGGAAGGTATCGAGGAACAAAAAAGGACTATTTGCACTTCCTAAAAATAGCCTATGGCTCAGGAGCAGAGCTAGAGACCCAGTTAGAAATTTCAAAAAGGCTTTCAAAAACAAGCCTATTAAACTATAATAAGGTGGAGAGTTTGCTTGATGAAACAATGAGAATGTTAAACGTGATGATTATTAAGCTATCAGCTAGTAAGCTAACAAGCTAGTTAGCTAGTCTCTACCTATGCAATTCAAAGTTCCACAATTTTTAGACATCGAGGACAAAATCTTCGGCCCATTCACATTTAGGCAGTTCATCTACTTGGCTGGCGGGGCAGGACTATCCTTTGTACTCTATAGACTGCTAGGGTTCTGGTGGGGCTTTATACCCATCGCTATTCTAGCTGGCTTTTCTTTAGCCCTCGCTTTTTATAAGCCCAACAATAAGCCCTTTATCTTTATGCTGGAAGCGGCGTTTAAATATATGATTCAAGATAAATTATATATTTGGAAAAATCCAAAAACCAAAATGCCAGCTACTGCAATGGGTGCTGGAAAAATAACAGAACTCAGAAATAACTCCTATGGTAATACGGGTGAGATGAAGCTCAGTGGGGATAAGCTGCGGGATTTGGCTTGGAGCCTAGATGTGTTGGACCTAAATAAAGGGGGTAGAGAAATTGGACAAGGAAAAAATAAACCAGAATAAATCAAAATAAAAAATAAGGAAAAATAATATATAATAGACATTATGCCCCTAAATGCCAAAGCAACTCAAGAGTTCATGCCAATCAAGGAAATCCGTGATGGAATCCTAGTGCTAAAGGATGGCGGTCTCCGGGCCGTGGTGCTGGCTAATTCTATCAACCTTTCACTTAAGTCTTCTGATGAGCAGCGGGCCACTATTCTCCAGTTTCAGAATTTTCTTAACACTTTAGACTTTTCTGTCCAAATATCAGCCCAGTCTAGAAAGTTAGACATCCGACCATACCTTATGCTTCTAGAAAATAGAATCAAAGTGCAGAATGAGCCATTAATAAAGCTACAAACCAGGGAATATATGGACTTTATCCAAAGCTTCACGGAGTCGGTAAGCATAATGACCAAAAGCTTCTTCGTGGTCGTGCCTTACACTCACATGAATTTAAAGGAAAGCTCAGGAGTTCTGAGTAAATTCTGGAGTAAAAAAAGTAAAGAAGAGCAGCGCGCGCTCGACCAAGTAGACTTCGAAGAAAAGAGATCCCAGTTAGAGCAAAGAGTGAGTGTGATCGAGCAAGGCCTAAGCCGTTGTGGTATAAATTCAGCCCAACTTGGTACGGAAGAAATGGTGGAGGTGTTTTATAAGGTCTTTAATCCCGGAGAGTTGGAAGGTAAAATGGATTTAGGAGGAAATGCTTAAAAAATAAATCATCATGGGAATTTTCGATAAAATATTTAAAGTTGGAAACAGTAGAGGGGACGTGGCTCACACAGAAGCGGCGAGAACTTCCGTTATGGCTATCCTGCCGGAACAAATCTACGAGTCTGCAAGTCTGGAGCTCCAAGATGTTATAGCTCCGTCAGCGCTTAAGATAGAACCAAAGGCAATAAACTTGGGGGATAAAATAGCCCGCACCTTTTTTATAATATCTTACCCACGTTACCTCACTGATAACTGGTTCTCTCCTATAATAAATTTAGATAAAGTTTTCGATATTTCAATTTTTATCCATCCTATTGATACCTCTTTAATCTTACGCCAATTCCAGAAGAAAGTAGCTGAAGTACAAAGTCAGATAAGCGTCCGAGAAGGAAAGGGTATGGTACGCGACCCTATGCTCGACACCGCCTACCAAGACCTGGAAGGATTGCGTGATAACCTCATCCAAGCTCAAGAAAAGATGTTTGATGTGGGTATATACATCACCATCTATGCAGACAACGATCTCGAGCTATTCAAAGTGGAAAATGAAATTAAATCCATGTTTGAGTCCAAGCTCATCTATATCAAGCCAGCACTGTTTCAGCAAGAAGAAGGGTTTAAAAGCGTGATTCCAATAAATACTGATCTGTTAAATGTGCATCAGAAGTTAAATTCTGAGCCACTCTCCAGTGTTTTCCCATTCGTTTCTTTTGACCTGACGTCGGACAAGGGCATACTTTACGGAGTAAACAGGCACAACTCCTCACTTGTGATTTTCGATAGATTTTCTCTCGAAAACTACAACTCAGTCACCTTTGCTAAAGCCGGTTCCGGTAAATCTTATGCCACCAAGCTAGAAATTCTACGATCACTTATGTTCGACATTGATGTGATAGTAATAGACCCAGAGCGGGAGTATGAATATCTAGCAGAAGCTGTTGGTGGCCGATATTTCAATATTTCTCTCTCTTCAGACCATCATATAAATCCTTTTGACTTACCGATGCCTCGGGAAGATGAGACAGCAGAAGACGTACTGCGAAGTAATATTATAAATTTAGTTGGACTTTTCCGTCTAATGTTGGGAGGGCTCACTCCGGAAGAAGACTCTATGGTTGATCGAGCTATTTCAGAGACATATGCCATGAAGGACATCACTCCTGAATCTGACTTTTCCAATATCGAGCCGCCACTCTTGGCTGACCTAGAAATGGTACTCTCTGGGATGGATGGCAGTGATTCTGTAGTACAAAGACTTGCTAAATATACCC
>DATDWM010000031.1:0-13249 GCA_036517375.1 Minisyncoccota bacterium
CCTCCGCCGTTGTAGGGCTGGGTGTATCCGTAACCGCCGTAGCTTCGATAGCTACGGCCGTAGCTGTCTGGGCACATGCCGAGTCGCATGCAGTCCCAGAAGTTCACCTTCCCGGCGTCGGCAGCAGCCTTCGCCGCCGCCTTGGCCCTGTCGGCCTCTTCTCTGCGAACGTTTTCACAGAACTTGGCCGCGTCCTTGGGTGAGAGAACTTGCGCCGCTCCCACCAAGCAATTCACCGCATCACCGAAGAGCACGGTGGACGGCATGGCTGCGTCCGCGAGGGTCTTTTCCTGCGCCGACGCGATCGTCGCAGAAACGAGTCCGAGCAACACACAAACCGCGATGTAAAATATCTTTGTTCTCAAGGTGCCCTCCAAAAGGCTGGTGGGATCGACCAAACGTAATCGAACCCGAATTCTTATATAGTATAGCATATTTGTGTCTAAATGTCAAGCATAATATTGACGCAATTTCACACCACCCATTGCTGAGATTTGTTAAATAATTAGCTTGATAGATATCCTTTAAGTCAGGATAGAGTTATTTTCTTAAGCTTGATTCAAATACTTCTAGTTGCCCCAGTTCTGTGATTTTTTGTAATCCTCGCGCAATGTATTGCTCCACTGTTTCTGCTTTTCGAAATATTAACCAATTTGAACCTTGTGGTTTGAGGCCTTGGCTAAAGTTTTGAATTAAATTTAGATAATCTGTCACAAGTTTGTTCCCAGCCGTCATAACTTTGCTAGCACGCATCCTGCTTACACTCCTCCAACTGGGTGAATCATGACTTCCGAAAAGAAAATCCGCGTTTCTTTGACTAACTCTTAATGTCTCTACTAGCTTTTCTTCAGGTAGGTTGTAAGGATTTTTTAAAAATTCTGGGTGGTTTTGTAAAATTGCTTTCTGTTGAGAAACAGTGTCAGGAGTTGCAGTTTCTGCTCGACTAGGGGCCTTTGGCTCTTCCGTGATGCCAGCTCCGTAGTCCTTTTCCAATTTTCCTCGCACCACTTCTTCGTGTGAAAGGTCTGTATTTTCCCCGAAGGTCACACCTTTAAATAAGGCATCATTCTTTGCATCCGGTACTTGGTCAAAAGTTACATTTTTCATAACGTCTTCACCAACTCCAGGGTGAACAGAGGTTGTAACTTCTGCCTCTACGGGTGCATTCTTTAGCACTGCGGTTTCACCTTTGTTATATTGATACTCGTATGCTTCTCTCTCTGTTTCAAATTTATCTCCGTCTTTGTGAATTGTGTCAGTTATTTTTCCATCTAAACTCTTTTCCGTCACTACTGGCTTTCCGTCTTCTGCTGTCAGTTCATACCCTACTTTATCTGGGTATGCTACTCGGACTTCTCCGCCCTCTCCGATGTAGCCAGTTCTAGTAGCCAGGTCTTTAGTAAATAAGCGAAGTGCTGGTTTATCATTTACGTCTCCAGTAAATCCTAAGTCGGTTGCTAATTTTGGATTTTTCTCAAGCTGTCGCAAAAATGCATGAGTTACTCCCTCATCTTTACGTACTATGGAATCAGGATTGACCTTGAGACCTTGAGCGGGAGGAGCTACAGGTGGGGTTTCAACACTCGGAGTTGTTGGGACTCTAGGTTCAGATGTTGCCGGAGCTACGGGTTCTCTAGTTGCAGGCGCTTCTGGTGGTGTAGCTGGCGTAGTTGGGGTTAAAGAATCAGCTGATTCAGGTTGATGACCACGTAATTTATCTACTGCATTATATAATCTTCCCATGTTGCTTCCTGTGGGCGCCTCAGGATTTTTCTGTCCCCAAATTTTACCTAGCCAAGTTTCAGCACGTTTTATAAATCCATCGGATGTGTCAGTTCCAGGACCCTTTGCAATGTTTGCATTATTACCCCACCAGCCCATCCCTTCCCCTACCCATCTTAGAACATAACCCCCAGTAGCCAGCGTGGCGCCTGAAGCTGCACCTATCCACATTTGTTTTTTTATAAAGGAGCTTTGCGCTGAAGAAGTTTTTTCTGCAATCATCCCCCCAACCTTGGCAAGCCATTTATCAATTCTTTCTTTCTCTACCTTATTTACCTGTAGAGTGTTTGTCTCTCTAATGACTAATGCATTATTTAAACTACTGACTAGATTAAACTGATTCATTAATGCAGACTTTGTACTTCCAAAGTTTACTTGTCCTTTCTCTATCTTTCCTTGAGTGTGTTCTATCCTTGTATTAAGCAAGGCGAGTTTCCTCTCTCCATTTTTAGAATCACCTTTATCAAATAAACTTTGTATCTCTGCGACTAAGTTATCCAACTTTTTAGCTAAATGTTCAGCATCAGTTACTACAACTTTTTCTTTACTTATATCTTCTGTTCCATATCTTGCTTGCTTTTGTCTTGTTTGTAGAGTTTCTTTACCACGGATGTGTCCTCTTATGCCTCCAATAACTCCGCCGGCAGTGATTCCACCTAGAAGCGTTAATCCTGATATTCCAGTCAGGACTGCTGCGCCTTTGGCACCAATTCTGGCGATGAATCCACCACCTATTAAAATTCTATTTGTAAAATTCTTCCCTGTGAATGTGTTTAAGATACTACCAGCTTGTTTTATTAAATCTTTGGCGCCAGGGTTCTTCGAAAGGTCACTCAATGCTTTTTCAAATTCTGGATGAGTATTTAAAAGTTGTTCCATTTTTATTACACAATCTATTTCCATTACACTAAGCATCGCTTTGCCTTTTTCTTCGGTTGTCTCTCTGCTTGTTTTTATTTCTAAAATTTCTGCTCTGGCTTTTTCATACTCCTTCTTGGCTTTTTCATAATTCTTCTTATTATTACTGACCACTTTAATTCCTTTAATTTTTACCCCCACTCCTTTTTCTTCCTGACCCCATTCATAAGGCATCTCGGCGAAAGCGGTGGCCTTTTGATTGAAATTTGCTATAAGTGCAGATTCTTGACTAGTCACATTTGGAACATCGAGAGTATTTACATACAATATCTCTGGTTTTCCATTAGTTCCTATATAAATATTTCTTTCTTCTACCCTTTTGGTAAGTATTGCTAAATCTTCCGCAATAATCTTTTTCCCTTCGTCAGTGTCGCGGATTTTTTCAAAAGCTTTTTTCTCCAATGCCCTTATCTCTGAATCCTTTTTTACAGAATCTGCTACGGCGCCTACA
This sequence comes from Minisyncoccota bacterium, assembly GCA_036517375.1. GTDB lineage: Bacteria > Patescibacteriota > Minisyncoccia > Phycocordibacterales > UBA9973 > UBA9973. The sequence continues at coordinate 3,152 of DATDWM010000031.1, forward strand.
GCCTTTTTTGCAAAGTTTGTATCTTTTTGCACCCTTTGCTTTAACTCCTCAGAGTATTGAGTCTGGGCATCGGACTTTACTAAGTCCACAATTCGGCGTTTAAGATCTGTAACTACTTTTAATTTTTGACCTTCAGTTAAATTTTGAAATTCAATAGGAAGCAAAGTGCCCAGATTAAATTCAGATATGAAATTCTCTACTTGGTTTTTTGGACTTTCCACAGTGGCTTTCTTGGTATCTGGGGCTTCATTGTTGGTATCCATGGGTGGAGTTACGGTCGCTGCTGCAGGGTTCGTTGTGTGTACTTCCTTCTTATTACCCTTTCTCCTTCTTCGCCTGGTACGACTGGTTGTCGAAGGCTCGACGGGTGGCAGCGTGTTTCGTATATCTGCATTAGACAAGTCAAACGGGGTTGTTGCTTTCACACGCCTAGTTTTTTTTGTACCACTTCCGGTCGCTACTGCTAAGGCAGCTTGTGCTTCGGCAAGTCTTTTCTTTAGATCTTCATCTCTTTCTAGTGATAGCCTATCTTGCTCAGCTAGATCTCTAAGTCTGGCTTCCAATGCTTCTTTGTCCCCATTTTTACTTTTTATTTTTTCAACCATAAAATTTATTAATTATTTTTTTAAATCAGCTATCAATGCATCGTACCTGGCACTGACAGAATTAATTTGATCAACTATTGATTGGCATCTTGCTTCTTGTTTTCTAGAAGATTCCGCTTTCGTAGTCCTATTTTTATATGCTGTCAGTAGTTTTTCGTAGTGGCCTAAAGGATAGGACTCAAGTACTTCTAAAGATTTTTTAGTTGTTATTTTCATTTCTTCAGATAGTGATTCTGAGTTCAGCGTTTCCCTAATATGTTGTATATCTAACTTAATTTCCGGTATTTCTTTTATTTTTTCTTGTTTTTTGTTTTCTAAAAATGCTATCTTTTTTTCTTTAGACTTAAGGGATTTAAGTTCCTTCAACTCTTTCGGATCTAAGGTAGCCGAGATTTTTTCAGGTGTAGAAGCAGGACGTTCTTCCCTATTAAGATTTGCAAGTTCTTTTAATAGCGCTTCCCTCTCAGCCTTGCGTGATTCTCTGGCAGTTCTATTTTCTTCAAGAGTTTTTATGATTTCTGCAATCGTCTCTCGGAGAGTTTCTACGGCTCTCTCTTTATTTCCTAGATCTAGTTGTTTTGTTTCGATTTCGGGCGCTATGACTACTGGTTCTGGAGCGACAGGAAGATTTGCGGGTGGAGCAGGCTCTGACTTTACTATTTCAGATTCTGAATTTGGCAATGAAGCGGGCGTTTTGTTGCCAGGTGTTTGGAAAACTACCTTAAATTCTCCATTTACAATTGTCATTTCTTTAATTTTTGCACCAGCTTTTTTTTCTATACTAGACTTAAACATGTCTTGTATTCTAGATAATTTTTCTCTTACAAAGTTTTGTATTTCATTTGATATATCCCTAGTGGCTGTTATTTCAACGGGTCTAGTTCGCTTTAAAGCTTTATGGCTCTCTCTGAGACCAAAAACTATTTGGACTTTTGCTATTGTCCCACTTTTTTTCCCTTCTAATTCTAAGTCTATAACAACTACATTCGTGTATCCTTTTATGCTAACTTTCGCTTCTTTTATCCTATTGTCAAATTCAAGATAAGTTTTAATATCATCTTTTGCAATATCAGCGGGGAAAGTTGCCACTTCTGCATTTTCTGGGTTAAAGGGATTAACTGGGGATTCCTCAATAGAAGAAATAGTACTTTCTAAATTCTGAGCAGGTACTGGAGGATCTACTGGTACCTCTTCTTTTATTTTCTCTGTCGGCCCTAATGTGTCAGCACTTTCTTCTTTTAGTTGTCTTTCTTTGTTTCCTAGAGACTTTGCTTTATTTAGGGTCTTTTTATTATTTTCCAAAGACTCACGAATTCTAGCCTCTTTTTGCTTGATTTCTTTTAATCTATTAGCTTTAGATTCATCCATAAATTTTATTTGCTACTAAGGAGCTCTGCCTCTTCTTGGGCTAATTCTTTCAACATTTTTTCTTCTCTTTTTATTCTTCTCTCTAATTTTGCTAAAAGTTCTTCCATTTTTTTAGCATCTTCCAGGGTCCACTCCTCACCTGTTTCTAAAGTTGTCGGAGCTTCTATGTCCTTAATCTCTGATTTCAGTGGCTCTGAAATGACGGGTGGCGGATTCCGCTTCTTTTCCTCTTCCATTTCATTGTTAAATTCTTTAGCAACAGATTTCATTATAGGAGTAAATCTGTCATTACTCTCATCTAATACTATATCTAAAACCCCATTCTGACTTTCTAAAGTGGCTTCTATTTTAAGCGGGAGCTCGTCTTTCCTTAGCGGTATCTTTATTCCACCTTCTATAAGTAAAGACATTTTGCCACCACTAGGGGTAGCATGTATTGATTTTACGTTTAAGGGAAGGCCGGCTTGGTTTTCAATAAAGTATTTAAATTTTTCTTCTATTAAGCCGGGCGCAAATGGAAAAGTAGTAGTTTCAAGTTGCTCCACAAGTTTTAAAGTAGAACCTTTCCCATCCCTAGGAACATCTCTTGATGTTCTTTTAAGACTAAGTGGTGAGTCTCCCAACGACCTTTCTAAATAGTTTCTAATTCCCATTTTTGTATTATACAGTTTTTAGTTTTTAATAGTAAATTTTTGTTACAAATTAATATTATTATCAATTAACTATTAAATTTTGTCAAATTATACGCTCCAAATAGTTATCCACAGTGGACCCCCTTGCGATTGACTTTTGACCCATTTTGAGCTATTCTCTTAGTCATAGTCCTGGGCAGAAGAATGGTACAAATTGACCGAAACGAGTGAAATGACAGTAACCATCGCGAGAACCTTTGTTTGCAGCACAATTTAGGTCGTCCTGTAATTCTACCCTTATTTTTCAACACTAATTGAGGGTCGGAAAGGAAATCTCACGGTAAATTTGTTTGTTTTATAAAACCTCAATTTAAAATATTCAACTCTATTCTGGCCTTTTCCCTACTGGTAGGGGTAATTTTTTTGCCATTTTTTGCGGAAGCGTCTTTCCTCTCCTCTATCTTTAGTAATGAGGCCCGAGCCAACATAGATACCTCTAACTTTTCTCCCACAGTAAATAATTCTCAAAACATGGTACTTCTGGAGGCAAATGTCTTTTCCCTGGCTTTAGCTGACAAAAAAGACGAAAGTGTACTAGAAGGAGAGGTAAATATCCTATCGGATAATGCCCTGGTCCCAGCCACCAGCCCGCTTGGAGTATCAGACGGCACAGAAGTTGGAATTGGGGGTTCTCCCTATGACCAGATAAGCGTTTATGTGGTTCGAAGCGGAGATACTCTGTCTCAAATAGCCAAAATGTTCGATATTTCCGTAGATACTGTCCTTTCTGCTAATGACATGAAAAAGGGCGATAAATTACAAACGGGTGATGTCCTCCTTATCCTGCCTTTTTCTGGGATAGAGCATACCGTGGTTAAAGGTCAGACATTACAAAGCATCGCCAAGTTATATAAAGTTGATATAAACGAGATACTTATTTCCAACGATATTGAACTTACTACTAAACTCGCCATAGGTGACAAGCTCATGATCCCAGATGGTGTGTTGCTAGATTCGGGATCTAAGCCATCAGGCGCAAGCAGTATAGCTAGGAGTACTCCTTCTCAAGGTTCTCTGCCGAATGCTTCTGGCTACTTCGTCAATCCTGTTCCTAGCGCCAAGAAAACTCGAGGTACTTCCGGAACTCACAAGGGTGTGGACTTGGCCGCACCTACGGGCACCCCGATCCTGGCCTCTGCGGCTGGAAGAGTCACCTTCGCCCGAAATGGTTACAATGGTGGGTTCGGCAACCTAGTTATAATTTCACACGCAAATGGTACAGAGACTCTCTATGCTCATCAGTCGAGCATCGCTACAAGCGTAGGAGCTCAGGTAACTCAGGGACAGGTTATTGGATACGTTGGTAACACTGGTAACTCTAGAGGAGCGCATCTACACTTTGAGGTTCACAAGGCTAAGAATCCAGGTAACGACTGGTCTTGGAAAAGATAATTTATCTTAAGTTATTCTAAATAAACGAGCCCGATCATCGCTGCTACTCCTAGGACGACTGCGGCTATTTGGAATACGGAATATTTTATTTCTTTTGTTTTATGAAGTTCAGGGATCAAGTCCGCAACTGCAATATATATAAATCCACCAGCAGCCATAGGTAAGAACCAGTTAACCCAGGACTCTGCTACTTCTCCTAAGGCAAAAAGCATTATTGCGCCTAGGACTGCCATCAATGCAGATAGAAAATTTACCCACAATGCGCGAGTTTTGGTATAGCCAGCGTGAATTAGAACCGCAAAGTCTCCTACCTCCTGTGGAATTTCGTGCAAGATCACCGCTACTGTAGTAGCCAGTCCTACTGGGATACTCACCATAAAGCTTGTGGCAATAATTATTCCATCCATAAAATTATGTATTCCGTCGGAAAAAAGTACTAACTTCCCTACAGCATGCACAGAGCTTTCACTGTCTTCCCCGTGATGATGCCAGTGCATAAATTTTTCTAATACAAAAAATAAAAGTATCCCGGCGATAACGAGCGTGCTAGTGAGTGCGGTATTGTTAGAAGCCTCTAAAGCTTCCGGTATTAAGTGTATTAGCGCATCGCCTAAGAGCGCACCCACAGCAATACTGATAAATACGAAAATATATTTACGTAAAATATTCTCTCTAAGAGAAAGTGTAAAAATTCCTATAAAAGAGATGAGGCTGACTACTAGAACACTCGCAAATGTATAAAGATATACTATTGTCATGTGCGGGATAAGGGAATCGAACCCTTGACCACAGTTTGGAAAACTGTCGTTTTACCACTAAACTAATCCCGCCTTCGCTAAAGCTTCGGCGGGCAAGCCCGCTTGCGCTATTAACTTGTCGGGCCGCTGGGAGTCGAACCCAGCCTAAATGCTCCCAAAGCACTTGTACAACCGATATACTACGGCCCGATAATTACAAATAAGATTTTTCGAGTATATCACAAAATTATATCTTTGACGACTTTTACCTTAGCTTTTTTGTTTTTTAAGTCTATGTAAACAACGAGCAAATCTACTTGCCACTCTTTTTCATCTGGTATTTTTTTATGCAAAAGGTAGGTTTGGATTGTCCGTGAGAGTCTTTGGAGTTTCCAGGGGTGCATGTTATCCTCCGGCCTATAATCAGGTGTTTCATGCTTGCCCGCCAAAGCCTTGGCATCGGCGGGTGGAACACTGTCAAGGTTCGACCTCGACACTGACTTTACCTCTATAAAGTGAATTCGGCCCTCTTTTTCAGCAACTACATCTATTTCACCCCACTTCTTAGTATAGTTTCGATCTAGTATCGAGAAAGAATGTTTCATGAGAAACTTTACGGCTATATTTTCTCCAATTTCCCCAGTCTTTTGAGTTTTAGAAGTGAATACTTTAGGCATGTGATTTAGCGAAATCATGTCGCGCAATCGTCCTTAAAGCGCGACTGTTTCATGTAAAACACTTTGAATATGTTTCACGTGAAACAAGTACTCTAATTTAATGTCTTTTATAAAAATATCCTTATATTTCAACGTATTTTAACTAAAAATGTCCCTCAAAGACAATTTTTCACCATGTCCGTTATACACATACTCACAGACTTATCCACACTTTTACTTAAAATCCATACTTTACAAACATTTACTAAAGGACAGACAGAATTGTGCACCCGGAGGGATTCGAACCCCCAACGACGGTTCCGAAGACCGGCGTGATATCCATTTCACTACGGGTGCAGTGACGAAATAACAGTTAACATTATACATTGTTTTGTATTTTTATCAAAATGTTGTTATTTTGTAAGCTCAAAAAACAAAATTGCAATACATTCAATATAGTATTATAATTCAATGATTAAAAGTAGTTTGCGGTCATGGTTTAGTGGTAGAACACGTCCTTGCCAAGGATGAGACGGGAGTTCGATTCTCCCTGGCCGCACAGAATAGCGTGGATCTAAAAAACAAAGACTTAGGTAAAAGTTTAATACCCCAGATACCCAAAGAAGTTTCACATGTAACTGAAGCTCTTGAAAAGGCGGGTTTCGAAGCTTACCTAGTGGGGGGCTGTGTTCGTGACTTAATAATGGGGCGTGAGCCTAAGGACTGGGACGCCACAACCAATGCCACTCCCGAGCAGATTATCGGCCTGTTTGAAAAGACAGTCTACGAGAATTCCTTCGGAACGGTCGGAGTGTGTATTCCTCTTGTAGATGGGCTTGTTTCGCGTGAAACACCCCTTAGCGATGTTATTCGTGAAACATCTGAGTATTTCATTGTTGAGGTAACTCCTTACCGTCTAGAGGCCAAATATAGCGATTTTAGACATCCTGATGAGGTAAAATTTAGCTCGAATCTAGAGGACGACCTTAAGAGACGTGACTTCACGGTCAACTCTCTGGCATTAAATTCTAAAGGACATCTAGTAGACCTGTTCGGCGGTATAAAGGACATGGAAAATAAAGTCTTAAGGACAGTGGGGGAGGCCGACGAGAGATTTAATGAAGACGCACTACGCATGCTCCGTGCAATTCGCTTTGCTTGCCAACTTGATTTTTCTGTGTCCGAAGATTGTGTGAAAAGTATTTTAAAAAATTCTGAATTAATAAAAAATATTTCCGAAGAAAGAATTCGTGATGAGTTTGTGAAAATAATTATGTCACCGAGCCCGGCGAGTGGAATGGTGATGTTGCAAAAATTTAATTTATTAAAAAATATAATTCCAGAACTCTCCGAAGGCATCGGGTGTGAGCAATTAGGGGAACATATTTATGACGTATGGGAGCATTTACTTCATGCTCTCCAGCATGCCGCTGACAAAAATTGGCCTTTATCTATAAGGCTTTCAGCGCTTTTCCATGACATTGGCAAGCCGAGAACTAGGAGACTAGCGGAGCATACAGGCTCATCTAAGAAAAAATATACTTTCTATGGTCATGAAGTTGTGGGTGCGCGCATGATTAAAAAAATAATGGAGAGATTAAAATTTTCCAAAAATGAAATTGAGTTGGTGGAAAAGTTAGTACGCAATCATATGTTTTTTTCTGACACAGAATTAATTACGCTTTCCGCGGTACGGAGAATTATTGTAAAGGTTGGCAAGGAGAACATCTGGTCTCTAATGAATGTCCGTGAGTGCGACAGGGTAGGAATGAAGAAAAAGGAAGCTCCATATAGGCTACGGAAGTACTTTGCCATGATCGAGGAGGCCCTGCGGGACCCCATTTCTGTGGGGGCGCTCAAGATAGATGGAGAATTTATGATAAAAGAGCTCGGAATCAAGCCCGGACCTCGCATGGGCTGGATGCTTCACGCCCTGTTAGAAGAAGTGATGGATGATCCTACTAAAAACACAGTGGAGCATCTATCAGAGCTCGTCAAATCACTAAACATGCTGGGTGACAAAGAGCTCAAGGTTCTAGGTGAGCGGGGGAAAGATAAAAAAGAGGAACTAGAAGAAGAAGAAGTAGAAAAACTTCATGCTAAGCATGGAGTTCGAAAAGGTAACTAGTAGACTTCTTGCTGGTAGCAGGTTTCGCAATAGACTATTTCTTTACATTCAGGGGAGTAAGAAGTTTCAAATTCATTGGGGCAGCTTGCCTCGCCCGAATGAGCGGGGTGGTTGTCTTTATCGCACATACAAGACCTGTGCCAGAGTTTTCTAGGATTTCTTTTAGCCATACGGTCCTGGTGTCGGCATTCAAAGTCCTTGTGTGGTAGGGGTAGGTTCATTCTTTTGTAAAAATCTAGTTCCGCTTTGGTAATGCGGAAATTCTTTTTGCAATCCTTACACACCAAAACTTCTTTCAAAATATCTTCACTTACTTCTTGTATAGTCGCTGGTATTTCACTTTCTTTAATAGTTTCTTTGCCGTAGGTGCCGCTTGTCTCTGTCTGCCAGCGGAAGCCCCTTTCTTTAGCCTCTTCTTCAGTTAGTGGGTAATATTCTTGCGCCAGAGTTTCGTTGTAGCCAAAAGGGGAGAGGGAAGGTGGCAAGAAATCTCCGTACGTTCCGTCTTTTTTCATGCTTCCAATAATTTTTTCTTTTAATTTTTCGTATTCTTCTTTTTCATACTGCTTATTCAAAATGCAGTATTTTTTATTTCGCAAACTTACGCAGCCGAAAACGTCACTACAATTTTCTATCGTGTCCGAATATTCTATATTGTTTCCAGAGAAAGTATAGACAGAATGTTTAACGTTATACACGCTAAGGGTTCCCATAATGTCTAGACACAACTCTGGTTTATAATAAGAATTATTCAAGTCCAAAGAATCAATAGGACCTTCCGCATCTGCAATATATTTACAGTTTTTTGCATTTTCCGCATCAAAGCCACTGACAACATCATGGCAGTTGTACATATAGTCTCCGGTAGCATTGTGGCATTTTATCTGATGAGAAAATTTGACTAAAGATTGGTCCTTTACTTTCTCGAATTCCTTTTTTGCTTCTTCTAAATTCTCATAAGAAGAAAAAATTTCTTTTTTCTTAGCCTCAAATTCTTCTTTAGATACCGGCTTACTGAAAATATGGTAAGTTTTATGTCTTAGGTTCGTCGAAAATATGCAATTCTGGCAATCCCGCATATCAAAACAGAATAAAAGGTCCGCGCTTGCCTCGCAGTTTTCAGAAAACATGCATTTATAGCTTTTTCTTACATCGATACATTCATAACAAAGCTCAGAATCTTGAGTAAAGGCAGAATCTAATACAAATTTACATCGGTACACTAGTCTGCCGTACATACAGTCTTCGTCTTTTTGAGACGCAAAGACCAGGTAGCAGTTTTTGGAGTCTTCTATGTTGTTTGTGTATTCACTGTCTTTACAATTGATAACTAAGAGTGAAGATCTGGGTACTTTATTTTTTACTTCGAGTAGTTGGGCAAAGAATGGACGATTTGGATCGTAATCTTGGCCATAATCCATGGGATTCCATTCATCTCCCCACCAGATAGGTTGATCATAAACAGGGAAGGGGGTGTTCTCTGGGTATAAAGCAACTATTGATTTACCGCTTTTGCTGCAAGTGCGTTTGTAGAGATTACGTTCATTTCGGAAAGCAAGTCTGCGAGCAGCGCGACAATCTGGACAATAATTCGGCGCCGGCGCCTTCATTTTTTCGTAAAAACTCAAATCACCTTTAGCTATTTCGAAGTTTTTACTGCAATTTTTGCAAGTTTTTTGCATGTGATTTACCGAAATCATGCCGCGCAATCGTCTATTAAAGCGCGGCGTTAAATTAATTATAACAATAAATAATCTGTTTCGCTCTTTTGAGCTCGTCAGTCGGGAAATACATCCCGATACAGCAGTTCGTCTCGTGAACAACTCGGATAGTTTTCGGTATCAGCGATGTAGGTACTGACTCACAGTTTTCTCCTTGATTTTCTCCAGCCGGAGATTACAAAATGAAGAGAAACTGCTTGAAGGATGGAAAAGATCCACTTTTCTTGCATCGCCATGAGAGTGCCCATGCTCGTATTCATGAGCATAAAACATAGCCACCCTCTTCTATCTTTTTTGGCAAGCAAGTAGGTGCCTATGAGAAATCCTGCTGTGACTCCACACTCAAGTATTTGCGAGAGGGCAGTAATGCCACCGAAATCATACACGCTATATATGACTCCGATAAACATTAGTCCCCAAACAAATACTCGAGTGATTCTATCAAGCATGGGAGGTGCGTGCACGAGTTGTCTAGTCGTAATTATGATTCCCAGAATCATCGCAGGTACGCCGCCTGCTTCGATTGCCGTGGCAATCCAATTACGATTATGCGCCAGAACGATCACCCAAGGGGGAACCCCAAAAAGGTAAATGATCCAACCTCGTACACGCCACTTAGAATTTTCTTCTCCCTCAGCAAGAGAAAGAAAGATCTTCGCTAGGAGGTAAAAGGCACCTCCCCAAACTTGCAGGAAGATATCCAATTAACACCTCGTAATTAAAAGAACCATGGGACACTATTATCCCGCCAGAAAATTTAATTTATTAAATACTCTGGTGGGAGCCGGAGAAGATATTA
>DATDWM010000032.1:0-17421 GCA_036517375.1 Minisyncoccota bacterium
GCAGCTTGATATTCTGCGTTTTTGACTGGATTACCATTTTCATCAATCTGGTAGCGTGAGCCGGTTTGCCTATCTACTCTCGCTTCTTCAGGAAGAAAAACAAGTCCAGCATTTATATCCATACCTCTTTCTTCATTTGCCCAAATCCACTGGTCGTTCCAATATCCTCCTCCACTCTGATTCAACTGCCCATTAAAATAATACTGTGATGCTACGTGCGCAGAAGGATATGCAATAAAAATCTCATTCCCTTTTTCAGATCCATAATAACCATCAGCGACTTCTTCTGTAGCAAAATGAATTGCCATTCTATCCACGTAACTACCTTGACCACCTTGTCTATCAGCAACAATCTGCTCGAGATATCCTAATGCATCTTCTTTGGTCTTGAAGTGTTTCAAGTGAAGAAATTCTGCTATTACACGCTCCTTTTCATTTTCAATAAGATATACACCTAAAGGCGAGCGCAGCCTGCCGTCCTCAACTATTTTTAGAAAACCATCCGCATATTCTCCTCTACCTTTTAAATGTTCCATGTGACCAATATGATCTCTTATACCTTGTCTCGTAACATGAGTGACCATTTCACTAGGGAACCTTTGCAAAAGCAGAGCATAGTCTTCAACTGACAAAGAACTCAGGTGTTCCTCAGAAAAATTTTCTATAATATCTTCTTTTGTAAATTCACAATTTGTCCATTTCTTTCTTTGTTTAGAATAGAAGTCATCTAGTATATTTCGTGATTGGCTTAATGCCTCTGGAACTTTTTCTGTATTCAATCCCTCAGCGATTGCATCTTGTTCGGTAATATTTGTGTTTTGTTCTATTTTTAATTTGTCGTATATTTTTTGCCCGCGAACAATATCGGCCCTAATTTTGCGAAACTTTAAATAACTCAAAACTTTTCCGAAAGTATGGTCTGAGAGTTCGACGATTTGTTCTCGCAAGGACTGTATAGTCTGAAGCTGTTCTTGCATGGCTTGCTCACCCCTGGTTAAGATTTGTTGTAGTTTTATTTGTCTTTCAGTTCTTGTATTTTTTTGATCAAAATATTCCTTTCGTTTTGCCTTGACCACTTTGGCTGTTTCTTGTCGCCCAGAAGGAGATTTTTCTTTTGAAAACTTTCTTAAAAATTTAGGTTGTTTTTCCATGAATAGTTAGGGATCTTGTGCGCCCAGTTGGAATCGAACCAACGACCTTATCCTTAAAAGGGATCTGCTCTACCAGCTGAGCTATGGGCGCATCTAGGGAAATATATAGGAAATAACCTAAAAAATCAAGGGAATTTTACTACTGCTTCTTGAGCCAGTCGATCATTTTTTGGTAGGTGGTGGGACCAGTTTGACCATCTGCTTTGAGCCCTACTGCCTTTTGGAAGGCGATGACGTTGGCGGTCGTTGTTTTGCCAAAGTCGTTGTCTACTTTTTTAGAAGTTTTATTATAAAGATTTAAAAATGTCTGAATGGTTCCTACTCGGGTGCCTTTGGATTTTTCTTTCATTACTACTTTGTCGGTGATCAGCTTCTGAAGCTCGTTTATTAGGGTTTGGTTTTTAGAACTTACAGGTTTAGTAGCTGGAGTGGGGGAGCTAGCTGGCGCTGGGCTTGGCGCGCGGGTAGCTGCTATCGCCGCCGCTGTTTTAGTAGTGGTTAATTCACTGTTTAGCTTTTCTATTTCTTCAGCTAGTTCTTTGTTTTTTTCTTCCAATGCTTTTTGCTTTTGCTTGTTAGCGTAGATGTCTCCAGGCTCTATGGTGCGTACAGCCCAGTAGCCGACAATGCCCATGCCCGCCAAAACAAGTATTGAGATTACTAGAAATTTAAAATTCTGCACAATACACATATTGTAGCAAAAAAATCACTTATGGTACAATATGTGTATGTCTATAATTAGACAAGTTAATAACTCTCTTCTGTATTTGCTTATTTTTACAATTATAAGTTCCGCCATCGCTTTTCATGTAGTGGTAAAGGCTTATGATAGCGTCTTTGAGTTAAATTATACTGGTGAGTAAATCTACTTTTAGATTACATAACCCATTTCAGCCAGCCGGGGATCAGCCTGCGGCCATTTTGGCTCTGGAAGAAGGATTAAACAACGGGCTAGAGAAACAGACCTTGCTTGGAGCTACCGGCACGGGGAAGACTTTTACTATGGCCAATGTTATAGCTAGACACAATAAGCCCACGCTGGTAATAGCTCACAATAAAACTCTCGCCGCTCAGCTGGCCCAGGAGTTCAGGCAATTCTTTCCAGACGCCGCGGTGCACTACTTTGTTTCTTACTACGATTACTATCAGCCAGAAGCATATATGCCGGCGTCCGACACTTATATAGAAAAAGATGCGCAGATAAATAAAGAAATAGATCGCCTGCGTCACGCTACCACACAAGCACTCCTAACTCGACTGGACGTGGTCATCGTTGCCTCCGTGTCTTGTATATATGGATTAGGAAGTCCGGAAGAATATCAAAAGGTTAATCTAAAGTTAGACATTGGAATGAAGATGGACCGCCTGACTCTCATGAAGCGCCTTATTGAAATACATTTTGAGCGGACCAATGCGGACCTTAACCCTGCGCAATTTCGATCCATTGGCTCCCGAGTAGAATTTATGCCAGTGTCAGAGACTGTTATGTACCAGATAGAGATGGAAGCTGGGAAAATAAGTAAAATAACAAAAGTAGATCCGATTTCTTCGCGTATTTTATCTAATGAGCAGAGTATTTTTGTTTTCCCGGCCAAGCATTTCATTACCGAAGAAGTTAAATTAAAAAAAGCGCTGACCAACATCAAAGCAGAATTAAATTTACAACTAAAAAAGTTTGAAAAGGAAGGCAAGCTACTTGAAGCTGAACGTATAAAACGGAGGACCAACTACGACCTAGCGATGATTAAAGAAGTTGGTTATTGTAATGGTATTGAAAATTATTCAAGGCATCTTTCGGGCAAGGCGGAAGGTGAACCACCGGAGACTCTGCTTTCATATTTCCCTCACACTAAAGACAAAGCAGGGAATAGAATTCCAGACTTTTTAACAATCATTGACGAGTCACACGTAACACTGCCACAGCTCCGTGGTATGTATGCGGGAGATGCTTCTCGTAAAAATACTCTGGTGGAATATGGCTTCCGCCTGCCTTCGGCCAAGGACAACCGGCCTCTTAAATATGAAGAATTTACGAAACGCATTGGGCAAGTTGTTTATACTAGCGCTACTCCAAGCGAGGAAGAGAGGAAAGAAAGTGCCCAGATAGTAGAGCAGATTATTCGTCCGACTGGGCTTGTTGACCCAGAGACAATCGTGCGGCCAGTAAGTGAAAAGGATAATTACAAAGGGCAGATCACAGACTTTATTGAAGAAACAGAAAAGACAATAGCGAGAGGTTTCCGCGTTTTAGCTACCACTCTGACGAAAAAGATGGCTGAAGACCTGACGATGTACCTGAAAGACTTGCCTCCAATTGACGGCAAGGCGGGGAAAAAGATTAAAGCAGAATATTTACACAGTGATATTAAGACAATGGATCGTATAAAGATTCTTACGCAGTTTAGAAAAGGGGACTTTGATGTTTTGGTTGGAGTTAACTTACTCCGCGAGGGACTAGATTTGCCGGAAGTGGCACTTATCGGAATTTTAGATGCGGATAAGGAGGGGTTTCTACGGTCCGAGACGTCTCTCATCCAAACTATTGGTCGAGCTGCGCGCAACTCTGAAGGGAGAGTAATTTTGTATGCTGACAACATGACGGGTTCTATGGAGCGTGCGCTTGGCGAGACGTCTCGCCGCCGCGATATTCAACTTGCTTACAATAAAAAGCACAGCCTCACTCCTAAGACTATTATGAAAAAGATAAAGGATATTACTGAGGAGATGGAAAGTGAACATGGCAAAATAGTAAATGCGGAGATTGCGCTAGACTTAGAAATATTCAAGCGAGCCTTTAAAAAAGAATTGGCAAAACCAGTCCGTCCAGCAGGGCTAGGAGAGACGCGCCTCTCTGATGAAGAGCGTGAAATGCTGGTGTATGACAAAATAATTAAACTCAAAGAGAAAGAAATGAACAAGGCGGTAAAAGAGCTCGACTTTGAAACCGCCGCTATTTTACGGGATGAAATAGGGGTACTTAAGGTTCATTTAGAGAAGAAAGAGGAGTGATTTTTGTGTGATATAATATTTAGATGAAAAGAATCAAATCTTCCCCGATATTCTCTGGTTTACTTATTCTGGCGTTAGTTCTGGGAGGGTATTTTTTAGTTAAATCTAATAGAGATTCTAATATAGAGGTAGAGACGCCTATTGCTAATATGGAGACGGAGGAATCGGCTAAGGTTGTTAACCTTTCCTTAGTGGAAGAGAGGACATATAAAGTTCCAGATAGTTACGCCACCTTCGATGTTGTCTATCCAGAATTTAAAAATGCGGGAGCAGAATTTAATCAATCCATATCAGACTTAGCTATTGCGGGCATAGCCCAGCATAAAAAAGTTTCCGAAGATAGTTGGAAGGCCAGATATGAAACAAGCTCGGAAGGAGATGGTATTAACGAATTTCCAACGGAAGGTGAAAAATTCCAATTCTACATGTCCTGGACCCCGGTGCAAGTAAATGAGGAATTTATTAGTGTCTTAGTGACCGTAGGCGGCTACACGGGTGGCGCACACGGATATCAAAATCTAATCTCTTTTAATTACGATGTGGTAAATAAAAAAGATGTAAAACTCTCTGATTTATTTCCAGGCAACTCGAATTATTTAAAGACTGTTTCAGATTTCTCTAGAAAAGATCTAACCACACAGTTCCGCAAGAAGCTTGAGGTAAAAACTAAAGATGACGAAAAAGTGTTTCAAGGTTCCGTCATTCCAATGATGCTAGCCGGCACAACTCCGGAGTCGCTCAATTTCAGTGTCTTCACTTTCACTAAAGACGCAGTGAAATTGTATTTCACCCAGTACCAAGTGGCTCCCTATGCCATGGGGGAGTCTGTGGTAGTCCTGTCTAGAAAATAAAATATTTTTCTGCTATAGTGTTATTAATTTAATAGAGATACACCCCCTAATGGACTAGCGGGGTGTCATTCTGTTATAACGAATATACTATATGAAAGTAGACAAAAAAATAGATAAAATAACCGTTAAAGGGGCTCGTACTCATAACTTGAAGAACATCAGCCTCGAGATGCCTCGAAACAAGATGGTGGTTATTACTGGCGTTTCTGGTAGTGGCAAGTCTTCACTTGCCTTCGACACTATCTTTGCGGAAGGTCAGCGCCGTTATGTGGAGTCACTGTCTTCTTATGCTAGGCAATTCTTAAATCAAATGCCGAAGCCGGATGTAGATGAAATTACTGGGCTCTCGCCAGCTATTTCGATAGACCAGAAATCCAGGTCCAACAATCCTCGCTCCACCGTGGCTACTATTACTGAAATCTACGATTATCTACGAGTAATGTATGCGCGTATCGGGCATCCGCATTGCCCACTCTGCGGGGATGAAATTAAAAAACTTTCTAATGAAGAAATTTTAAATTTTATTTTAAACAAAATTAATCTGGGGAGGAAGAATTTCTCCGGCTTTACCCTTCCCGGAGTACCGGGCGGGGCCTACACCGTTCAAAATTCTTCCTCCCCAGATTCTAAGAAGAATAAGCGTAAAGTAATGGGGGTAGAGTGGGACGAAACAGAAATAAGTATATTCTCTCCAATCGTGCGAGGCAGAAAGGGCGAGTATTATCAGCTACTTTATGATTTACTCGGGAAAGGTTTCTCGGAAATAAGGCTCGACGGTGCCAAGAAGAAGCTTCGCGAACAAATAACTCTTTCTAAAAACAAAGCCCATAATATCGATATTCTAGTAGATCACTTTGCTGTTCATGAATTTACGGATAATAAAGATGGTAGTCGTATGCGGCTCGCGGAGGCTCTGGAGCGGGCACTGATCGAATCTGATGGACTGGTTGCTATTCAAATAGGTGCAGAAGAATTTATTATGTCCGCGAAATTTGCTTGCAAGAATGACGGCTTTTCTTTTCCGGAAGTTGAGCCACGGCTCTTTTCCTTTAACTCTCCCTATGGCGCGTGTCCGTCTTGCAACGGCCTTGGTACGAAATACTTCGGTGGGGATGAGGTGTGTGAAGTGTGTAAGGGCGCGCGACTTCGCCCGGAAGCATTAAATGTTTTCATCTCTACCGGCCACTCGCGGAAAAACATTCTAGACTTAGCGGAACTTTCTATAAAGGATGCGCATGAATTTTTTAAAGGCCTAAAGCTCTCCGCGCAGGAGAAAGAGATATCTGTGCCAGTAGTGCGAGAAATAGAAGCCCGGCTGGAATTCATGCTCGATGTGGGGCTCGACTATTTACAGCTCTCTCGTAAAGCCAACACTCTCTCCGGCGGAGAAGCGCAGAGGATACGCCTAGCCTCCCAGCTGGGGTCTAGGCTGGTAGGCGCGCTTTATGTGCTGGATGAGCCGACGATAGGCCTACATCAGCGAGACAACGACCGGCTCATTAAAACTCTTTTAAATTTGCGGGACTTAGGCAATACTATTTTAGTGGTGGAGCACGACGAAGATACTATTTATGCTTCGGATTACATTGTGGACATTGGGCCTAAAGCCGGAGTGCATGGAGGTGAAGTTGTGGCCGCGGGGTACTTAGAAGACCTTCTAACTGCTAAGAAAAATACGAACAACTCTCGAACACTAGCATACCTGCGAGGAGAAACAAAAATAGAAGTCCCCAAGAAAAGAAGGGAAGCTAAGGGCGCGCTCCGCATCGCTGGTGGAAAAGTATTTAATATAAAAAATATGAATGTGGAAGTGCCACTCGGAGTAATGACGTCCATCACTGGAGTCTCCGGTAGTGGTAAAAGTTCTTTTATGTATGAAATTCTGTATAAAAATCTTCAAGCTCGTTATGAACGCAAGTACCGTAGTGCTAAGGTCTTTAACTGCGCAAGCTTCACCGGAACCGAATATCTCACACGCGCTATCTTGATCGACCAGTCTCCAATAGGTCGAACGCCTCGGTCCAACATTGCCACTTATACGGGGACATTTACTCATATTCGAGATATTTTTGCCACCACAGAGGAAGCGCGCTTGCGTGGCTGGAAGGCCAATCGCTTTTCTTTCAACGTGAAGGGCGGACGCTGTGAAGCCTGCGAGGGTAACGGTGAGATAGCGGTGGAAATGCATTTCTTGCCGACCGTGTATGTCACTTGCGATGTCTGCCTAGGGAAACGTTTCGATAAAGAAACCCTCACCGTAAAATATAAAAAGAAAAATATTTATGAAGTTCTAAAGATGACAGTGGAAGAAGGTCTGACATTCTTCAAAGATATTCCGGCGGTTTCTGACAGACTACAGACCTTGCTCGATGTAGGGCTAGGTTATCTAGAACTTGGACAATCCGCCACGACTCTCTCTGGCGGGGAAGCTCAGAGAGTAAAAATCTCAAGTGAGCTTTTCCGTCCACATTTTGAGAAGACTATTTACTTGTTAGACGAGCCGACAGTGGGGTTACACTACGACGATGTACATAAATTACTAGAGGTGTTGAGCAAGCTTGTGGGTAAGGGCCACAGCGTAGTACTCATTGAACACAATCTAGACATTATCAAAAGTTCAGATTATGTAATAGACATAGGGCCTGAAGGCGGAGTAAACGGTGGTCAGCTTGTCGCTCGCGGTACACCTGAGGAAATAGCTAACAACGCTAAGAGTTATACTGGGAAATATCTCAAAAAAGTCTTGAAGAAATAAAATGAAATTGGACTATCTCAAAAAACTAAAGATGCCAGATAAGCCTGGAGTGTATTTTTTTCTTAAAGGCAAGCAGATACTTTATATCGGCAAAGCTACTTCTCTCCGAGATCGAACTAAAAGTTACTTTAGTAAGGACTTGATCCACACCCGGGGTCCGCTCGTACTCGACATGGCCTTCAAGGCTGACCGGGTAAAGTGGGAGGTGGCTGATTCCGTTCTTGAGGCGCTTATTTTAGAAGCGAACCTAATAAAAAAGCACCAACCTTACTACAACACTAAGGAAAAGGATGATAAAAGTTTCAATTATGTGTGCATTACTAAAGAAGATCTTCCGAGGGTTATTTTAGTTAGGGGAAAATTGCTTCAGGAACACGGAAATTTTTCCCACTTTACCCGTCAAAATCCGACGGGCTCCGACACGGTTAAAAATTTCCGTGCTCCTTATGCTAAAGTTTTTGGACCCTACACTAGCGGCTCACAGCTTCGCGAGGCGCTCAATATTATCAGGCGGATTTTCCCATTCCTCGATGATAAAAGTAAAAATTATATACAATTTTATCAGCAGATAAATTTAGTACCAGACTTAGGTAACAAAAAGTTATATCTACAGAATATAAATAATATAAAATTATTTTTCTCTGGCAAGAAAAAGCAGATTCTTAGAAATCTTAAAAAGGAAATGAAAGCTTATGCCAAGGAGAGGGAATTTGAAAAGGCCGGCGAAGTCAAAAGGCAGATATTTGCGCTTCAACATATAAACGACGTTGCGCTTTTACGGCCGGAATCTAGAATAGTAAACTCGGATACTAATTCTCGCATTGAGGCCTACGACATAGCGCACATGGGAGGCAACAATATGGTTGGAGTTATGATCGTTATCGAAGAAAGTGAAGCCAATAAAAATGAGTATAGAAAGTTTAATATTCGAACTCAAAGTGGAGCTAATGACACTGGAGCGCTTATCGAAGTTCTAAAGCGGCGCCTCACCCACAACGAATGGGCATATCCTGCTCTTATTGTAGTCGACGGAGGCATGGCACAGCTCAATGCTGGCCGGTCGGTGCTTGAAAAAATGCGCATTAGCATCCCGATCGTCGCTGTGGTAAAAGATGATAGGCACAAGGCCAAGGCCATACTGGGGGAAGAGAGCCTAGTGGCTAAATATAAAAAGTCCATACTTTTGGCCAATAGTGAGGCGCATCGGTTTGCCATTGCGTTCCATAAGAAAAAGAGAGGTAAGAGCTTTTTACCCCGCCTAGACTAGGCGGGGCGAGCCATAATACACATTTACGCTATCGCGCATATATGCAAAATAAAAATAAACAGGAAAATCAACAAGAAAATATACTAATACTGCACGATATTCGAAGCGTAGAAAATGTGGGTGCCATGTTTAGGACGGCGGATGCAGTAAGAATAAATAAAATTTATTTGAGCGGGTATACTCCGGCACCACTAGACCGCTTTGGGCGAAAGCGAAAAGATTTAGCTAAGTCCGCGCTTGGCGCGGAAGAATTTGTGGCTTGGGAGCAAGTAAAAAATGTTTCCTCACTCCTTACTAAACTAAAACGTGAAAAATATTTGATTATAGGCATAGAGCAAGATAAAAAATCTGTAGATTATAAAAAAGTAAAACTAGAAAACAAAAATGCATTTATAGTGGGCACTGAAGTAACAGGAATACCAAAAAATATTCTAAAAAAGTGCGATGTAATTGCCGAGATCCCCATGCGAGGCAAAAAGGAATCACTTAATGTTTCTGTAGCGCTAGGTATTTCTTTATTTCGAATACTTAATTTATAAAGCCAGAAGTAAAAAGTAAATTTTTCCCCTTAAAAACCTACTTTTTACTTCTGGCAGTGTGGACAGAAAATAGTGGTACGGGTTTGAATTAGAATTTTTTTGAGCGGATGGTGACAGCGTGGACAATTAGTACCTTCTTTTCCGTAAACTTTATGTTCCCTGGCATAATTTCCTTGGCTTAGGTCTATTAGGCGGTAGGTAGCCACAGACGAACCACCAACTTCTATGGCTCGGCTAATTATCCGCAGAATGGCTTTATGAAGAAGCTTAATTTCTGAGAGTGTAATAGATGTGGCAGGCCTCTCCGGGTGAATTCGGGACTCAAAAAGAGTTTCGTCTGCATAAATATTCCCTAAGCCGGTAACGATACTCTGATCCATAAGGATGGCTTTGATTCTGCCCTTCTTGTCTCTTAAACTCTTTTCAAAATATTCCAAAGTAAAGTTTTTGTCTAGTGGTTCTAGGCCTAATAGAGCAAAGTGATTTTCTTGCTCGAAAGATTTAAGGGTGGGGTAGTAGAGTAAATATCCGAACATACGGGTGTCGTTGTAGTAAAGCGTGCCTTTTTGTAATTCGAAAATAATGTGGGAATGTTTATTGGGCAATTGAGTTTCTGAGATTTCTATGGGGTGGCCACCAGAAACTTGGGTTTTGTTAGTTTTCGTTCGATATACAAACTGTCCAGACATTTTAAGGTGACCCAATAGCAATTTACCACTTCGGAACTGAAAGATAAGGTTCTTAGCTCGTCTTTCTATTTTTAAAAAAATTTCGTTCTTTAACCCACGCTCAAGTTCCCTTACTTTTTTGAGCGATGCTACTCGGGTGTTACCTTTACCGGAGACAAGTTTAGGCTTGCGTACTTTTACGCTCAAAATTTTTTGTCCCACAATATTCTTCTCTAGTCCACGCCTTAAATTTTCTACTTCAGGTAATTCCGGCATACTGGCATCATAACCCCCTATGGTCCCCCTTATCAAGGGGGACAGGGCAGGGGTCTATTTTCCTCCCAGAATTTTCAAAGCTTCTTTTATTCTCAAGTTTGTGGTGCCTTCTGGGGGAACTTTTTTTAATGCGTCGCGCGCTTCGTTTTGAGAATAGCCTAGGGACTTTAGAGCTTCAAGCGCATCGAGCTCACCTTGAAGAGCAGGACCCCCTACCTCTTCACCCACTTTGTCGCGCAGCTCGATCACTATTTTCTCTGCGGTCTTTTTACCAATTCCGGAAATCTTGGTTAGGTAGGAAATGTCACCGGTACTGATGGCTTTTTGTAGAGTTTCAAGAGAGGCTATGCCAAGTATCGCGAGGGCGCCCTTGGGTCCTATGCCGGATACTCCTATTAGCATTTCGAAAAATTCCAATTCTTGCCGTTCTAAAAATCCGTATAAGTCAAAAATGTCTTCGCGTACGTGGGTATGAATCCAAAGTAGAATTTCCACATCTGTTTTAACCTTAGACAGCACATCGGGGGAGACACTTATTTTATATCCAACTCCGCCCGTTTCCAAGACCACAAATTTGTCCGTTTTTAGTATGATTTTACCCCGTATGCTGCCGATCATATGTTTATGATACCATATTTGTATTTCTGTTGTTTTCTTGCGTTTCTTGGGTTTTTCTGCTATATTACACCTATGCCAATAACCAAATCAGCTAAAAAGGCCATTCGCGGAAGTCTTCGAAAAAAGGCTTTTAATGACCGCCGAAACCGCTTAATGAAAGAAATAATTAAAAAAGTTGAGAAGCTTGCCAAGACAGACAAGGCTGGCGCAACGAAAATGCTCAGTTCCGCATATCAGGCAATAGACAAGGCTTTCAAAACTGGCATCATCAAGAAAAATAACGCTGCTCGCAAGAAATCTCGCTTAGCAAAATTGGTAAAGTAATTCCACGTTATAAATGTCACACCTATTAGAATTTTATGGAACGGAGTGCCCACACTGTGAGCATATGCATGAGCTTATAGAGAGGCTCGAGAAAGAAGAGGGGATGCAAGTAGAAAAATTAGAATGCTGGCACAATAAAGAAAATGAAAAGCGTTTGCTCGAACTAGACAAGGGATTTTGCGGGGGAGTGCCATTTTTCTTTAATACAAAAACTCAGAAATTTATCTGCGGAGAGACGGATTACGAGATAGTTAAGAAATGGGCCAAAGGTGAAGAGTTTACTCAAGAATAAAATAAGAATAAAAACTGGAAAACAAAAAACCACCCTCTCGGGTGGTTTTTTGTTGGATAAGATGTTACGCGCGTTGTACGTTCGTAGCATTCAATCCCTTTGGTGACTCTTCAGTTTCGAAAGAAACAGACTCACCTTCTTTGAGCTCGTCAAAAGTTACGCCAACCAAAGAGTTGCTGTGGAAGAATAAATCCTTCTGTAGCCCTTCTGCAGTGATGAAGCCGAAACCTTTGTCAGTCAATCTTTTTATTGTACCAGTCATTGATTTTTTTAGTTAAATTGTTAAATACAAATGGGTGTGCTTAAGAAATCGACTCTTCCTCTTACCTACTTTGTCTTATAAGTATGGCATACCAAGGAGCCATTTGTCAAGCATTAAACGAAGCCCGGAAAAAAGTCTTTCTTTATGTGGTTTTTCGGTACTCCGAGCTTTTTCAGCATTTTATCAAAAGCTACCACCATGTTTTGTGTGCCAGAGATATAAAAATATCTTTCTGGGTAATCAGGAATTTCTTCCTTAATCATTTCTTCATTTATAAATCCTACTTTACCAGACCAGGCGTGTAAGGGTTCTTCAGTATCAGTGATGGTGTAAATATTCTTAAGGCCTAATTCTACTTCGGCGCGGCTGATAGTGCTCTCATAAGCAATATCCTTGGGAGTGCGGTTCGAATACAGCATGACGATGTCTCTCTCTTCTTTTCGGTCTAGTAAATAAGTGAGCATGCTCCGAAACGGGGTGATGCCGATGCCGCCGGCAAGGAAGGCGAGCTTTATTTTAGGATCGTGCGGCATTATAAATTCCCCTGAGAGTTGGGAGGCGACCACTGTGTCTCCCTTTTTCATGGCTAGGAGTTTAGTTTTAAAACTACTGCCACCATCGTAGAACTTTACACCGAGGCGGATGTCTTCTTCCGTAGGGGAAGAAGCGATGGTGAAATATCTTCTATTACCTCTAGTGTCGGCACCTTTTGGACTTGAGGTCCATTCCAGGTATTGCCCTGGCTTGAAGTTAAATTTCTTTTCATTCACAAAGATAAAGTCATATACAGAGTCTGCAATTTTTATTTTTTCTTTTAGTTTTAGTATAAGTTTTTGTTTCGGACTGGCAAAATAAGAAAATATGTTACCCAGGAGCAAGGCGAGTTCTGGCGTAGAATAGATGGAGCCAATGTGCACGAAAGGGGAGAATAGGAAGCCCGAGATCGCTCCATAAGTCATGCGGGGGATTTTAGCTGGTGGAGTAGTTAAGGGCTCGGTTAGCATGATGGTGGCAAAGAATAGGAGCGGGGAATAGAAAACTGCCTTCATGCCAGTGTTTAGCACACCCTCCCAGTCAGAAGCGAGAGAAAATCTTTGAGCAATAATTGTGATTAGCGAGATGACGATAAAAGTAAGCACTAGGTCGAATCTTCGTATTTTTCTCGTTATTAAAATCCCTCCGACCACCACGAACGGCAGCATGTACAGGGTGCCTATCCACCAGCTGGCGGAATGGTTGAGAGTAAGGGCGGAGAGGGTCACCGCGAAGGCAACCGGGTTAAAAATATGTTTCTTACCTATGGCAAAGATATATTTAGACGCCATAGACCAGACCGAAACCCAAAATAAAAATCCCCAATAAGAAACGTCAGTTAAGTCTTTAATCGGATTTAAGATAAGAGTCAGAATGAGAGCAGTGATGTAGAAAGATTCTGCATTTGTCTCCGCGTGGAAGACACGAGCAAATATTAAATTGGCGAGGAAACAAATGATCGTAATAAACACCAGACTCAAAATAAAATATAAGGCATTGAAGGGTAGGGCATTAAAGAAGGAAAGTACGACTCCACCCAATACCATGCCAAGCAGTACATAGAGTACCAAGCGGTACATTGTAATTTTATTTAGGAAATTATCTATAAGTGTCAGCATTTGATTTAGCGAAATTATGTCGCGCAATCGTCCATTAGGGCGTGACGAAAGTATAATTTATAAATCCGCTACTCATAGTAGCCACTCCGCCCTCATCAATCATATAGCCTTCGAGTCCGGGCTTACTTTCAATAAAAAGTATTCCATCTCTGCCCATTGCGAAGGCCGCAGTGGCAAAGCGATCCGCTTCATAGATATTTGGTCCCACCACAGTCAGACTAAGTATCTCACTCTTTTTTGGGACCTGCCCCGTAGTGAGCTCTGCTCTACTACTGGGGTCGTAAATATGCTGACCTCTTACATAAGTGCCAGAGGTTGCGATGCCTTTATCTTCGATAGATAAAACTTTGACAATTTGCGCTACGTTCAGAGGGTTTCTGATACCCACTCTCCATGGTTCTTTATTAGGACCTTTGCCACAGGCTTCAATGTCACCGCCGGCATCAATATAGAAATTTTTAAACCCAGCACTCTTTAATATATTGCTCGCTTCCTTGATAGCCCAGCCTTTAACGAGGCCAGAAGTGTCTAGAGTGTTATTTCTAGTTCGAATGTCGAAATAGCCATTTGTTTCTTTTTTAGTTTTTTCGGCGCGGGATAATATTTCCGCCATTTCCTTGCTATAATTTTCTGGTTTTATAGACCCATTATTTATTTTAGAGATCTCACTATCTTCCTTATAAGTGCTGAACTTATTGTCTATACTTTCAAAGTAAGAAAATACTTTTTCAAATATCCCAGGTGTTACACCTCTATCTTCGATCTGTATTTTTATGGTCATGCCCATTAGTATTTTTTCTTGTTTCATTTTGCTTGTAAGAGGGCATCTGCTAATGACTCTCTGAAGGCCTTGCTTGAATCAGTTGCTCCAGAAACTATATCCACTTCTGCGCTTTGCGCGCGGATGGCCTCGGTTTTAAGTATGGGCATAGCGTAGGCACTAATAGCTACTGAATTATCTGTGTCATTTGGGAATTCCAGGAAGGCCACGTCGGCTAGCTTGTTGTTTTTAATTACCGCTGTTACCTGAATATACCCATAGTAGGCATCTGCTCTGTTGCCCGTGTATTCTCCATTTTTAAATGTCCCTGGCACAGTATCGTCCGGGCTGGGTAGGGACTGAGGGGTGGCTAGATTTACGCTTTTATCTCGCCCATAATATATTATATATAGACCGAAGCTTCCTATTACAAAAAGTGACAGAAAAACTTTTTTCATAATACAAATATACCATAGAATTTTTCTATGGTATATTTGAGGCTTTTTATTTTTAAGATTTTTTTACAGAGGCTTGTTGTCTCCGTGTGGAGGCATGTATATTACTCTGTTTCGTTCCGGCTGATCTAATAGGTACTTACCTAGAAGTATAAGGATGAGCAAGAGGATAAGAAGTAGAAGCCATCCGAAGAGACTGTCAGGCAAGAAACCAGCTAGAAAGGCGTTGGCTCCAAGTACAGAACCACCGATGTAGGCTTGGTGCGTAGCATACGCTAACGCGTCACCTTGAACATTTGAAGGAGTAGTGTAAACAAGATTTGCTACCACCACTACTAGTTCACCTTCTTGTAGGTCGTTACCAGTAAATGCTACTAGGGAAAGCTCACCGTCGTCCCCTGGACGAAGAGTTTCTACTTCATAAGAAAGGGTGTTCTCATTATTTGAGAATGAGCCCTTACTTGCCGCTTCGAAACTCATAGTCCTAGGTAGGATTACTCGTACTACAACGTCTTTTAGTATCTGAGAACTAATGTTTTTCCAAGTAACGTGGTATTCACGGCGTTCGTTGTTGGTGATAAATTCTGATCCGCCGTCAATGGTCAGCATGACAAGGGAATTTATACCAGTGCCGTTGTTTATAACAGTTGTGGTGTTACGTACTACTGTTGGAGGAGTAAAGATAGTTGTGCTTCGGCTGGTTGTAAAGTTTAAGATAGACCCTATGTTTCTCCTATCTCCATCTTCCGCTACTGCGCGGAAATAATAAGTAACTCCAGGCACAAGACCTGTCAGGGTGCTGGTGTGTATAACAGATTGATTAGATCTAATGTTAGATTGTGAAGTTCTGTTACCAAGGTTTAGACTTGGACCCCATTCGAACCAAGCGTTCGCGTCATCATCGCTAGTTAAGATTAGAGAATTCAACTGAGCGCTGGTGTTGCCAATGAATGTTGCTGGGGTAGTAACTGCACTTAGGTTAGAAAAATCTGAATCATCGTTATCATCATCGTCATCAGTTCTAAAGGACAAGATACTTCCTTTATCTTCACCTTCACTATTCTCTGCTACTGCGCGGAAATAATAAGTAGTATTTCGGCGTAGTCCAGAGATACGAATATCAAAGTCCTCGTTGTCTCTAGAGCCTACTGATTCATCCCTGGTTTCTTCATCTAGATCGTCTCGATCTCTACCATATTCGAACCAAACATCTGTAGAAGCACCATTAGCATCTACTTCACCTCGGAGTACTGCGCTTGTTTCTTCAATACTGGTTGCGCTTCGAGTTGTGACGTCAGGCTCTTCATCGTTGTTGTTATTATCGTCGTCATCACCCACATTGATTGTTACTGAATCACTTGCAGAGTCACTCGAATTGGAACATGAGATAGAATAAGTTTTGTCAGATGTTAGGTCTCCAGTATTAAAACTACCAGAAGTATTCTTACTACCTGACCAGTTATTTGAGCCGCCACTTGCAGTACAAGAGTTAGCATTGTCAGATGTCCAGCGTATTGTAGTACTGTCATCGTAAGAAATACTTGTATCGTCTGCAGTAATGTTTACTGTTACGTCATCGTTAGATGGAGGTGGGGGAGGAGTACCAGAGCATGAGCTCTTTACATAAACTGTTGCAGAAGCAGAACCGAAGCCACCAGTAGAATTGGTACCAGTTATAGTGTAAGTAGTAGTCTTGGTTGGAGAAACGGTGCGCTCACCATAAGGACTAACATTTCCTATTCCTTGATTTATAGAAATGCTTGTAGCATCTGTGGATGACCAGCTTAGATTTGCTGGTTCACCTGGGCAAGATGTATCCGGAGAAGCTATGATAGCTACAGAAACTAATAATACATCATCGCCATATGCTCCATTATATGAGCTATAAGACTGAGCGTTAGCTTGTGATAGGGGAGCTAGCAAAAACCCTATAACTAGACCTATTATGGTGAATTTCTTTAGACCTTTTGCAAACATTGTTTGTGCGTTTTTCATATTTTTCTTTTCTAAATTAATAATCTTAATAATGTTATCTTTATATTCTATCATAGAACACTTTATGTGTCAAGTATCTCCCTTGACATTTACTATTTAAACTTGTAATCAATATTCGTGGATACTAGCATATTAGAGTTTTTATGTCAATAGCATGGGGTATAGGGACTGTCAATGGTCTCCTTGACATTTATATCATAATCTGATACAATACTTGGGAAGATTTTCGGACTTTGACAACATGTTTTTGGATCTCGCGCCATGGCGGCGCAAAACGAGCGCCATGCCGGCGCAGGAAAAGGAAGAGTATCATGACAAAGGTAATTAGGATGATGTGCGTTCTTGTTGCTCTGGCGACTGTCGCCGGATGCAACCGGAAGTGCGAGAACTGTGAGTCGCCAATCGGCCCGACGCCGGTGGTAGACATTACCGTCACCATGACGGCGAGCGCGACGGCGAGCGCGAGCGGTAGCTGCCCGAACGGGACTACTGCAAGCGCCACTGCCACTGCAAGTGCAAGCGCCACTGCCACTGCGCCGACCAAAGA